>JAUNTM010000046.1 GCA_030538675.1 Capnocytophaga sp.
AAAGGGATTTACAAAGTTGCCAAAGGGAGTTTGAAGGCTGTTAAAAAATCGGAAACAGCGATAGAAGTAGTCGGAAAGGTCGGCGATGTTTTAAAAATAGCGTCTAAAAGTGCAAAAATAGGGATTATAAACAATAATATCATTAATTTTATATCGGGTGATGTTAGAAAGTTTTCTGAATACGCACTAACTAATCTGAGTAAAAAAGGGCTTTTTGTGGACAGTTGGGGCTATAAATTGGAAGATGCGGAAAGTTTATTGAAAATATACAAGGAACAAGCGGTGGAGGCTATTAAAAATGGGGAGACGCTGTTTCCTTGCCTCAATCGGAAGAACCTGTTGAAATCGTTGGACTGGACGAGATCCATAGTTTTGTGCAAAATAAAAAAACTACCGTTGGCTCTGGCTGGCTGTTGATAGATTTGGAAAACGCTACCTCGACTTTGTTTATAGAAAAAAAACACGGCAACCTTCAAAAAACTTTGGGATAGATTGAAAAATAAAGAAATCAACGGCTTTTGTAGTGATTATTGGAAGAGTTATTCGGAATTAATTCCAAGTGAAAAACAGTGTGAATCAAAAGCAGAAACGTTCACAGTAGAAGGCTATAACAGCAGAATCAGGCATTATTTGGCGCGGTTTAAAAGAAAAGGAAAATGTTACTCAAAATCACAATATGTGATGGAAATTTCATTAAAATTATTGCTTCTCAAACTTAATAATCTGTTGTCTATAATTATTTGGCAACACTAAAGAATTTAAGGCGCTGATGCGGAAGTTTATTTTATTTAAAATGAGATGATTAGTATATTTTAAAAATACAGTTGTCAATAATTCTACGTGTTTTTTCAGGGATTTGAATTATTTCCAAAAAATACTATATCAGGTCTAAAGAAAACACCGTATTTTTGCCGAAACAAAGAATTCATATTATTTTTTTACATATACCATGAGTAATTTACTTCAAGAACTAAAAGACCGAAGTGGCAATTGCTGCGAATTGTGCGGTGCAACCAATGATTTACAAGTATTCGAAGTGCCGCCCGTAGGGGCAGGAGGCGTGGATGGTTCGCTACTTGCGTGTGCTGTTTGCAGAGTCCAAATAGAAAATCCTGAACAAACAGACCCCAACCATTGGCGTTGCCTTAACGACAGCATGTGGAGCGAGCACCGTGCTGTAAAAGTAGTGGCTTGGCGTATGCTCAATCGTCTAAAAAAAGAAGGGTGGAGCAATGATTTGCTCAATATGATGTATCTTGATGATGAAGAATTGGCCTTTGCCAAAGCTACCGATGAGCATTTGGACGAAAGCGAACGCATCATACACCGCGATAGCAATGGCACGATACTGCAAGCGGGGGATAATGTGGTGCTTGTCAAAGACCTCAAAGTAAAAGGTTCAAGCATGGTTGCTAAGCAAGGGACTCTCGTCCGTAAGATATCGCTCGACAGAGAAAATGCTCAATATATTGAAGGAAAAGTAGATGGTCAACAGATTGTCATCATCACCCAATACGTTAAAAAAACGTAACGATATTGCTTTGTGAAAAATAGAATTTAATTGCTCTCGGCTTTTAGTATATGAAGGTCGGCGAGCAATTTTTTTATTTCCTCATCGTTTGTGCCGTCATAATATCCGCGTATGCGATTGCGTTGGTCGACCAACACGAAATTCTCGGTATGTATCATATCATAAGGATTGCCAAAGCCATCGTCTTTTACGACCAAATAGGATTTTCGGGCCAAGTCATAGAGCTGTTTTTTATCGCCTGTTACCAGATTCCATTTATGGTCTATCACACCATTTTTCAGTGCGTATTGTTTCAGTACAGCCACCGAATCAATCTCGGGAGTAACCGTATGCGACAATAGCATGACCGACGGGTCGTCTTTGATGACTTCTTGGATTTTTGCCATATTGCGGGTCATTGTAGGGCAAATGGTAGGGCAAGTGGTGAAGAAAAAATCAGCGATATAGATTTTGTTTTCATACGTGCGAAGTGTAACCGTATCGCCATTTTGGTTAAGCAATGCAAAAGGGGCAATGGAGTGGTACTTCTTCACGTGTTGCAAAGTGCTGTCCACCAATTCATGATGCACCATGGCGGGCTGGTAGATGGGCAGCTTTGGTGTGGGCTTGAGCGCATTGTAAAACAATCCTAATATAATTGCTGAAAGCACCAGCATAGCAAGCAAAAAATAACGATAACGTCTGAATAATGAAAGCATGATTTGGTCAGATAACAGATTAAAATATAGTAAAAAACAGCATTTTGCCCCTCGGCATATTTTCTTTTCGGGAAAAATCTGCTGTATTGCACTTTTCGCAAATCTACAAATAATTTTTAAATAGTGGACGATTCTCAATTTACAAAAAAAAATATCCGACACTACGTTCGTTATTCGCTTTCAATTGTTTACATTTGCGTATTATAAATCATCAAACCTATTAGTATGAAAAAAGGCATCATTATCACTGTATTGCTATTAGCATTAGGCTTAGGGGGCTACGTGTACTACAATTATTTTTTCGTATTCGGTGAGGGCGTCAAGTCGGGATATTTGAACTATGCGGTGCGCAAAGGCAACATTTTCAAAACATACGAAGGGAAGCTTATCCAAGAGGGCTTCGGGCGTGGTACGACAGGAGTCATCACAAGCTACGAATTTGAATTTTCAATACAAAATCCCGAGATTTTCAAGCAGTTGGAGTCTAATAGCGGAAAGAAATTTGACCTTCATTACAAAGAATATCATGGTGCCGTACCGTGGAGAGGCAATACTCGCTACGTAGTGGACAGCATTATCAGTATGAAATAATGTTTTCTTTAGGTGATTCACCCCTCTATGAAATATGTTTTGTTAAAATTGAATAATATTGAAAAGAGTTTTCGTTTGCTTTCGTTTTTTATTTATATTTGTAACAACTATAACTACTTATAAAACCCTAAGAATATGAAAGAAAAAATGAAAACGATTTCTTCAGCGGTGGAGCACTATATTAAGACAAAACCTTTCCTGCAAACGGCTCTTTCGCAAGGGATTATCAATTTAACTTCGCTTTCGCGTATCATCCGAAAAGAGATACAAAACGAAGTGGGCAAAGAAGTTCGCAATGGTGCTATCGTGATGGCCCTCAAGCGATTGTCAATGGATATGGAATTTCGCTCTACGCATAGGATTACTAAAGTTCTCAAAGAAATAGGCGAAATTACGGTACGTTCCAATCTTTCGGATTACACCTACTTGATGTCGGACACGTTGCTCAACAACCAAGCCGAATTGCTGGCACGTATCCGATTGAACAAAGATATTTTTTATACGTCATCACGAGGCGTGAATGAAACAAGTATCATCGTAAGCAATACCATTGATGGATACATGGAAAGCGTATTCGCACATGAAAAATTACTTTACAAGTTCAGCAACTTAGCCTCTATCAGCGTGAAACTGCCCGAAGAGAACATCTCTATCCCCGGAATATATTATTTTATTTTCCAACGATTGGCGTGGGAAGGCATCAATATGAACGAGGTTATTTCTACAGCTAATGAGTTCACTATCATCGTTCCCGAAGAAAGTATTGATGTAGCATTCAAAGTGATCAAAGACCTTAAGCAAGTGTAACCCCAAGAAACGTACTTTGTAAAACAAAAAAGTTCAATCTCTCAAAAGATTGAACTTTTTTGTTTCGGTGCTTTTTTGGTTAATCTTGATTACAAATTAGCATGCAAACACCGGCTAATGACTAATTTTTGGATTTCGGTCGTACCTTCGCCGATAGTGCAAAGTTTGGAATCCCGATAAAATTTTTCCACCGGAAAATCTTTCGTATAGCCGTATCCACCGTGGATTTGTACCGCTTCGGTAGCCACTTTTACACAGGTTTCCGAAGCGTACATTTTTGCCATCGCCCCGATTTGGGTTACATTGCGGTTATGATTTTTCAAATAAGCCGCTTTGTGCAACAGCAATTCCGAAGCCTCAATTTCCGTAGCCATATCGGCGAGTTTGAAAGCAATACTTTGAAATTTGTAAATCGCCTTACCGAATTGTTCCCGCTGATGCGCGTATTTGAAAGCCGCTTCGTACGCACCTTTGGCAATACCGAGCGACAGCGCCCCAATAGAAATACGTCCGCCGTCGAGGATTTTCATCGCTTGGATAAAACCTTCGCCCACTTCGCCAAGACGGTTCGCATCGGGGATGCGGCAGTCTTGAAAGACCATTTCGGCGGTTTCGCTCGCCCGCATGCCGAGTTTGTTTTCTTTTTTACCACTTTCAAATCCCGGCGTGCCGCGTTCCACCACGAAAGCCGTCATGCCGTGGTTGTCGCCTTTTTCGCCCGTACGGGTGATGACCACCGCAATTTCGCCCGATTTGCCGTGCGTGATAAAGTTTTTCGTACCGTTGATAACCCACTCATCGCCGTCTTTGCGGGCAGTTGTGTTCATTCCTTTCGCATCCGAACCCGTGTTGTGTTCCGTCAGCCCCCATGCACCAATCCACTCTCCCGAGGCGAGCTTTGGAAGCCATTTTTTCTTTTGCCCTTCATTCCCAAACAAAAGTATATGATTGGTACACAATGAGTTGTGAGCCGCTACAGAAAGCCCTATCGAAGGATCAACTTTTGATATTTCTTCCACGACGGCTATATAATCATGATAATCCAAGCCCGAACCTCCGTACGATTCGGGGACAAGAACACCCATAAAGCCAAGTTCGCCCGCTTTACGGAAAACTTCCGTTGGAAATTCTTGAGTTTCATCCCATTCCATAATATGCGGACGGATGTGTTTTTCTGCAAAATTCTTAGCCGAATCGGCTATCATCTGCTGTGTTTCAGAGTAGTCAAAATTCATACAAGTTCAGATTTTATTGAGTTTCTTTCAAAATTAAAATTCCCTCACAGAAGGGAAATAATATTGCAAGATACTAAAAAAACGTATATGAAATCAAAAAAATAAAACTATTTCTCAATATATAGATATAATTGCAACCATTTGATTTTCGTTTCGTCCAATTTTTCAATTTTGAGCAATTCGTCAAATGTAGAAATATTTCCTGCATCACTGCGAAGAATTATAATTTCTTGAGCCAATTCATAATTCAAGTAAGGGATTTTTGCCAAATCGTAACGGTTGATTTGGTTGATGTCTTTTTTGGCAATTTTAGGAGGTGTCGTTACTTCAAAATAGTCATTCAAAAGAAACAAAACCCCACCGTCAAGCCCGTAAACATCACTGAGCTGTTGCATATCCGAAAATCCTTGCAAGCGGGCTTTTTGTTCCAAAATGCGTTGCGATAATGCCTGCCCGATACCACGGATTTTCATCAAATCCTCTTTCGTAGCTTGGTTGATGTCTTGTTTTACGATGACCGTTGATGGTTTCTGCGGATAATTTTTGGCTTCTGCAAAGGATTTATTTTTCTGACTTTTCACCCATTCGGGGAAGCGGAACGAAGGCGAAATCACGGCAAGCAACGAGTCGGAAATTCTTGTAATTTGCTGAAACTCCTCTGCGGAATTGACAAATTTCCCTTCTTGCCGGAATGCCAGCAGCCGGTCGATTTCTTCGGTAGTCATCCCGAGTGTATATCCTTTAAAATCAGTGATATAATTGGGATTGAACGGATAAATCGTGTCTTTTTTGGGGAGTAATGCTTGTTGCCTGAGCGAGTCGGTTATATGGCGGATACGTTCGTATTTTGTGCTATCATACGTGATTTCTTTTTTAAAATCAATAACAAAATATAAGCCCTGCACCACAACAATCAAAATGATGAGAATGATAATCCCCAGGCGTTGGCGTTTGTTGAACTGTATTTTTCCTTCCAATTTCAAATGGAGAACGTATTTGAATTGCGAAAATTTAATTACCAGCTTCCGCTCGCACCGCCGCCGCCGCCCATACCGCCGCCGAAACCGCCAAAGCCGCCGCCACTGAAACCACCACCGCTACTGCCAAATCCGCCGAAACCGCCCGACGAACGGCTGCGACCTAATTGGCTCAGAATGATGAAGTCCGTTAAGTCCATTCCCGAACCTCCTGAGCGATTGTTGTTCCCACCGCCGCTTTTGTGCGAAGCAACGGCTACCAAAATGAAAAATACGAGTATGAACAGAAAAAAAATTAAAGCGTAGTACAACTCACCGTCATCTGTTGCAGGCTGTCCTTTAAACGCTCCCGAAAGCACTTGCATTATTGTGGTTGTGCCGGCATCGAAGCCTTGATAATATTGGGCATCGCGGAAATACGGAATGATGTCATTATTGATAATCCGCCGGCTCATCGCATCGGTCAGGCGGTCTTCCACGCCGTAGCCTGTCGAGATAGCGATTTTGCGCTGGTTGACCGCCATGAGTAGCAATACGCCGTTGTCTTTCCCTTGTTGCCCGATACCCCAATCCGCCAAAAACTGCGCGGCTTGAAAGTTGATGTCGTCTTCCACATCACTGACGATGGCAATGACGATTCCCGTGGAAGTCGAGTCGGCGTAGTTCTTGAGTTTGACGTTGAGAGCCAACTGCTCTTGGTCGGTCAGCAGGTTTACGTAATCTTGCACGGCTCGGTCGGCATGCAGTTTTTTGGGTACGGGCTGTGCCGATGCCAATGCACCAAAGAGAAAAACAAGATATGAAACAATGATTTTCTTCATCAAATAAGTCCTTTCGATATTTCGTCGGGCAGTTCGTTTTTGTCGTTTTCCCCGTAAGGGAAATAATTTTTTAAAATCCGTCCGGCTTTGAGAATGCCTTCCACCAATCCCTGCTTGAAATTTCCTTGGCGGAAATGACTCACGATAAGGTCTTTGGTTTTTTCCCAAAAATCATCGGGGACAACCTCATTGATGCCTTCATCACCGAAAATGACAAAATTGTGGTCGTCCACCGCTACGTAGAAAAGAACGGCATTACGGCTTTGCGTGTTGTGCATTCCGAGTTTTTCGAACACCTCCAATGCCCGTTCATACGGGTCGGCTATCGGGTTGTGCGTTTCAATATGCACACGGATTTCGCCCGAGGTTTTCAGTTCGGCGGCACGGATGGCATCGATAATGTCATTCTCTTCTTCGAGGGTGAGAAAATCTTTCGCCGGCATTTTTATTTGAAATTAAATTCCACTTCGGGAGCTTTTTCAGCGCCTTTTTCGGCTTGGAAAAGGCTCATGGCTTGATGTCCGCCAAAGCCTGCAATGAAGTTGTTCGGAATTTTTTTGATATAAATATTGTATTCGCCGGCAGCATCGTTGAAGCGGTTGCGTTCTACGTTGATGCGGTTTTCCGTACCTTCAATTTGCGATTGCAGTTCGAGGAAATTCTGGTTCGCTTTCAGTTCGGGATAGCGTTCTACCGACACCAAAAGCCTTGATAAAGCCGATGACAATCCGCTTTGGGCTTCTTGGAACTGAGCCATGTTTTCGGCGGTAAGGTTGGAGGCATCAATGTTCACCGAAGTAGCTTTGGCACGGGCTTCGATAACGTCGGTGAGCGTTCCGCGTTCGAAATCGGCAGCTCCTTGTACGGTTTTCACCAAATTGCCGATAAGGTCGCTACGGCGTTGGTACGAGCTTTCCACGTTTGCCCATTGTTTTACGGCTTGTCCGTTCATTTCAACCATTTTGTTGTTGATGCCGATGCCCCATTGGAAAATTCCGAAAAGCACAGCAGCGATAATAATAAGCGGTAAGAATTTTTTCATTTTTGTCAATTTTTATTTTTCGCAAAGATATAAAAAAAGGTCTGTAAAAAAGAAAGTGCAGAATTAATCTTTATAAATCTGCACTTTATGGCATCAATTAGGTTTGTTTACATCGACTTTTTTGCGGCTTCGATGTGATTTTTTATTCCTTCAAAATTATCAAATTCGTTTTCAGGCTGATTTGTCATACTGTTATATGAAAGACACCCGATTACAGCTACCAAAGCAATACCTATCGCCAATGCTTTGTGCCGCAAAGTAAAGGCATAGTACAGCAAAATAGCCGATAACGGCAACAACAATGCATACGGCAATACCGCTCTGAAAGCATCAAGAGCCAAACCCGAAACGAATAATAGCGCTGTGATTGGGGCGTATAACCAAACCAAACTGCTTGCCAATTCTTCGTTATGTTTCTTTCTGGTAATAAAATACGCCACGATAGGCAACGTTACCAAAAGCGTCATTATCATAAACGGATGGTATCCGTAAAAAATAGTGCCTGCCAACAGATAAATTCCAATACCTGAAAGCAATGAGATAAGTTTTGTTTTCATGTCTATGATTTTTATGTTATTATATCGCGTTAATCTAATGTTGGTAGGTCTAATTCTTCTGTTTCGGGAATTTTGTCTGCTGGCACTTCAAAAAGGAATGTGGCTTTATCACAAGATTGTAACCAAAGAAAACCGCAACCTTTATCTCCTGCGTCAGTGCAGTTTGTTGTTAGGAAATCTTTATCTACAAATAAGCACCAACGGCAATTGCAGTTTCTTTTCGTAGTAAGATTGATTTTCTCGTTGTATAGATTTACTGAAGATGCTTCGGCTGTGTTAATATAATCCAAAAAAGCAACAGGAACCTGATTAGTACCCGAGAATTCTCCTGAGAAGTTGTAATCTTCTAAAGAATTAAACATTAACACAAAGTCTTCCTTAGGTACTAAAGAAGCTAAATTGACCGTAGCAATTCTGAATTGCTCATACTTCTCAACGTCCTTAAAACCGTCTTCTACAAAAATTTTCAACACCTTTATATTAGTCTTAATTTCTTGACTAAAATCTTGGCTTAGTAAAGAATTGAATTTGTCAACCCATAATTCCTGTTGTTTGTCAAAAGGCAAACTCTGAAAATCTTGACGAATAAGGTCATCCGTTTTGTCTTTCACAAATTGTTCTCTTTCTGATTCTCTAATAGAACCTTCATTTTTTTCTTCACAGCTACAAAAAAAAACTATTGTAGCAAATACTAAAATAAATTGTTTCATGATGCTTATGTTTTTAAAATTAATAATGAACAAAGTTAGTTTTTTTCTCTAAAATTATTATCAATAAATTTATAAACAAAAGTTATTTTTTTAAATTCTGTAATTTACATATATGTGTGTATACTCGTCTCTTTTGTTGGAAAATTCATTGTAACTAACAGATAAAGACCAATACCCGAAAGCAATGAAATAAGTTTTGTTTTCATGTCATTATACGAAATATAAGTTATACAAAAGAAAATATACGAATATAATACAACAAAAACGTTGTAGTAATGTTAATTTTGCTGTGAAAGTATATATTATATAGATTAAACCGTATATAGTTGCGGTTCTTGTCAATTTTTATTTTCGCAAAGATATAAAAAAAGTTGGATTTTGTTCCGTCGTAAAACCGATGTTGCAGGGAAATGCACATTTTGGATTGTTTTTATTGCGGAAATAGGTACTTTTGTAAAGTCATACTCCGATTTTTGTTGGGAATTAAAAGTAATTGTAAGGCTACCAAGCCGTTGAAACCGAACGGATTTAAAAAAATCTTTTCCTCTAAAGTTTATTCTTCAGACCATTACAGTTGCCCAGCCGAGATAATCACCTCCCATATCTTTGGTTTTTTGCCACAAATACGGGATGATATTGTGCATGGCACTGGGCGCTTCGTTCTTAGAAAATTCAAATTGGATATCTCCGTTATATTTCTCTTCTTTTTTGCGTATTCGAAACGCATTGTTCACAAGCCATTTCTCATAATCTGCGGCTTGATACATTTTGACATAACTGAAAATCGAAGTATGAATTATGGGACGGGCAATATGTATTTGGTCGCCTTGAGATTGCAAATCACGAACGACATAATTGCTATGGATAACTTCCATTTCGTATGGTACGGGATAAAGTCTTTCTAAATATTCGGTCCATCGCATATCCTCAAAATCCTCGAAAAACAAATGTTTTTTCCAATCGGGCAAAGATTTCAGAATTTGTTTTTTGAACGAATTTGCCTGACTCTTGTTGAGAACGTAAAAAATAAGTTTGCGATAGCCGTCATAGGTTGCAGAGCCTATAAAGTAATAAGAAATTTTTTTAGAATTTTCTAAAATGATGTTTTCCAATTGCCAAAAATCATTATATTGTTTTTCAGTAGGCAATCCGTTCGACTGGTGAACTTCAAAAGGAATAGCAACAGAAAAATAATGCGGAAAATTGGCTTCCGGAGCAATTTTTTTCAAGTTTATGTCTATCCATAGTAAAGCAAAACGACCGTGCTCATCTTCGCGGTAAAAGTCTCCCCATTTCACTTCGTGAGGTTGTGGTTGGGGCAATTTTTGAGGATTAAAAAAGCTATTAAACATATAAAACTTGATTAGGTGTGATGTGCGTCGTTATAATTTACATATTCGAGTCTGTACAGATAAAATTCTCTCTATTTTCTTTCTAAATATTTCGTATTGTTTCTTTTTCGTTATAACAGGTTCTTATGTGCAAAATTTTGCATGCGAAATAGCTTTCCTTACAACTCATTTTTCAAATTAACCAGCTGTTGTTTTACCCGCTCGAGTTTTTGGATAACTTCGTAATTCGTCAGCGTTTTGTGCTTTTCGTCTTTGAGTTTTTGGCGGGCACCTTCCAGCGTATGCCCTTTTTCTTTGACCAAATGATAGATGAGTTGCAGTTTTTTGATGTCATCGGGCGTAAATTTACGGCTTCCTTTGTCGTTTTTTTTTGGGTTGATGATTTCAAATTCCTTTTCCCAAAAACGGATGAGCGATGTGTTCACATCAAATGCTTTGGCAACTTCCCCAATGGTGTAATAGCGTTTTTCGGGCAGATGTATTTCCATTTTATAGTAAAAATTAGTCAAGCGATTGGTTTTCTTGTGATGATATTTTCAGCATTTCGGCATATTCTTCGGGCGAGAGGCTTCCGTAGTAGAAATGCACAGGGTTGACGTGTTCGCCATCTTTCGTAACCTCATAATGCAGATGCGGTGCTTGCGAACGCCCTGTACTACCTACAAACCCGATAACGTCGCCTCGCTTCACTTTCTGTCCGGCACGCACATTGTACTTGCTCAAGTGGGCATAAATACTCGTATAGCCGTAACCGTGGTCAATACGGATATGATGTCCGTATCCCGCCGAATTATCATCAGCACGGGCTATCACGCCGTCGCCAGAAGCGTATATCGGTGTGCCTTGTGGGGCGGTAAAGTCCATTCCGTAGTGAAATTTTCGTACTTTCGTAAATGGGTCGCTCCGCCAGCCGTAGCCCGATGCCATACGTGTAAGGTCTTTATCCTGAATGGGTTGTATGGCAGGAATGGCAGACAAAAGTTTTTCTTTTTCGGCTGCCAATCGGGTGATTTCGTCCAATGATTTGGATTGCACTACGATTTGCTTTTGCAAAATCTCAAGGCGTTTGGTCGCATTGGTAAGCAAGGCAGAATTGTTATAATTTTCCAAATATTCATACCGATTTACACCACCAAAACCACTTTTGCGTTGTTCGTCCGAAATGGGGTCTGCTTCAAAATACAATCGGTAAATATTGTTGTCCCGCTCTTGCAAATTCTGCATCACTTCCTCGATTTGTTCCATTTTTTTGTTGAGAAATCCTACCTGCGTTTCGTATTGCTTGATTTCCCGTTGCAACGTAAGTTCCCTCGGGGTATAGAAAAATCGGGTGTTGAACATCAAAAACATGACCCCTGACCCGAATAATAACGAGGCGAGCAGGAACAAAGCCACATTTCTCACCTTTGTACGCTTTTTGCTGTACAAGCGTTTGTAAGACAATGTTTCGGGGTCGTAATAATATTTTACTTTACTCATGAACTAAAAAACACTATTTTTGCCATCTCAAAAAGAGATAGTCATTATATTTGTCAGATAAAAACAGACAAATATACAAATTTTGAGCCATAACCGTTTAAAAAAATAAAATATTGACATAAAACATATTTAAAAATATGACTTCACAAGAAATCCGCCAGCAGTTTTTGGACTTTTTCCAAAGTAAACAGCACCTCATCGTGCCCTCCGCACCAATGGTCATCAAGAACGACCCGACACTGATGTTTACCAACGCGGGAATGAACCAGTTCAAGGAATATTTCTTAGGAAACGGCAAACCGCAAAGCAAACGCATTGCCGACACGCAGAAATGCCTCCGCGTCTCGGGCAAGCACAACGACCTTGAAGAAGTAGGACGCGACACCTACCACCACACGATGTTCGAGATGCTCGGCAACTGGAGTTTTGGCGATTATTTTAAGAAAGAAGCCATCGGTTGGGCGTGGGAACTGCTTACCGAAGTGTATGGCATCCGCAAGGATATGCTCTACGTTACCATTTTTGAAGGTGATGAATCGGAAGGACTGGAACGCGACCAAGAGGCGTATGATTTCTGGAAACAGCACATCGCCGAAGACCGCATCATCAACGGAAATAAAAAAGATAATTTCTGGGAAATGGGCGACCAAGGACCGTGTGGTCCCTGCACCGAAATCCACGTGGATATCCGTCCCGACCACGAAAAAGCCAAAATTTCAGGGCGGGATTTGGTCAATAACGACCATCCGCAAGTGGTTGAAATCTGGAATCTGGTGTTTATGCAATTCAACCGCAAAGCCGACGGTTCGCTCGAACGCCTTGCCCAACAGCACGTCGATACCGGAATGGGATTTGAACGCCTTTGTATGGTGCTTCAAAAGAAAACATCGAACTATGACACCGATGTTTTTTCGCCCATCATAAAAAAAATAGAACAAATCACAGGTGTTTCTTACGGAAAAAACGAGGAAACGGATATCGCCATCCGTGTGATTTCCGACCATATCCGTGCCGTATCGTTCGCCATTACCGATGGGCAATTGCCGGGCAACAGCGGAGCGGGCTACGTTATCCGCCGGATTTTACGCCGTGCCATCCGCTACGGATTTACCTTCTTAAACAAAAAAGAACCGTTTATTTATCAGCTTGTCGAAACGCTCGCGCACCAAATGGGCGATGCTTTTCCCGAAATCAAAAAACAAGCGAAATTAGCTGAAAACGTTATCCGTGAGGAAGAAAATTCGTTTTTGCGAACGCTCGAACAAGGGTTGATTTTGCTCGATACGATGATTAATAACCTTGACGGAAAACAGCTTTCGGGCAGCAAAGCCTTTGAACTGTACGACACGTACGGTTTCCCTATCGACCTGACGTCGCTTATTTTGGAAGAAAAAGGGCTCTCGCTCGACGAAAAAGGTTTTGAAGCCGAATTGCAAAAACAAAAAGAACGTTCACGCTCGGCAGCCCAAGTAAAAGCCGGCGACTGGGTGGTGCTTCGCGAAGACGAAGAAGAGGAATTCGTGGGGTACGACACGCTCGAAACCACTGTCCGCATCGTGAAATACCGGCAAGTGGATAGCCAGAAAGACGGTACGCAATATCAGTTGGTGTTCAACGTTACGCCGTTTTATGCGGAAGGCGGCGGACAGGTCGGCGACAAAGGTTTGCTGCACGCTGCCAACGGCGAAGTTACCTATATCATTGACACGAAAAAGGAAAATAATTTGATAATTCATATTTCGGAAACGCTGCCCGCCAATCTCGGCGACCCGTTCAAAGCCGAAGTACACCAAAAATCCCGAACTTTGACCGAAGCCAACCATACGGCAACGCATTTGCTGCATCAGGCGTTGCGTGAAGTATTGGGAACGCATGTGGAGCAAAAAGGTTCGCGGGTGGATATTCAAGGCTTGCGGTTTGATTTTTCGCATTTTCAAAAGATGACCGATGACGAAATTGCCGAAGTCGAGCGAAAAGTAAACGAACGGATTTCTCAAAAAATCGACCTGGAAGAACATCGGAATATCTCAATGCAACAGGCGGTAAACGAGGGTGCAATGGCGCTTTTCGGAGAGAAATACGGCGATAAAGTCCGAATGATTCAGTTTGCCGACAGCAAGGAGCTTTGCGGTGGAACGCACGTGAAAAACACATCGGATATTTGGTATTTCAAAATCCTTTCGGAAGGAGCAGTAGCAGCTGGTATCCGCAGAATTGAGGCGATTACCAAAGATATGGCATTGCAGTATTTTAACGAGCAAACCCAAACGGTGGAAGCCTTAAAAGAACTCGTGAAAAACACCCAAGACCCGCTCAAAGCCGTTGAAAGTCTGCAAACCGAAAACCTGCGGTTGCAAAAAGAACTCGAACAGCTTAAAAAAGAACAAGCCAGAAATCTTAAAAACGAACTGAAAGTGGCGTTCCGAAACATTGAAGGCGTTTCTTTCTTAAGTCAAAAAGTGGATTTGGACATTGCGGCTCAGAAAGATTTGGCGTTTCAGTTGGGCAACGAAGTGGAAAATGCGTTTATCGTATTCGGTTCGGAAGCCGGCGGAAAAGCGATGCTGCTGTGCTACATCAACAAAGATCTCGCCAAAGCGAAGGGCTACGATGCCGGGAAAGTGGTGCGTGAGCTCGGTAAACTCATCCACGGCGGTGGTGGCGGACAATCGTTTTTTGCCACAGCCGGCGGACGAAATCCTGAGGGAATTGCAGCCGCACTTGAAAAAGCAGAGGAATATGTGTAGACTTGAAGGCTTTGCCGTTTGAAATGGTTTGATTTTGTTCGATTGGCATTTCAAACGACATTGAACTATTTCAAACGGCGAAGCCTTTACGATTAAACCTTTCTAAAAGGTGTCAAAAAAAGCCCACGATGAAGTCGTGGGCTATGTTCATTATATCATTTTTTCTTTGCAGGAGCTTTTTTAGCTGCTGTTGTTTTCTTAGCAGGGGCTTTCTTTTTCGTTTTTTCGTCCAAAAGAGCCGTTGCCATTTCCAGCGTAAAGCCTTCGGTATCGGTTTCTTTCGGAAGTTCGATTTTCGTTTTTCCTTTTATCAGATGAAAACGTCCCCAGCGGGCTTTTTCCAAACGGATGCCGCCCTCGTTCCATTCCTTAACCACTCTTTCGGATTCTTTTTGCAGTTTCGTTTCAATGAGTTCCTCGATATTGCTTTCCGTCAGATTATTAAAATCGTATTTTTTTGAAACGTTGATGAACATTCCGTTCCATTTGATGAACGGTCCGAAACGCCCTGTTCCTTTGGTAACTTCCAAGTTTTGATACACTGCAATCGGGGCATCGGCTTTTTGTTTTTGGTCGATGAGTTCTTGGGCTCGTTCCATCGTAACGCTGAACACATCGTCCGTTTTTTCGAGCGAAACAAACGCATCGCCAAAACGCACGTATGGACCGAAACGACCCACATTCACTTCTACTTCTTTGCCTTGATAAACGCCCAATTTGCGTGGCAGTTCAAAGAGTTTCAACGCTTCTTCAAACGTAATGGTTTCGATGGACATTCCCGCCAGAAGGCTTGCAAAAAGCGGTTTTTCTTCGTCTTCGTTCGTCCCGATTTGAGCCATCGCACCGAAGCGTCCGAGCCGTACGCTCAGCGGCCGTCCCGATTTTGGGTCGGTACCGAGAACGCGTTCGCCCGTTTCGCGTGAAGCGTTTTTCTCCACGTCTTCCACCGTAGGGTGAAACTGGTCGTAAAAGCGTTGCAACATCTGCTTCCAGTCTTCGCTTCCTTCGGCGATATTATCAAAACTTTCTTCTACGTTTGCCGTAAAATGGTAGTCTAAAATTTCGCCAAAATTGGTTACAAGAAAATCATTCACCACCATTCCGATGTCGGTCGGGATTAGTTTTCCTTTATCTGCCCCAACCCGTTCGGTAAGTGATTTTTCGGATATTTTATTATTGCTGAAAATGAGCTGTTTGTAGCTTCGGTCTTCGCCTTCAAAAGCACTTCTTTCCACGTAACCTCTATTTTGAATGGTCGAAATCGTCGGTGCGTAAGTTGATGGCCGCCCGATGCCGAGTTCTTCCAGTTTTTTCACGAGCGAAGCCTCCGTATAGCGTGCCGCCGGACGTGTAAACCGCTGAGTTGCCGTGATAAAACGGTTTGTTAACGATTCGCCTTGCCGCAACGTCGGCAGCATTCCTTCTTGTTCTTCCTCTTCGTCGTCGCTGCTTTCGAGATAGACTTTCAAGAAACCGTCGAAGGTAATGACTTCGCCGTTGGCGGCAAAAAATTCACTGTGTTTGTCGGCTTCAATTTTTACTTGGGTGCGTTCTATTTGTGCATCGCTCATTTGCGAGGCGATGGTTCGTTTCCAGATGAGTTCGTACAGCCGGGCCATATCGCGCTCAAGCGTAACGGTGGCACGGGTCATATCCGTCGGGCGGATGGCTTCGTGGGCTTCCTGAGCTCCTTTGGCTTTCGATACGAAATTGCGGGTCTGGCTGTACTGCTTGCCGTACATTTCCGTAATGGCGTTTTTGGCTTCGCCGAGGGCTTCTTGCGAGAGATTTACGCTGTCGGTACGCATATAGGTTATCAATCCCGACTCATAGAGCCGTTGGGCAACGGTCATCGTTTTACTGACGGAAAAAGACAGCTTCCGCGAGGCTTCTTGTTGCAAAGTTGAAGTTGTGAACGGTGGTGCCGGCGATTTTTTGGCGGGTTTTTTTTCGAGCGATGCTACTTTGAATGCCGCACCGGTATTTTTTTCTAAGAAAAGTCTGGCTTCTTCAAACGTGTCAAAAGCCTTTGGCAATGAGGCTTTTATGATTTTGCCTTCGCCGTTGGCAAATTCGGCGGCGATGCGGTATGACGATTGGGTTTTAAATTCCTGAATTTCGCGTTCCCGTTCCACGATGAGCCGTACCGAAACGGATTGCACCCTTCCTGCCGAAAGTCCGCTTTTGACTTTTTTCCAGAGGACGGGCGAAAGTTCGTAGCCCACAAGGCGGTCGAGGATGCGGCGTGCCTGCTGAGCATTGACCAAATTATAGTCGATGCCACGCGGATTGGCAACCGCTTTCTCGATGGCGGCTTTGGTAATCGAGTTGAAAACGATGCGTTTGGTGTTTTCTTTTTTGAGTTTTAGTGTTTCCGCCAAGTGCCACGCAATGGCTTCTCCTTCGCGGTCTTCATCGCTTGCGAGCCATACGGTTTCGGCTTTGGAAGTCAGTGATTTCAGTTCGGTTACTAATTTCTTTTTATCATTGGAAATCAAGTAATTGGGTGTAAATCCGTTGGCAATATCCACCCCGATTTCTTTACTCGGCAGGTCGGCGATATGCCCGTAACTCGATACTACTTTATAGTCTTTCCCTAAGAATTTCTCAATCGTTTTCGCCTTCGCCGGCGACTCTACAATCACTACGTTTTTTGCCATAAACTCACTTATTTTGTGGTGCAAAAGTATGAATTTTTTTGTAAATCAAGATTTTAAGAAAAAAGAGCGGATAGGGGATAGGGAAGAGGGGATAGAAAAAGGTGTGCTATCCGCTGTCCCCTATCCGCTATTCCCTTATTACAACAGCATCGTTTGGGCTTTTTTTACGGCTTCTATAAAAACATCAATTTTATCGGTGGTGTCGTAAGTGGCAAAACTTGCTCTGACCGTACCCGGAATGCCGTAAAAATCCATAATCGCTTGGGTGCAATGGTGTCCTGCCTGTACGGAAAGTGCTTTTTAAAGAATGTTTGCATTGGTAAGGATACGGATTTTTGTTGGGATTTACCTATTTAGAGCACTGGATTTTTATCTTTTTCAGTAATTTTATTTTTTTTGAAATAAATTTGTCGTCAACGAATGGTTCTTGGTGTGTATCATCAATATAAAAAATGTAATCATACCTGCAGTTTAGTACTGTCATATTTTCAGCTATTAAAATATAACGCATGGGATAAAACAGATTGTCGTCCTCCCTCAGTTCATCTTTCTTCACATGCTTTTTTTTGTAGATATAAGCTACATTTTTTTGATTTATGTCTATCTTTCCTCGGTTAATAGTTGAAACGATGTAATCCTTGTCATAATCTAACGAGTCTGTAATGCGGTTGTAGGCACTCGGTTTTCCGTATATACTGTTAATGTGTTCTATGTGTTTACCCGAATTTTTGTAAGGAATCACTCGGTTAGATTTTGTAAAATCATCTTCAAATACCATGTAGTAAGAGCCTCTTTTATAATAAAGTATTTGTTTTCGTCTGCTAAAAGATTGCTTACCGTATCATTGATGTGGTATTTCCCATGCCAGATTTTGATGACTTGAAAAAAATACTTTTCATCATCCAATGCCTTTCCGACAAATATGTTTTTCTTTACATACATATCCTCGTTTATACGGAATGCTTTGTTTTGCGTATTCTGTGCTTCTGTGGTATTAACGAGCAGAAGAAGTACGGTTAGTATGGTGTTTTTAAGTATAATCGTCTTTGATGAGTAGTGGTGTACGTATTTCATAAATAATGTTTCTTAAAAAACTTATTTAAACTTTTCTGATGTGGTGGCTTCGTATGTACTTTGGACAATTCCTACTACATATTTGCCTAACAAGCCTTTGTTTTTTATCCACTTTATTATTAAGCGATCTTTCAATATTCGTTTTGAAAGATCATGTTTTAGCCTAGTGTTTATTTCGGCTCGTTGATCAGTAATTGAATAATATCCCCACTTATGGACTATGTTGTCAGGATTAGATTTCATAGCATCTTCTAACATCATCTCAGCTTCGACAGTACTATCAAATCCAAAATACCACTCAGCTATGTAAATCATTATTCCTGTAAAAAATGAAAATTCACAATTATCGGCATACTTTAATTTAGCTTTTTTGAAAATTTATTTAATTTTCACTGCAAAAAAGTCATGTTCTTCCGATGTATATTGACCATCAACCAAAAAATCTAATAAAATAAATATCACTCGCAAATAATTATCAAGACATTCATTTTTTTTATCTTCAATGAACTCAAGGGCACGATATGCATTTCGTTCTTTCTCGAATAACTCTAATCCATTTTTCATTGCCATAGTTTCAAGATTTAGGGATGAATATTGAATTGATGATTTTAATATAACCACGAATATTTAGCCAAGGTTTGGGATGTAATTTGTTTGCAAAGATATGTAACTCTTCCTGTTTCATAGTCAATAAAACAGCATCATCAATAGTACTACGTGTAAACTGTGGCAATAGCATATCTCCACCTCTCTCCACCCGTATCTGCCCGTCAAGACCTTTTTGTAGTTGAAAGTTTGTTTCGGGAGCGGGTGTATTAGGCTGCTTTAAAACGACTTCGCCAGCCGTAGGTTTATCGCCACCTACCGGAGCAAGCCCTTTGGAGTCGGCAACCAATAATGC
>JAUNTM010000047.1 GCA_030538675.1 Capnocytophaga sp.
TCGTTGTACAAGCGTGCATCTTTATCCAAACCAGCCGCCAGCCCGATAGGATTTTTGAATTTGATGCCGAAAACTTCCCGTTCCAATGACGGGTGTTCCAGCGAATAAATACGCTTCATCAGCGGTGCGATGCCGGGGATTTTGTGGAGAAATTTCAATGATGAAAACGTAAAATGATGTGCCTTTTCGGCATCCATCGAGAAAAGTAGCGGTTGGATAATCTGTTTGTACATATTGCTATTTTATTTGTACAAAGATAACGGTTTTTGTTAAGAAATGAAAAAAGAAATGATGGATTGGTGTTGTTTTTGAGTTTTTTTAAAAATAATTCGTTTGTTTTGCAACAAAATATTTTTTCAAAAAGATGTTTTTTTATTTAAATATCTTGTAATTAGTTAGTTATGTATTTTACAGGCGATTGTGCAGGCAGGGAAGGTTGGATAGGTTACTAAAATCATTTTTTTCATGGTCGATTGCATAAAAAATAGTATATTTGTGCCGATTTTTTAAATAAAACTAACTAACAGTATAGAAATATGTCAAGCGACATCCGTATTCGAAAGGGGCTGGACATACAATTGGTAGGGGAAGCACAACAGACGACAGAGGCATTTCCGTTAGCAAAAATGTATGGTATCAAGCCCGATGATTTTCACACAATCATCCCTAAACTTATTGCGAAAGAAGGTAGTGAAGTAAAGGCAGGCGAAGCTGTTTTTCATTCGAAAAGCGACGAACGCATTTTATTTCCATCGCCTGTGAGCGGTAAAATTGTAGAAGTCGTACGTGGAGAACGGCGTCGTATTTTGGAAATCAAGATAGCGGCTGATGCTCAGCAATCGTTCAAGGATTTCGGTAAAAAAGACCCGCAAAACCTCTCTGCGGATGAAGTTAAGCAATATTTATTAGCTTCCGGTGCGTGGTCACTCATCAAACAGCGTCCTTACGACATCGTGGCGAATCCCGACAACACCCCTAAAGCAATCTTCATTTCGGCTTGCAAAACCAATCCGTTAGCACCCGATTACGACTACGTGCTTAAAGGAAAGGAAAAACAATTGCAAACGGCACTCACAGCTCTTTCAAAATTGACAACAGGCAAAGTCCACGTGTCGGTTTTCAAAAGCAGTACGCTTTCGCCCTTTAGAAATCTCAAAAATATTGAAATCCACAACGTTAGCGGTCCGCATCCGGCAGGCAACGTCAGTACGCAGATTGCCCAGATCGATCCTATTAATAAAGGTGAAAGTGTTTTGGTCATTAATCCGCAGGATTTGGTGGTTATCGGCGAACTCTTCCTCACCGGCGAATTACACCTCGCACGTACGGTAGCTCTGACGGGTTCGCGCATTGACAATCCGCAGTACGCATCGGTTATTGCCGGAGCGGAAATCAGCAGTTTTGTTACGACCAACAAAGCCAATTCACGCATCATCAGCGGTGATGTTTTGACAGGAACGAAAGTTACAGAAAACGGTTTCTTAGGATTTTACAACGACCAAATTACGGCAATTCCCGAAGGCAACGACTACGACTTTTTCGGTTGGAACCGTCCGATTTTTGACAAAGTTTCCACCTCACGTGCCTTCACTTTTTCGTGGTTGCAACCCAATAAAAAATACGACCTCAATACCAATACCAATGGCGAACACCGAGGGTTTGTGGTAACAGGAACTTATGAGGAAGTATTCCCGTTGGATATTTACCCGATGCAGTTACTCAAAGCGTGTGTATATAAGGATTTGGACGAAATGGAAAACTTGGGTGCTTACGAAATTGCTCCTGAAGATTTCGCCCTGACCGAATTTATATGTGCTTCCAAACAGCCACACCAGAAAATCGTCAGAGAAGGCTTGGATTTAATGATTAAAGAATTGTAAAAGAGTGAGTTGCGTAATTTTCGTAAGATGAAGTACATAGCAATCGTCCTTTTGGAAACAGAAGATCGTGCTGCAAAAACGAAATCTTACGATGAAACGATACTTTCAATAGAAGCATTTTCCGAAAAGGAAGCGTTTTTAATGGCAGAACGTTACGGAAAATCGTGCGAAACCGAATATAAAAACGGTTTAGGGGAAGATATTTCAATTCGTTTTTTACAAATTATTGATGTAAACCGGTATTTGAGAGAAGAAAACGAAGCCGTAACCGAATTGTATTCACGTCATTTTGAAAATATCGAAAGTTATCGCAATTTCGAGAAGCTATATAAGAAGTAATAAATGTATTTATTCATAAAAAAATGAGTTTAAAAAGTAAATTAGATGAGTTAAAAAGGAAATACAAGGGGACGAAGTTTGAAACTACGTTCAATGCCTTGCATACGTTCCTTTACACGCCCAACGATGTTACCCACGGCGGTACGCACATCAAGGCTGCCGACGACCTCAAGCGGACGATGAATACCGTGATTATGGCGCTCATTCCGTGTTTGATTTTCGGTATGTTCAACATTGGTTTTCAGCATTATTCGGCAATTAACGGCTTCCAATCGGGGTTGTCATTTTTTAGTGGCGAATTTTGGAATTTGCAAAATTTCTTATTGGGAGCACAAAAGCTCATTCCGTTGGTAATCGTCTCTTATGTAGTCGGTTTGGGGATTGAGTTTATCTACGCTACCATCAAAGGACACGAAGTAGAAGAGGGCTATTTGGTAACGGGGATGCTCGTACCGCTTATCGTTCCTGTGGATTTGCCTTTGTGGATGTTGGTTATAGCAGTGGTTTTTGGTGTGATTATCGGCAAGGAAGTTTTCGGCGGAACGGGGATGAATATTCTCAATCCGGCTTTGACTATTCGTGCCTTTTTGTTTTTCGCCTACCCGACGTGGATGAGCGGTGATAAAGTGTGGGTTGAAGGCGCGGTGGAAAGAGCTAATGAAATCGCTGCCGGAGCCAATCTCGATGCCATTTCGGGCGAAACCATTCTCGGTAATCTTGCCCAATCACAACCGCTGAATTATTCGGTAATGGATATGTTCCTCGGATTTATCCCCGGTTCTATCGGTGAAACTTCGACTCTGTTGATATTGTTAGCAGGTTTGTTCTTGATTTTTACTAAGATAGGAAGCTGGCGTATTATGCTTAGTGGTGTTATCGGGGCGTTGGTAATGGGCTATATATTTAATATGGTAACGGCAGCGGGCATTATTGTACCGACCAACAGTTTTTATCAGTTGATGAGCTTCCCGTACTGGCAGCACTTGTTAGTAGGCGGTTTGGCATTCGGTATCGTCTTTATGGCAACCGACCCGGTTACGGCGGCTCAGACCAACAAAGGGAAATATATCTACGGATTTTTGGTAGGATTTGTTTCGGTGATGATACGCGTGTTCAACCCGGCGTATCCCGAAGGTGTGATGCTTGCCATCCTTTTGATGAACGTATTCGCACCAACCATCGACCATTATGTGGTGCAGGCCAACATCGCCAAAAGAAAAAAACGTTTAAAAGTTAAAACTGCGTAATTATGTCAAAAAGAACAGATAGTAACTCATACACAGTGCTTTTCACGCTCGGAATGGTCGTGGTAGTGGGGGCGTTGCTTGCTTTCGTAGCATCATCGCTTCGTGGTAAAATTGCCGAAAATGAGCGTATGGAAAAGCAACAAAACATTCTCTACGCTATGGGCGTTAATGAAAATGAAGACGGCAGCCGCAAATTTATTTCTACCGACAAAGTAGGAGCGGCTTTTGATAAATACATTGTAGCACAATACATTATCCAGAACGGTAAAGTAACGGAAACCGATGAGGCTTTCAAACTCAATCTCAAACAAGAAAAATCGGATTATCAAAACAACCCCGGCGGACGCAAATTTCCGCTTTTCGTAGGAGAGAAAGACGGTGAAAAATATTATATCATTCCCGTGTACGGAAAAGGGCTTTGGAATGCCATTTGGGGCTACGTTTCCGTAGATGCCAATATGGTGGTACAAGGCGTATTCTTTGACCACTTGGGCGAAACGGCAGGTTTGGGAGCGAACATCAAAGAACGTTTCTTTATGGACGACTTTGCAGGCGAACATTTGCTTGATGACAACGGAAATTTTAAAGGTGTCGCAGTAGCCAAAGGGAATGCCGACCCTACGAACTTGCGGAAAAATGACCATAAAGTAGATGCCATAGCAGGCTCAACCATTACAGGAAATGGGGTAACGGCAATGCTTCAGTCTGATTTGAAATGGTATGTACCATTCTTTAAGAACTTAAAAAACGAGAAATAATATGGGACTTTTATCAAAAAAAGATTTGAAATTAATTACCGATCCGTTGGCGGATAATAACCCAATTACCATTCAAGTATTGGGTATCTGTTCGGCACTCGCTATCACGGCACAGCTCAAGGCTTCTATCGTGATGGGGCTCTCGGTGATATTTGTACTTGCTGTGGGGAATGTAGTTATATCATTGATACGTAACATTATTCCGCCCAAAATCAGGATTATTACCCAACTCGTTGTAGTAGCGGCTTTGGTAATTGTGGTTGACCAAGTACTCAAAGCGTTTTCATACGAATTGAGCAAAACACTTTCGGTTTTCGTGGGGCTTATCATCACCAACTGTATTATTATGGGACGCTTTGAGGCGTTTGCTCTCGGGAATGGTCCTTGGAAATCTTTCTTGGATGGTATAGGAAATGCTTTGGGGTATGCTATTATTTTGGTTATCGTTGGTTTTTTCCGTGAATTACTCGGCTCAGGAACACTTTTAGGGTACAAAGTTTTGGGTGACCCAATCGAAAAAACAGGCTTGTATGCGTTGGGCTACGAGAATAACGGATTTATGTTACTTTCACCAATGGCTCTGATTACCGTAGGTATTATCATCTGGATACAGCGTGCTAAAAATAGAACGTTAATCGAAAAAGACTAAGTCCATAACTTTATAATTATCAGAAAATGGAACATATAGAATTATTTTTCAAATCAATATTCATCGACAATATGGTGTTTGCGACCTTCCTCGGAATGTGTTCGTACCTTGCCGTGTCGAAGAAAGTATCAACCGCCGTGGGGCTTGGTGCTGCCGTTGTTTTCGTTATGGTCGTAACCGTACCTGTGAACTGGCTGCTTGACCAATACATACTCCAGCCCGGAGCTTTAAAATGGCTTGGTGCGGAGTATGCCGATTATGACTTGAGTTTTCTGTCGTATATTTTGTTCATCGCTACGGTGGCTACGATGGTACAATTAGTAGAAATCGTGGTTGAGAAATTCGCTCCTGCGTTATACAACTCACTCGGGATATTCCTTCCGCTCATTGCGGTGAACTGTGCCATTCTCGGAGGCTCGCTTTTTATGCAATCGCGTGAAATTCCGACCATTGGGTTGGCAACCATTTACGGATTAGGCTCGGGCATCGGTTGGTTTTTAGCGATATTGGCAATTGCTGCCATTCGTGAGAAAATCCGTTACTCAAACGTGCCGGCACCTTTGCGTGGTTTAGGAATTACCTTTATCATCACAGGGCTGATGGCAATCGGGTTTATGAGTTTCGGAGGAATGCTTACCGGAAGTGGCGATGTCGCTGAAACTGAAGAGAAACCAACAACCGCTATCCAACAAATCGATGAAAATCACCAAGAAAATCAAAAAATAGCAGATAATACTAAAGAAATAAAGCAATGATATTAGCAAGTACATTTGGAACAGTAGCCGTAACGGTAGTTGCACTACTACTGATAATGATTCTTTTGGTGGCTTTATTGTTAGTTGTCAAAGAAAAACTGGCTCCTTCGGGTCCCGTAAAAATCACGATTAACCACGACAAAGTAATCGAAGTGCCGTCGGGTTCATCACTGCTCACTACGCTCGGTAACGAGAAAATCTTTTTGCCGTCGGCTTGCGGTGGCGGTGGTTCGTGCATACAGTGCGAATGCCACGTACACTCGGGTGGGGGAGAAGCCCTGCCGACCGAAACACCACATTTTACACGTAAAGAGCTTAAAGAAGGCGTTCGTTTGGCGTGTCAAGTGAAAGTAAAACAGGATATGGAAATCTCGATACCAGAAGAAGTTTTCGGTATCAAAAAATGGGAAGCAACGGTAGTGCGTAACTATAATGTGGCGTCGTTCATCAAAGAATTTGTGGTGGAAATCCCCGAAGATATGGACTACAAGCCGGGCGGATACATTCAGATAGAAATCCCGCCGTGCGAAGTAAAATATTCGGATATCGACATCACAGCGCATCCCGAAGAACATGAAACCCCCGACAAATTCAAAATGGAATGGGACAAATTCGGGCTTTGGTCACTGACGATGAAGAACACCGAACTCGTGGAACGTGCCTATTCAATGGCTTCGTATCCTGCCGAAGGGCGTGAAATAATGCTCAACGTGCGTGTTGCTACGCCGCCTTGGGACAGAGCCAAAAACGGCTGGATGGATGTAAATCCGGGGATTGCGTCATCGTATATTTTCTCAAGAAAAAAAGGCGATAAAGTAATGATTTCAGGGCCTTACGGCGAATTTTTCATCAACGAATCCGATGCCGAAATGCTCTATGTAGGCGGTGGAGCGGGAATGGCACCGATGCGTTCGCACTTGTATCACTTATTCAAAACATTGCGTACGAATCGTAAAGTAACCTACTGGTATGGCGGACGTTCCAAACGGGAATTGTTCTACCTGGAGCATTTCCGCGAGTTGGAAAGAGAATTCCCGAACTTCCGCTTTTTCGTAGTCCTTTCCGAGCCGCTTCCGGAAGATAATTGGAAAGTGAAAAAAGACGTAGATGACAAAGAAGGCGATGGTTTCGTAGGCTTTGTTCACAATGCCGTTATCGACCAATATCTGAAAAAACACGATTCGCCGGAAGACATCGAACTGTACTTCTGCGGACCGCCGATGATGAACAAAGCGGTAGAAAAAATGGGACAAGATTTCGGTCTGCCCGATGAAAATATCCGCTTCGACGATTTCGGAGGTTAAAGATATTTTAAAAATTTACAGAAAACTGCCTTTTTACGAGGCAGTTTTTTTATGCTGTTATGAATAGTATTAAAATATAGTTATATTTCTTCGAGGTTTGATTATTTTGTAATAGATTTGCATCCGAATAACAAACACAGTAAAGTTAATAATCAAAATTAAGTAAAAAACATGGGATTTTTTAAAGACTTCAAATCGTTCTTATTGAAAGGCGACATCGTGAATTTGGCTACTGCCGTTATCGTAGGGGGAGCTTTCGGTAAAATCGTAACTTCATTTACGAACGATGTATTGATGCCGCCAATCGGGGTATTGCTTGGAGGTGTTGATTTTACAGACCTCAAATTAAAAATTAAAGATGCCGTCGTAGAAGGCGGACAAGTAGCCTCTGAAGCGGTAACAATCAATTACGGTAGTTTTATTCAAACGGTAATCGATTTCGTAATCATCGGATTCTGTATTTTTGTGGTATTGAAAGCCTACGAAAAAGTTCAGAAGAAAGAAGAAGAAGCCCCTGCACCTGCCGGTCCTACACAAGAGGAACTGCTTGCTGAGATTAGAGATTTGTTGAAAAAATAATTTTTCAAACAAATAAAAATAGGATTGTGTAACCGCTACGCTGCACAACTAATATTCACTAAACCACGCTCACGGGGCGTGGTCTTTTTTTGTTGTAAAACAAACTTTATGTTACAAAAATAACAATCTAAAAAATATGCTGTTTTGCTAAAAGAATTTTCTATACTTTTGTACCTGCAAAAAATAATCAGTTATAAACAATTGTAAATATAAAAAAATATGAGAGTAGCAGTCGTGGGCGTTACCGGTATGGTAGGTAACGTAATGCTTGAAGTATTGGCGGAACGAAATTTTCCGGTAACGGAATTAATTCCCGTAGCTTCTGAGAAATCCGTAGGTAAAAAAATAACTTTCAAAGGGAAAGAATATACCGTGGTAGGTTTGCAACAAGCGGTATCGTTGCGTCCTGATGTAGCTTTGTTTTCGGCAGGAGGAGCTATTTCGTTAGAATGGGCACCGAAGTTCGCTCAAGTAGGAACGACCGTAGTCGATAATTCGTCGGCTTGGCGGATGGACGCTTCTAAAAAGCTTATCATTCCTGAAATAAATGCCGATGCATTGACCAAAGATGATAAAATCATTGCCAATCCAAATTGTTCTACCATACAAATGCTCGTGGCATTGGCACCGCTTCAAAAGAAATACGGTATCAAACGCGTAATTGTATCTACCTATCAATCCATTACAGGGACAGGAGTAAAAGCCGTCCGACAGCTCGAAAATGAGTACAAAGGAGAGAAAGGCGATATGGCATATCATTATCAAATACACCGCAACGCCATTCCGCATTGCGACGTGTTTGAAGATAACGGTTACACCAAGGAGGAGATGAAACTTGTGAGAGAAACCAAAAAAATATTGCGCGACGATACGATTGCAGTTACGGCTACGGCGGTGCGTATTCCGGTGGTGGGCGGACATAGCGAGTCGGTCAATGTGGAATTGCGTAGCGAATTTGACCTTAGTGAAGTGAAAAAACTGCTTTCGGAAGCCGACGGATTGGTGTTGCAAGACAATACCGATACCAATACCTACCCGATGCCGCTCTATGCACACGGAAAAGACGATGTGTTCGTAGGACGTGTACGCCGTGATGATTCAGCACCTAATACGCTTAATATGTGGATAGTAGCTGATAATTTGCGCAAAGGTGCCGCTACCAATACGATACAGATTGCCGAATATTTGTTGAAAAATGATTTGCTGTAATTTCACAAATTGAATAAAAAAAATAAGCTGTCTGAGACATCAGGCAGCTTATTTTTTTAGCTGAAAACCAGTATTATTCTTCACTTTCTTTCATCGTATGATATACGTTTTGCACGTCATCATCTTCTTCTATTTTTTCGAGGAGTTTTTCTACATCAGCTTGTTCTTCTACGGATAACTCTTTGGTTATTTGTGGAATACGTTCAAATCCTGATGAGAGAATTTCAATATTTCTGCTTTCCAATTCCTTTTGGATAGCTCCAAAACTCTCAAACGGAGCGTAAATCAAAATGCCGTCATCATCAACAAATACTTCTTCCACGCCGAAGTCAATCATCTCGAGTTCAAGTTCTTCGGCATCAATTCCGTCAGCAGGAATACGGAAGTTGCAAGTGTGGTCAAACATAAACTCTACCGAACCCGAGGTACCGAGCGTACCATTGCATTTGTTGAAATAGCTACGGATATTAGCTACGGTTCGGTTGTTATTATCGGTTGCAGTTTCGATAAGGATAGCGATGCCGTGCGGAGCATACCCTTCGAATAATACTTCTTTATAGTTGGCAGTATCTTTTTCAGACGCTTTTTTGATGGCTCGTTCTACGTTGTCTTTCGGCATATTAGCAGCCTTGGCATTTTGCATGACGGCTCTGAGCCTTGCGTTGCTTTCGGGGTGTGGACCACCTTCTTTGACAGCCATTACGATATCTTTGCCAATACGCGTGAATGTTTTTGCCATGGCAGCCCATCGTTTAAATTTTCGGGCTTTTCTAAATTCAAATGCTCTTCCCATGAGTGTTATCCTATAATCAAGTATGAATGTAATATTTTATTTTTTTCGGACTGCAAAAGTAAGTTTTTATCTGCATTTTTGAAAGAAATTATACATTCTTTTCAGCGATTATATCCACGCCGCCTTTTACTTTTTGTCCTAATTGAACGTTAATTTTAGTGTCCAACGGCAGGTATAAGTCCACTCTCGAACCGAATTTGATAAAACCGGCGTCTTCGCCCTGCACCGCTGTACCGCCTTCTTTGGCGTAATTAACAATGCGTTTGGCGAGCGCCCCGGCTATTTGCCGGTAGAGAACTTTTCCGAAAACGGAATTGTCAACCACCACCGTAGTGCGTTCGTTTTCTTCGGAAGCTTTGGGGTGCCACGCTACCAAATATTTTCCGGGATGGTATTTGCTAAAAGCGATATTGCCGCCAAGTGCGTAGCGGGTTACGTGCACATTGAGCGGATTCATGAAAATGGAAACTTGCAACCGCTTATCTTGAAAATATTCTTTTTCAAAAACCTCTTCGATGACAACTACCTTCCCGTCCACCGGGGCGATGATGTGTTTGTCATTGCGAAGCGTATGGCGTTTTGGGTTGCGAAAAAATTGCAGAATCAAAACCAAAAATACGACGGCAACTATTTGTAATAATTTTTGCAACCAAAAAATATCGACAAACCAATGAGCCACCAAAACGATACCTGCTGTGATGATGAGCGAAAATAAAATAATCCTGTGTCCTTCTTTATGAAACATATTCTATCAATTGAAGTGTTAAAAAAGCAAATGGTGAAGCGAAAATAAGGCTATCCAAGCGGTCGAGTAGCCCGCCGTGCCCGGGAAGTATCGTGCCGCTGTCTTTGACTTTAGCAATACGTTTGAACCGTGATTCTACCAAATCGCCCAGCGTACCTGCCAGCACTAATATGGTAGCAAAAAGAATCCATTCCCATGTGTTTTTTTCGCTGTATTGTGCAATGATAACAGCCGTAATCATTGCCCCAACAAGCCCCCCTAATGAACCTTCGATGGTTTTTTTAGGCGAAATATGTTCGAGTAATTTGTGCCGTCCGAAATTTTTACCTACCAAATATGCAAAACTATCACTCGCCCAAATGATGCACAATATACCAATCATCGTAAGTTGTGCGTCCGACTGTGTATAAGAACGAATCATTTCGCTTCTGTAAATCAATGGCATAAAGATACAACCGCCACCGATGTACAGCAAACTGACGAGAAATTTGTAGTTATTGTCCTTGAATTTCAAGGGAGTTTTGTCATTGAACATATCCAATACCAGATAGCAGTTGACGATAATAGTGAGCAAACACAACAAGTATACGATGAATTTGCCTGTTTCCAAATGGATAAAAAGCCACCATGTGAACATGAATGTGATAAAGATGTGTAAGCCTCTGAGTTTGATAAGTTTTTTGAATTCAAATAAACAAATGATGCCGAATGACAAGAAAAGAAAATCAAAAGCCTCGGCATTGAGCATGATTGCCGACAATAGCAGAAAAATATAAATAAATCCCGTAATGGCTCTTTTGAAAAGTTCGTTCACGTTAGTATGATTTAATTAATATCTTCTTTGAGAATAAGATACATTTTTTTAGGGCAACTGCCATAATTGCGAAAATCGTCTTGGTTGACACCAAAATTTTTGATAGCCGTAATTCCCGAAGGTTTTCTTTTTTTATATTTTGCATTGATACTCCGCATGGCTTCCGATATATCAATAACCATTTGTGAAGTGGAGGCACACACGATGAATATTTCGGGGAGTTGCGTTATGGTCATTTGTTTGAGTTGGTTGGATGACAGCAGTATCGAACCTTCATTGGAGATGAGATATTCGCAGTCGGTCATAAATACATTGGCAGCATCCAATGATTGGGTGAACAAATGTTCGTATTCATCAAAAATGTCCTTGAGTTGTATGTCAGAAAAGCCTATTTTGGTAGAAATTCCCAATTCTTTGAGAATGCTTACAAAAGCTTGTTGTCTTTCAGCGTCAGATTCGCAGTAAATAAATTTACCGCCATTTTGGGTAAATTTGATAGCGAAAAGTTCGTCAACAAGTACAGACTCTTTGTCGGGAGTGTACTTGCTGCGATAGTCCTCTTCAGGACGTTCGCTTTTTTTGAATATACCTTTTATATATCTGATTGGGTTCATAAATAGTGTAATCCTTTTTGGGAAAACGTATCAAAATGTAAAGGTATAAAAAAAACTTGGTCTGAAACAACTTTCTGACCAAGTTTTTTTTTACAATTTAATTTTAATGACAATAATTACACTGTTTCGGAAGAAGTATCTGTCGCGATTTCGGTAATTTTTTCAGCGACTTCTTCGTGATTTCCATAAGGGCGTTTGCCAAATATTTCTTCAAGATTTTCTTTGAAAATAACCTCTTTTTCAAGGAGTAGATTGGCAAGTTTTGTCAATTTGTCTTTGTTTTCTTCAAGAATACGGATAGCCCGTTGGTATTGCGTCTCGATGATGGCTGAGATTTCTTCATCGATAGTTTGCGCCGTTTTTTCGCTATACGGTTTGGTAAAAGTATAATCTTGTCCGCTTGAATCGTAGTAAGTAAGATTACCTACTTTTTCGTTCAGTCCGTATATGGTAACGATAGCTTTTGCCTGTTTGGTTACTTTTTCCAAATCGCTGAGAGCCCCTGTTGAAATTTTGTCAAAAATTATTTTTTCGGCAGCACGTCCACCGAGAGCGGCACACATCTCATCGAGTATCTGTTCGGTGCGGACTATTTGCCGTTCTTCCGGGAGGTACCAAGCCGCCCCCAGTGATTGCCCGCGCGGTACGATGGTAACTTTTACGAGCGGAGCTGCGTGTTCTAAAAGCCAGCTTACCGTAGCGTGTCCTGCTTCGTGGAATGCGATCGCTTTTTTCTCATCGGCAGTAATGATTTTGGTTTTCTTCTCCAGCCCGCCAACGATACGGTCGACGGCATCCAAAAAGTCATCTTTCGATACCGAAGTTTTACCTTTTCGGGCGGCAATCAAGGCTGCTTCATTACATACGTTGGCAATGTCAGCCCCGGAAAATCCGGGCGTTTGTCTTGCCAAAAACGCAACATCAAGCTCTTCTGAAATTTTTATAGGACGCAAGTGCACTTTGAATATTTCCTGACGTTCGTTGAGATTGGGCAGTTCTACATATATTTGTCGGTCAAAACGTCCGGCACGCATGAGGGCTTTGTCAAGAATATCAGCGCGGTTGGTGGCTGCCAATACGATGACATTCGTATGGGTACCAAATCCGTCCATTTCTGTAAGTAGTTGATTCAGTGTGTTTTCCCGTTCGTCATTACCGCCTGTAAAATTGTTTTTACCCCGAGCCCGTCCGATAGCATCAATTTCATCAATAAATATGATGGCTGGCGATTTTTCTTTGGCTTGCTTGAATAGGTCGCGTACACGCGAAGCCCCGACTCCTACAAACATTTCTACGAAGTCAGAACCCGAAAGTGAAAAGAAAGGTACCTGGGCTTCGCCGGCAACGGCTTTTGCCAATAGGGTTTTTCCTGTTCCGGGAGGTCCTACAAGGAGCGCACCTTTTGGGATTTTTCCGCCGAGTGAGGTATATTTGTCAGGATTTTTTAAGAATTCTACGATTTCTTGTATTTCTTCTTTAGCTCCTTCGAGTCCGGCAATATCTTTGAAGGTTACCCGGAGTTCTTTTTTCTCATCGAAGAGGCGCGCCTTGGATTTTCCGATGCTGAACAGTTGTCCGCCACCGCCGCCACCGGCCATACGCCGCATGAAGAATAGCCACACACCAACGATTAAAGCAAAAGGAAGTATCGTCATCAATATATTGCCGATGTGATTTTCTTCTGTCTTGTTGTACCGTGTGGTGGTAAGATTGTTTTCTTGGACAATTTGTTTGAAATCATTTTCAAAATTGCCAAGGTCGCCCAAGCCAAATTTGTACTGCGGCGTTTCGCTTTCACTAGTAGCGCGGTTGAGCATAGAGGGTTCTACTTTTACGTCCTTATGCTCTTCTTTTTGCATCGCATCGGGAGTGAGGTACACCATACCTTGTTTTTTATTGACGATGACAACTTTAGCGACATCGCCATTGCGCAGGTATTCTTCAAATTTGGATTGTGGTATTTCTTTCGGCTGTTGCCACACTCCTCCATTTGTGTAGAAATTAAATCCTATGAGAAGTAATATCAATAGGGCATAAATCCAATATGCGGAAAATTTGGGTTGTTGAGGTTTTTTATTTTCTGACATGGTTTGTTGTTAATAGTTAGTTGTTATTTGCGATATTTTGGCATCGCCCCACAGCCCTTCGATATCGTAGCGTTCGCGTATGGGTCTTTGGAATACGTGTACCACTATGTCCACATAGTCGATAAGTACCCATTCGGCTTGCTGTTCGCCTTCTACATGCCATGGCTTTTGATGAGAGTCGGATTGGCTTACTACTTTTTGTACGGAATTGGCAATGGCATTAACTTGGGTGTTGGACTGTCCTGTACAGATGATGAAGTAGTCGCATACGGTATTTTCTATGTCCCGCAAGTCCATCAAAGTGATGTCATTGCCTTTTACTTTTTCGATGCCTTTGATGATGTCGCTTACTAATTGGTCAGTTTTGTTCTCTATCATGAACTATTTTTTCGATGTTTATTATCAATTACTTATAAAATCGCAAATATATTATTTTATAATGAAACAGAAATACTAAAATTATTTAAAATTTCTGTTGGTATTATTTTTTGTAATACAGTACCTTTGCATTTTTAAAAAGTATCCTCTTTATGCACATCATCAAACTTAATGCCATAGACTCTACGCAACTTTTTCTCAAAAGATATATCGCGACACAAACCGCACCGATTCCCGATACGGTAGCATGGGCATTGCAGCAAACCGACGGCATAGGTCAGTATGGTACAAGCTGGAGAGTAGAAGAAGGTAAAAATTTGACATTTAGCATGTTACACAACGTGAAAGAGGTTTTGGCAAGCGATTATTTTTTGCTCAATATGGCGGTTTCCTTGGCGATAATAGAAGTCCTCGAAGCGCTGCCAATTCCACACCTGAAAATAAAATGGCCAAATGACATTTTGTCATCCGACAAAAAAATCGGGGGTGTATTGATAGAAAATGGTATTCGCAGCGGCGAAATAGTCCGTTCGGTAATAGGAATTGGCATTAATGTGAACCAAACGGATTTCGAACATCTTCCTAGAGCATCTTCGCTAAAAAACAGTACAGGAAAAGAATTCGACCTCGAAACCTTACTGTATCACCTTACCGCATCGCTACAAGAACATCTTGCCCGCATCGGGACGGGTACATTTGCAAATCTATATGAAAATTATCAAAAATATCTGTATCGGATAGACCAGAAATCGATGTTTTGCACACCGGACAAAACCGGTTTTTCGGGAATTATACGGGGTGTAACGCCTTCAGGTTTGTTACAAATCGAACTCGAAAAGGGAAATGTTGCAACATACAACCTCAAAGAAATAGAAATGTTGTACTGATTTTATAAATTTGAAAATGAGATAATTTGGAAATTTGGAAAATCCCAACGTTATACGTTGGGCTGAATAAAGTCGTCCTTTCAGGGCTTTTATATAATTTCCAAACCTTCAAATTATCTCATTTTCAAATTTTCAAATTCTCAAACCAACCCATTTTCAAAATAAAACCTTACCTTTGTTGCTTTGCATAGAAAGAATTACGGATTTCTTATCAAACAACAACGTATGACAAACGAAAATTACAGAGTGTTCACTTCAATGCTGGACAACGATTTCTACAAATTTACGATGCAATGTGCTGTGGTCAAGCTGTTTCCGAACACGCAGGCACGCTACAAATTCATCAATCGTGGCAAACACAAATACCCGCCCGGGTTTGCCAATGCGATGCGGCAATCGGTGGCGTTGATGGCGGAATTGAAGCTTACAAAAAAAGAAAAAGAATTCCTAAAAAAAAACTGTCCGTACCTGAATCCCGCCTACATCGACTTCCTTGAAGGCTACCGCTACGACCCGTCGGAAGTGCATATAGAGCAGCATGGTGATGAGATAGAAGTGCGGGTATCGGGCTATTGGTACCGTACCATATTATGGGAAGTGCCACTTTTGGCGATGATTAGCGAACTGTACTACAAACTTACGGATGCCGTGCATTGGGAAGACGAAAAAATCGTAGAAAATACAGTAGATAAAATCAAATTGTACAACGAATTGGAAGTGCCGTTTGCCGAATTCGGTACACGTAGGCGCCATTCGTACAAGGTGCATGATTTGGTCATGAAAACCCTTAGTAACGACCATAAAAAACGATTTATAGGTTCGAGCAACGTACATTTTGCAATGAAATACCATGTGAAACCTATCGGGACGCACGCTCACGAATGGTTTATGTTCCATGCGGCGGAGTACGGATACAAAATGGCAAACGCAATGTCGCTTGAGCATTGGGTAGACGTATTTCGGGGCGATTTGGGCGTGGCGCTGTCCGACACCTACACAACCGATGTGTTTTTCAAACATTTTGATACCAAATTTGCCAAACTTTTTGACGGTGTGCGGCACGATAGCGGCGACCCGATAGAATTTGCCAATAAAACCATTGAACATTATAAGAAGCACGGAATCAATCCGTTGTATAAATATATTATTTTTTCGGACGGGCTTAATCCTACGAAAGTACAATCCATTACCGAAGCCACCAAAGGCAAAATCGGGATTTCGTTCGGTATCGGCACAAACCTGACCAACGATGTAGGCTTACGCCCGATGAATATCGTACTGAAACTCACCGAAGTACTCACAAGTGACAACGAATGGGTGCCGACGGTCAAAATTTCGGACGAACCGAATAAACATACGGGCGAACCGAGAATGATAGAATTGGCAAAAGAATTATTACGCATCGAATAATATGAAAATGGACAAATGGTATTATATGAGCATCGTGGCAGGGGTGTTGGTAGCACTCTCGCGCTATTTTGCCCCCTCCGAGTACGGACAATTGCTCTTGGTAGGCGGTATGGCACTCATAATGGTCGGAATATACAGCATTTCGAAAAATCTTTCGTCCAAACGAAAGGAAGACTTCGAACCGCCGTTGGTCGTTACAGAAGAAACAAACGAACCAGATAAAACAGACGAAAACGACAAAAAATCATAAAAATGTTTGAAATTGGCGATAGAGTAGAAGTGCTGGACGATGTCATCAGCGGTCGGGTGATTGCGATTTCTGCCAAGGAAATTACCATACGTACCGATGAAGATTTTGAATTGTCGTTCCCTGTTTCAGAAATTGTGAAAGTAGCTGAGGATAAAGATTTTAAAACAAAAATAGGACACTTTACCGAAGATGCTTTTGACAAACTAAAAACGCCTAAAAAGAAGAATATACCCGCCAAAAAAGAGAAAAATATTCCACCAATGGAAGTGGATTTGCACATTCATCATCTCGCCAAAAATCCACAGTTGATGACCAACCATGAGATGCTTACCCTGCAAGTGGATACCGCGCGGCAAAAACTTGAGTTTGCCATCCGCAACCGTATACAACGTGTTGTATTTATTCACGGCGTAGGCGAGGGCGTACTGCGGACAGAATTGGAATATCTTTTCGGAAGATACTCAAACATAACCTATTACGATGCCGAATATGCCAAATACGGAGTCGGAGCGACCGAAGTGTATATCTATCAAAATAAATAGGTTGATGAATTGGTTTTAGTACACATCTGCGTAACTCATTTGCCAATTGACACTAAATTAACGTGAGTCCGATATAATAAGACATTGTAAATCAAATATTTAATACCCTAGCCCCAACCCTAACACTTCCTCGCTTTCGCTCACATAAGGGAGAGGGGAGAAAAAGCTCAATGCTATCCGAGTGGCTCCCCTCTCCAAAGGAGAGGGGCTGGGGGTGAGGGCTCCCGCGAAAATAAGATGCTAATAATCAACAACTTGCTACATCGAGCTCCCGTTAAATTAAAATAAAAATTAACAAATAGATGGTGTTAAAATTTTCGTAGATATAAATTTTTTAGTCATTTTTGACGGCAGAATACTAAACTATCTATGTCATGAAAAGATTTTTATTACCAACCGTCATGCTGGGAATTATTTTTTCCGCATGCGAAAAGAATGACTTTAACTCTGAGGCTGATATAACATCATTAGATGTTGCCAATTCAGAAAAGCAAGTTTCGCTAAATGCAGCTTATGCGTATTCAAATTTGTTTAAGGACAAAATATACGAAACTACGGGAAAACATTACGGAAAATCTGTGTCCGAAAGAGAAGCAGAACCGAAGAGGGAAGTGGAAAAATGTGGAGTACTACATTTCTATAAAAGGGGATACCTTGATGTTTGCGGTTAATTACAAGGACAATCGGGGATTTATGGTTCTTTCGGGAGACATTACCAAATTTCCTATTTTAGCTCACTCTGAAGAAGGGGAATTTTCATTTGACATTTCAGAAAGCAATCCGCTTAGTTTTTGGATTTCAGAAAGAGCTAAACTGATAGAGGAGCAAATGGCTTTGCCTCTTGATGAAGCGGACGAAACGTACCTCAATTGGAAAGACATTACCAATCCTGAATACACTTATGAGATTGAAGCGGTTAATGAAGCTCCTTCTATTTATGATAGGCGGAGGAATTCCACAGGAAAAGGAAGAATAACTCCTTTTACGGGAGAAAGACTAAAATGGCATCAAGGAACAGGTTATAATTATAATACCCCTGGCGGAAACAAGTTGGTTGGTTGCCCTGCTGTGGCGATTGGAATGTTAGCTTATGATCTGTATAGGAGACCTTCATTTCCAGGGAACTATCCATTTAATTTGCTTTATGCAAATGACGAATACACACAATACTCTGAAAATGTAGTATCAAAAATGTTCAGACAAATAGCAGATAGCATTCCTAATTACAGTTGGGGGGTAACAGCTTCGGGAGCTACCCCCAATGAAATTCTTATAGGCTTAAAGAAATTGGGATTTAAAAATGCAAAATATAAAAGTTATGATTTTGAGGAAGCGTATAAGAATATGAAAGAGAAAAAACATGGGATACTATTGGCAGGCTAGCCTCAACATGGATCACTTGGACATATTTGGTTTTGCGACGGATATTACGAACAAAAGTATAGAGTTCGTAAGAAAACAGGATGGATAACATGGAATGCATGGGATGAATATGAGGATAAGTTATACATGAATTGGGGATGGAATGAAGATAATGGCTGGTTTACTTTCGATGATTTTAAAAGATATAGTCATCGCCGATATATGTTCGTCGATTTAGATTATTTAAAACCAATGAATACTCCTTTTGATCCTCCTTTAAACCCTATTCCTCTTATCCCCAATC
>JAUNTM010000048.1:0-15173 GCA_030538675.1 Capnocytophaga sp.
GGGGCACGCCATGAAAAAAAAGAAAATGATGAAAATAAATCATGTCTCTTGGTGCCTGTATGCATCAAAAAAAGCAACCGCACTTACGATTGAGTGGGTTGCTTTTGGGGATTTTAATGCGAAATAGTATTTTTACCTCTTACATATTAATGTGTAAATAGCATTTCGCGGTATTTGGTGAGTGTCCAAAGGTCGTCATCGACCAAGATTTCGAGTTTGTCGCAGTGGTAGCGGATTTCGTCGAAGTATGGCCTTACTTCGTTGCAATAGGCGGCTGCCAATTCATGGGCTGAAGTGGATTTGTTGGCTTTTTTACGTGCTTCGACCATCGCATCTATTTTGCTGTGTATGACTTTGATGTGGTTCGAGATGCGTTTTATTAAATCTAACTGCTCTGCGGCGACTTCTTCGTATTGAGTTCCGAAGATTTCTTTGAGTCCTTTTACGTTTTTAATGAGGGTGTTTTGATATTTCACAGCGGTCGGTACTACGTGGTTACGAGCTATATCGCCGATGAGTCGCCCTTCAATCTGTATGCTTTTGGCGTATTCTTCAAGTTCGATTTCGTAACGTGCCTGGACTTCTACTTTGGTCATTACTCCGAGTTCTTCGTAAAGTTCGATGGCTTTTTGGGAAATATTGGCTTTGAGTGCTTCGGGTGTGGTTTTGTTATTGCTCAATCCTCTTTTTTCGGCTTCTTTTTCCCATGCTTCGCTGTAGCCGTCGCCTTCGAAACGGATTTTTTTGGATTTCTTAATGTACTCTCTCAATACATTGAATATGGCTTCGTCTTTTTTGAGTTTTTTCTTTTCGATGAGTGTGTCTACTTCTTTTTTAAATTCTATCAATTGTTTGGCTACGATAGAATTGAGTACGGTCATTGGTTTTCCGCAGTTGGCTTTTGACCCTACGGCTCTAAATTCAAATTTATTGCCTGTAAATGCAAATGACGAAGTGCGGTTGCGATCGGTATTATCGAGCAATACGTCGGGGATTTTGCCTACGACGTTGAGCTTGAGGTCTGTTTTTTCTTCGGGAGAGAGTTTTCCGCTGGACACGCCTTCCAATTCGTCAAGCACTTTGGTTAATTGTTGTCCAATAAATACGGATACAATCGCCGGTGGTGCTTCGTTAGCTCCCAGGCGGTGGTCGTTGCTTGCTGATGCCACTGAAGCTCTCATCAGCTCTTCGTAGTCATGTACGGCTTTTATCGCACATACGAAAAAGGTGAGAAATTGTAGATTTTTCATCGGGGTTTTGCCGGGAGCGAGAAGGTTGACACCGGTATCGGTTGCCAATGACCAGTTATTGTGCTTGCCCGAACCGTTGATGCCCGCAAATGGTTTTTCGTGAAAAAGTACTACAAAATTGTGGCGTTCGGCGACTTTGTTCATTACGTCCATAAGTAATGAGTTTTGGTCTACGGCTAAGTTGGTTTCCTCAAAAATGGGGGCTAACTCAAATTGGTTGGGGGCGACTTCGTTGTGCCGGGTTTTTACGGGAATACCAAGCATGAGCGATTCTTGTTCCAAATCGCGCATGTAGCTCAATACTCGTTCGGGGATTGAGCCGAAATAATGGTCGTCCAATTGTTGTCCTTTGGCTGGCGGATGCCCCAGTACGGTGCGTCCTGCGAGTGCCAAGTCGGGGCGGGAATGTGCTAACGACCTGTCTATCAAGAAATATTCTTGCTCCCAACCCAAAGTAGCAATCACTTTCGTTACATTTTTATCGAAATACTTGGCTACCTGCGTGGCGGCTTGGTCAATGGCTTGTAAGGCTTTCAAGAGCGGCGTTTTGTTGTCCAACGCTTCTCCTGTATACGATATAAATATGGTAGGAATACATAGCGTAGTTCCGTATATAAATGCCGGTGAAGTCGGATCCCAAGCGGTGTATCCTCTAGCTTCAAAAGTATTGCGGATGCCTCCGTTAGGAAAACTTGACGCGTCGGGTTCTTGTTGTACCAACTGCCCTCCTCCAAACTTTTCAATAGCCCGTCCTCGCCCAATCGGCTCAAAAAACGCATCGTGCTTCTCTGCCGTAGAACCTGTAAGTGGTTGAAACCAATGCGTATAGTGTGTTGCTTTTTTGGAAATTGCCCAATCGCGCATCGCTGCAGCTACTTGGTCGGCTACCTTGCGGTCTATCTTCGTGCCGTATTGTATCGCATCGGATACGCTGCTGAACGCTTCTTTGGTCATAAACTGGCGCATCGAATCTTCGTTGAAAACATTTATCCCAAACAAATCGGAACGTTTTCCTTTTTCTTTTATTACAACAGGCTTTCTTTTTCCCGCCTCTTGCAATGCATTAAATCGTATTTTTGACATATCGCATTATTTTTATGGGGTAAAATTAAAAATTATATCTGAATTAAAACACACACCCCCTATTTTTTTATTGAATTGACTAAAAAATATTTTTTTTACCTATTTCTTCTGTTTACAATCTTTCTTGTTTCCCGTCCAAAATACGTTTGTTACACGCCATGACTCTTCATGTAATTGGAACAAAATCATATCAATCACAAAATGATTTTAATAATAAATCACGCTTTCACACATCGCACCCGTAAAAATCTTCTATCATTACTGTTTAACAAATACTTATGTATTCAAAAAAAAAACATATATGTGTTAATCAATACTAAACAATGTTATAATTTTACGTGAAAATATTTTCAAAACAGAATAAGATTACATTTATAAAGAACGTTTCTTTTTTGATGAATTCTCAATAAAAGAAACCATTTAATGTATTTTTATTAAAAAATAAAGGCTGAAATAAATTTAAGACACTCTAATCTTTTATTTTTTATGAATTGTTCATCCTGTTTTTAATCAGTAATTTTGCTTTGTAATTAATTATTGACTGTAAATAAAATCAACATTATGGCTGAATTTTTTAACGGATTGGGTCCCTCTGTCAACAGACCGACCCCGATAGATGAAGAGGTAGTATGGGATAAAAGCCAAACTATAATGAGTAGAACTGACAGGCACGGAGTTATCATCAACGTAAATCAAACGTTTGTAAACGTATGTGGTTATAGTGCCGATGAATTAATAGGCGAACCGCATAACTTGATACGGCATCCCGACATGCCACAAATAGCCTTTAAAGTACTGTGGGACAACATATTGGAAGGGAAAAACTTTCACGCAATTGTAAAAAACCTAGCGAAATCGGGGCGCTACTATTGGGTAATTACCGATTTTGAGGTAGAGCGCAACGCCATGGGGCATGTTACAAGCATCTTGGCTCGCCGGCATTCAGTCCCTCAAAACGTAATCAGCGAATATATAGAACCGCTATATGCTACGCTGCTCAAACTTGAACGCATCGGGGGAATGGAACTTAGCGGACGCTACTTCAAAGGGTTTCTCGAAAAACATAACAAAACTTATGTTGAATTCATCATGGATATTCTTGAAGAGAACCAGCCTGATAAAAAAGCATTTGACATGCAAGAAAACAGTGGGACAAACGCATTCTCCAATAGTTCCAACATCTCTGACGATATTTTTGATAACACAAAAGCGCAAGCGCATACTGAAACCAAACGTAAAAGTTTCTTCGCTCGTTTGTTCTCTATCAATTAATCCCATTCAAAATTACATGACTTTTGGATGGTTACTAAAAATCAGCGGCATAATCAAAAAATTATACCGCTGTTTTTTTATATCCTTATCATAGTTGTTTGACGTTTTTCACTTTTTGGCTTGTCAAGGCAATTTTTACCACCTCTTCCATATCCGTAACATAGTGAAAGTCAAGTCCTGATAAATATTCAGCCTTTATTTCCTCAATATCTTTTCGGTTGTCGGCACACAGAATGATTTCCTTGATGCCGGCTCTTTTGGCAGCCAAAATTTTCTCTTTGATACCGCCTACGGGCAATACTTTTCCCCTGAGGGTAATTTCGCCTGTCATCGCAATGCTTTTCTTTACCCTTCGTTGCGTAAATAACGAAACCAACGAAGTGAGCATCGTGATACCCGCGCTAGGGCCGTCTTTGGGCGTTGCTCCTTCAGGAACGTGAATGTGAACGTTGTATTTATCGAAAATCGTTTCGTCAATACCGAAAGCCGTAGCATTTGCCTTGATATATTCCAACGCAATGGTCGCCGATTCCTTCATTACCGTACCGAGATTGCCCGTAATGCTGAGCGTTCCTTTGCCTTTTGAGAGTGCTGATTCTATAAAAAGAATGTCGCCGCCCACGCTCGTCCACGCCAAGCCCGTAACCACGCCAGCAACATCGTTATTCTCGTATTTGTCGCGGCTCAATCGTGCGGGTCCGAGTATTTTTTCAATATCGGAAGGCGTCGGTTTCGGGTTGTATTCCTCTTCCATTGCCACCGATTTGGCGGTATTGCGAACCACTTTGGCGATTTGTTTTTCCAATCCCCGCACGCCCGACTCACGCGTATAACCGTCTACGATTTTCTCCAATTCTTTTTTGCCGAGCGAAATTGCTTTTTTCGGAAGTCCGTGTTCTTCCAACTGCTTGGGCAACAGATGCTGGCGTGCGATTTCTACTTTTTCCTCAACGGTATAACCCGTTACGTTGATGATTTCCATGCGGTCGAGCAATGCCGGCTGTATGGTGTTGAGGCTGTTGGAGGTGGCGACGAACATCACTTTGGAAAGGTCATAGCCCATTTCGAGGAAATTGTCGTAAAATTCGCTATTTTGCTCGGGATCAAGGACTTCCAACATTGCCGATGACGGGTCACCGCTGTGATGATAGCTGAGTTTGTCGATTTCGTCCAATACGAAAACCGGGTTGGAGGTGCCGGCTTTTTTCAGTAATTGCAGAATGCGTCCGGGCATCGCACCGATGTAGGTTTTGCGGTGTCCGCGAATTTCGGCTTCGTCCCGCAATCCGCCGAGCGACATCCGCACATATTCCCGTCCGAGGGCTTTGGCAATGGATTTTCCGAGCGAAGTTTTCCCCACGCCGGGCGGTCCGTAAAGGCACAAAATCGGCGATTTCATATCGTTACGAAGTTTCAAAACTGCCAGATATTCAATAATCCGCCGCTTCACTTCTTCCAATCCGTAGTGGTCGGCATCGAGGATTTTTTGGGCTTTTTTCAGATCGAAATTATCTTTTGAAAATTCGTTCCACGGCAGTTCGAGCATTACATCGAGATAATTGCGCTGTACCGAATATTCGGCTACTTGCGGGTTCATCCGCTGTAATTTGCCGAGTTCTTTTTCAAAATGTTCTTTGACTTTGGCGTCCCATTTTTTGGTTTCGGCAAGCTTTTTCATCTCTTCGATTTCCTCTTCGTACGACACGCCTCCGAGTTCCTCTTGAATGGTTTTCATCTGCTGTTGCAGAAAATATTCACGTTGTTGGCGGTCAAGATCAAAGCGTGTTCTCGATTGAATATCGTTGCGAAGCGATTGCTGCTGATGTTCCAAATTCAAATAACGAAGCGTAAGCATGGCTCTGTCTTTGAGTTTGTTCTCTACCAGAATTTCCTGCTTTTCGGCAACGCTTCGGTTCATATTTGAGGATACGAAATTCATCAAAAACGAACTGCTTTCAATATTTTTGATAGCAAACGTAGCTTCCGTCGGGATATTCGGATTTTCGGTAATAATGCGTATCGAAAGCTCTTTGATAGAGTCGATAACGGCATCGTATTCTTTGTCGTGTACCGATGGTTTTATCTCGGGAACTTCACGGACGGTTGCCGTCATATATGGTTGGTCGCTGATTATTTCATTGATCTCAAAACGTTTTTTCCCTTGTATAATAATGGTGATGTTGCCATCGGGCATTTTCAGCACACGCAATATCCGAGCCACCGTACCTATCGGATAAATATCGGCAAATGCAGGGTTTTCAACCACCTCATCGCGTTGTGCCACTACGCCAATGGTTTTGGTCGTATCGTTGGCGTCATTTATTAGTTTCAACGAAGCGTCACGCCCCGCCGTAATAGGAATTACTACCCCTGGAAACAATACCGTATTGCGTAAAGGTAATATCGGTAATCGCTCAGGAAGCGGTTCGTTCTGTATTTCTTCTTCGTCCTCTGGTGTCATCAAAGGAATAAATTCAGCATCACTTTCTATCGTTTCGGACGTAAAACTGTCAAAATTTCTTATTTCTATCATTATTAGTGCGGATATATGCCATTCTGTCGTAAAAATATATTTTTAGTTTGAAAGTGGCAATCTATTTTATTATTTTAAATGTTTGATTTTTAGACACATGCGTTTTTATACTAAAAATACCTTATTGATAGGGCAATAGTTGTGCCGATTTTTTTCTTCCATAAAAACTTTTTGAACATCCGTCTGCTTATCTAATCGCGTTATATTGGTAATGACAAGCCTGCCGAAAATTCTATCATCGAGATATCTTCGTTTGAACTTATATACAAATCCATTGCGTCACAACTGCAACTATTTTCGCTTTACCTTACCGTGGCGACATTATGTTTTTTCTATCTTTGACAGTACATAAGAATTTTTATAAAAGTTGTAGAACCCACCAATAAGCGAAGTGATTTCAAAGATAAAATTGCTTCGTTAGTTGGGGATTTGAAGGGCAGATTCAACTAGCAAACGCAATTTTTGAGGTTACAAAGTTATAAAAAATTTCAAAAGGTTTTTCGTAGTCTAATAGGTCAAACGCATTAAAATAACCGACTAAAGTATTTTTTTAAAGTTATGTAAAAACCAATAGATTAGGCTTGTGTAAGTAATTTAAAACTCGTACATTTATCTGATAATTAGATGTTTATGAGTGAAAATAAATTACTTACTTTTGCTAAAAGTATTAAAGATTTTAGATTGGATAGAAAAAAATTACACCCCGTGGAAAACATCGCTTTCATCACAATTCTTGCGTTGATTTGAAATGCACAAGATTGGGAGGAAATAGAGGATTTTGGCAATTCTAGAAAAACGTTTTTCAGTAAGTATTCAGACTTAAAAAATGGCATCCCTTCGCACGATACTTTCAACCGTTTTTTTCACTTTATGAACCGAAATCTTTTCAAAAAATTTTTATAGAATGGCTTTCAACTCTTATAAATATTGAAGAAAAACATATTGCTATTGACGGAAAATCATGCAGAGGCAGTAGTTCAAAAACGGGAGAAATGCTCCATTTATTGCACGCTTATTTAACGGATGACTGTTCTTTTTAGGGCGGGAAAAGACCGCCGGTAAATCAAATGAGATTACTGCGATTCCTAAACTTTTGGAAGCGTTAGATTTAAAAATGCCTTGGTGAGCATTGATGCGGTAGGGTGTCAAACCGAGATAGCATCTAAAATTATAGAAAAAGGCGGAGATTATCTTTTAGCTGTTAAACAAAATCAGAAAACACTTTATCAGGACATTGAAAGTGCGTTCTTGGTTCATCAGAACAACGAAAAAACAGTGTTCACGACACAGGAAATTAACGGTTCGAAAGTTGAGAAAAGAACGTGTAAAATAATGACTGACACAACGCATATTACGCGGGTGGAAGATTGGAAAAACTTGAAAAGCATCCTAAAAACAGAATCTGAGATTTATCACAAAAGCAACGATAAAATAACATCAGATGTAAGATATTACATTAGTAGTCAGGTAAATACGCCAGATGTGTTTTTAAAATACACCCGAAATCATTGGTTGATTGAAAACAAACTGCATTGGAGTTTGGATGTGATTTTCAAAGAAGATGAAAGTAGAAAAAGAGCTAATAATGTAACAGAGAACTTCTCGATTATCTTAAAATTAGTATTGAAATTACTACAAGAAAAGCAACTCAAAAACAAAAAAATCAGTATCAAAAGAATGAGGAAAATGGCGGCTTGGAATTTGGATTGCCTCATTGAATTACTGAATTTTTAATGCGTTTGGTCTGATAATATAGTTACATCTCTCATCGGTAACTAATTTTTCATTACCTTTGCACCCAATTTTACATTTGTAGGCAATAAAAGCCTGGGTATAGTAGATTGCAGTCAATCAAGGAGATATTATTTTTAAACAAAAACGTATGGAAAAGCAGTACAGAAATCCGAGAGGGAATTCAGCTTCACGCAACAATCAGTCTGACGACTCAAAAAAATCATTCCAAAATAACAAATCGAACAACAACTCAGAGCGAAAATCTTACCAACGTTCAAATGATGACAGACCATTCCGTCGTCAAAACGATTCGCCCTACCGAAAAAACGAAGGTTTTTCTTCCGATAGAAATAAAAACAACAAACCGTATCGCAAGCCGTCCGAAGGGGCAAGCTATAATTCCGACAAACCCCGGTACAGCGATGACCGGCAAAGGACATTCGACAAACCGTATCGCAAGCCGTCCGAAGGGGCAAGCTATAATTCCGACAAACCCCGGTACAGCGACGACCGGCAAAGAACATTCGACAAACCGTATCGCAGGCCGTCCGAAGGGGCAAGCTACAATTCCGACAAACCCCGTTACAACGACGACCGGCAAAGAACATTCGACAAACCGTATCGCAAGCCGTTTGGCAACGACCGCAAACCGTATGACAAAGGAGAGCGTCGTCCGTATCGAAAATATGATGAGTCGCCTCGAGAACAAGCACCTACCTACGATATTCCCGAAGCGAAAGAAACCCGCTTGAATAAATATATCGCCAATGCAGGAATTTGTTCACGCCGTAATGCCGATACATACATTACCGCAGGGAGTGTAGAGGTAAACGGAGAAGTAATTACCCAAATGGGGTATCGCGTAAAGCCGGGTGATGTTGTCAAATTCGATGGAAAAACGATTTCTTCGGAAAAGAAAGTATACATTTTGCTCAACAAACCCAAAGGCTTTATCACGACAACACAAGACGAAAAAGGACGTAAAACCGTCATGGATTTGGTAGCCAATGCCACCAGCGCCCGCATTCTTCCCGTAGGAAGGCTTGACCGCCCCACTACAGGTTTGTTACTTCTTACCAATGATGGCGATATGGCAAAAAAACTGACCCACCCGTCGCATGGAGTCCGCAAAATATACCATGTGGTACTCGACCGAAAGATTGATCACAAAGATTTTGTACAAATAGAAGATGGTATTGAACTTGAAGATGGCTTTATCCAAGTAGATGAAATAAGCTATATCAACAACGCTCCTAAAAATGAATTGGGTGTTAAAATTCACAGCGGGCGAAACCGTATCGTACGGCGTATATTCGAAAGCTTGGGGTATACGATAGAAAAACTTGACCGCGTGGTGTTCGCAGGACTAACCAAAAAAGACCTTCCCCGCGGACACTGGAGACACCTCACTCCTCAGGAAGTTATCAATCTTAGAAATAGTAAATTGTAACGATAAGAAGTTACATTTTAAAAATCACATCTCAATGAAATTTACCAAGGCTAAATTTTTTGCCTGTCGATTTTGTCGGGATGTATTTTTTCATGCGCACTAAGGTTGGTCAAAAAAATAGTATAAATCAACGTGTTAAGCCCTTGCTTATTGGAAGGTTAAAAAACCAAAATTCTGTATAATAAACGTGAGTTCGATATAATAAGGCATTGTAAATCAAAGATTTAACGCCCTCACCCCCAACCCCTCTCCAAGGGAGAGGGGAGAAAAAGCCCAATGCTATCCGAGTGGCTCCCCTCTCCCTTGGAGAGGGGTTGGGGGTGAGGGCTCCTACGAAAATAAGATACTAATAATCAATAACTTGCTACATCGAGCTCACGTTAATTAGGAATTATTGGACTACAAATTTCACACGCAGTTCTTGTCCGCTTTCATTAATGATAGTCAGGTAATTATCGCCTTTTTCGGCATAAACTTCCATTTCATGAAAATGGATGGTAGTACCTAAAAAGACGTCGTTCAAATACCAAAATAATTGCCCTGAAGCATTCGTAGCTTTGGCAACAAAAGGTTGTAATTTGCCGCCGAATTGTTTGGTCGTATAGATGACACTGCCGTATTTTGGGTAAATAAAATCCAATTGTTTGTCAAACGAAATAGGCGAACAATCCGATCGGTATGGCGGAATTGGCTTATAATCAATATGTTGTTTTTTATAAAACCATTCCATCACAGGAGGCAGCACGAACCACGATTGACTCACTATTTGCCCAGTTGGTTGGCAATCAGCATTGACTTGATAGCTGTGCGTTGGGTCAAGATGTACAAGCCGGTGATATGTACAAGCCGATAATTCTTGTTGATGATGTGGTATCCATTGCGTTTTTTTAGGACATTCACCTTTGGCAAGATAGCCCGATACCGAGCAAATTTCTACTTCTTGGAGATTGTCGTAAGGAGTTTTAAACCAAGAACTTGCGGGAAGCATTCCCATGATTTCGAACATTACGGGAGCAGCGTATGTTACGCCTGTGAGGGAAGGTCTGCCTTCGCCGGTAGCATTGCCAACCCACACGCCAACCACATATTCGGGTGTTATTCCTACCGACCACGCATCTTTATTACCAAAACTTGTACCTGTTTTCCAAGCAACTTTGCGTGATGATTGGTAATACCGCCAAGCAACATCCTCTTCGGGGCGGTGTACTTCTTTCATTGCATCGAGCATCAACCAAATGGCACCAGCGCCCAATAACGGATTTTCATGGCTCGTTTCGTATTGAGTAGAAGCTATTTTCGGAATAATTGTCAAAGGTCGAAAAGATTGTTTTCGATACATCTGGTGCTGATTGTAAAAATTCAATTCCGAAGCCAAATTCGTATACGCTTGTGCGATATCCCACAGGTTACTTTCGGCACCCCCGAGAATTAATGACAATCCGTAATGGTCTGGGTGCTTATTAATATTTTGAAAATGAAGCTGTTGCAAAACATCATAAAAGCGATACACGCCGTAGCGTTGCAGTAAGAGTACGAACGGAATGTTGAGCGATTTGGCAAGAGCCATGTCGGCAGGTGTCGCCCCTTCGTAGGTATTGTTGAAATTTTTGGGAGAATATCCCGAAATGGTGGTCGGAATATCGGGGACGAGCATTTGTGGGGTGAGCTCGGCATCATCGAGCATTGTGGCGTACAGTAGCGGCTTGAGGATGCTTCCCGTACTTCTTGGCGCATTGATGATGTCCACATCTTTCTGGTGATTTTTGTCGGTAGGCGTATTTCCTACATAGCTTAGCACATTTCCCGTATGGGTATCAATGATGATAACGGCCATATTGTACACTTCCGATTGCGAATAGCGAGCGTAATAATTCGCTACGATACGGTTGGTTTTTTCTTGCAAATCAGTGATGATCGTTGTGCGCAACCGTTCCCCTCTGTTGGATTTGTTGATGCGTTCAAGCAAATGCGGAGCCGCTTGCGGAAGCTCATGAGGTTTGTGGGGGAGTGGTTCTGCCAAAGCCAATTGATAGGTTTCTAGACCAATAATTTTCTTTTGATACAATTTTAACAATAATTGATTTCTTTTAACGAGAAGTCGTTCCTGATTTTTCCCTGGAAAGATGAGAGACGGAGCGTTGGGGAGCACGGCAAGCGTAGCACTTTCTGCCCACGAGAGTTGGTCTGCCGAGAGTCCAAAATACCGCCAAGCTGCCATATCCAAACCTACAACATTACCGCCGAATGGAGCATGCGAAGCGTAAAGGGTGAGGATTTCATCTTTAGAATACCGTAATTCGAGCCGGGTAGCAAGAATTATTTCAATCAATTTCTCAAAATACGTCCGTTTTTGATGTTCTCGCGAAAGGCGGATAACCTGTTGCGTGAGTGTGCTGCCACCGCGGACGATTCTTCCGTTACGGATATTTTGCACCAATGATTTGCCTATAGCCACAGGATTAAACCCCGGATGCCAGCGAAAATATTCATCTTCAAAATGAATGGCAGACATCGCGAATTTGTAGGGAATGCTATCCGATTCGGGGAAGCGCCATTGTCCGTCTACAGCTATTTTTGCACCTAACAGATTTCCGTTAACATCCTCAATAACAGTAGCGTATGGTTGTGGGAACAATTCGCGTGGAAGACAAAAATAGTACCATAACAATACAGCCACCACTACCGAAATCTTCACGGGATGTTTTTTGAAATACAGAACAGCGGAATATGTAATTTTTCTAAAACCCAAACAATCTCTAAAATTTCACGGTGTAAATTTGCTGTTGCAAAGACCCATTTTCTTCGTATTCAAATATATATTTATCACCTTGGGCGAATAATATTCCATACTGATGATTCGCATTTTCGGCAATGTAAATATTGGTGAGCGATGTTTTTTTGATTTTCAGCACCACTTTCGGGCTGTTGTCAATCAATTGGAAACCGAGGGATGTGGGTTGTGCATAGAGTATAGCAACGGTACTCAAAGCAGGCACTGCCACAGCAGGTGTCTGCCGGATAGGCTGGTCGGCAGGGGGTATTTTAGCAGCTGATAATGAGTTGCTTACATTTTGTTGAGGTTTGTATTCGCTACGGAATTGAGCCAATTTCCCTCCACTTTCAAAAGCATTGCGAAGGGCTTCTTGGTATGATTTTTTGAATTCTTTTTCGCGACTGCGCCCTACTTCCGATTTGAAAACTTCTTTGCCCGTACAGTCTTTAAGCGTCATATAAAGTTTGGACGAAAACATCCCCGATTCGTTAATCACATCGGCGGTCAGGTTATTACAAGGCGAAGCAGCAACATCCGCAGGAACGCTGTCGCTGTATGCCGTTTTGAATTGCTGTTTTTCAAAAAGAAATTTAGCTAACTCGTTCAATTGGAATTCGTTAGCCGATTTTTGAAATTCAAATTTGTTCGGAACGATAACGTACACGTCATTGGTTTGGGCATTCATCGATAATCCGCCCAACATCAAACAGAATGATAGGATTTTTTTCATTGTCATGGATATTTTAAAAGTTACTTCATTAATGTTTCGTGTTCAAAGTTAGCATTTCTTTGTAGAAATTCATAAATTTTGTTTCGCTACTTATCAATTCGTGCGAAACGATAGTGATAAATTTACCGTTAACATTCTCAATTTGAGCTTTGAGCGACCGAATAATTTTCAGCATTTCTTTTTTGTTCCGAATATTTTCAAGCGATTGGCTGTGAAAGCAAAACGGATTGATTCTCAGCGGTAACTGCACTTCCAAACTAAGGTCGTAAAAATAAAATGCCGTACAAGTACTCGCCCGAAAACCGGGATGCCTCACGTACCCCATGCTGTAATCTTCATTGTAGCCGGCATCGGTAATATTCTGGTACGATTCAGGAATTTGCAACCGGTTGTAACTCAACTTTATGCGTTTTACGGGGCGGTTGATAATATCAATCATCGTGTGTCGTTCTTTTTTGTGTTGGGCTACGTTGCCAAACGAACTGTACGACCCCAATACCGATACCACATCATAATCGGCAACCATCCTGATAAGTTCCCGATAGGCTTCCAAAAAAGGGGATAATCCTCTGTCGTACAGCGAATAAGATGATAGCAAAAAGAAAAAAATACTGTTAATTTTCTTTTCTTTGTGGAAATGAATAATCTCTTGATAATTATCGTAAGGGTCTCTGCGAAAGCGACACAGCACGAGCAATCGCTCTAAGGCTTTTGCAAATTGTAAGGAAGCAAGGCTACGAATCCAACCTGCTGCCGAACGGACGGCGTCTTTATATTTGTACAAATATACTGTATTTACCTCAATAACAGACAGTTGATTGAATTTTCCCACAGGAAAATATATTTTAGGAAATTTTTGTTGTAACAATTTCTTAAAACGCCGTACCCAAATATCGACTAACGGAAGTTCCAGGAATTTGTATTTGTATGCCAAACTTTCGCTTGCAGGATAGCGGTTGAAATCATCTTTGATGTGCGGTAAATATTCCTCGTAACGGCTTAACAAATAGAACGATGCCGAAAAAATATCGAATGGAATTTGTCCTGTTTTCGATGCAAAAAAATAGGGCGTTTCGTCCCAATACCGCATATAGATTTCCACTTCGGCAATCCCTTTTTCAAACAACAGACCGAAGTTTTTGACAAAAAATTCGTCGCCAATCGGTACTTTGCCGTAGGATATTTTGGCATCGTCCGAAAGGATAAACGCTTCCAAATCGGACGTAACACGATACTCAACGCCCAACATATTCTTGAAAATATGCTTGACTATATACGAAAAACGAGGACTTATTTTTTCGGTATAAATTAAAAACATATGCTGACAGTCAGTTGTTTATGAAATTAAATAAAACCTTCATCGGCAAAGCTAAGATACGCATTTTCTGTAATAATCAAATGGTCGAACAGGCGGATGTCCAAATTTTTACCGGCATCAGCGATTTTTTTGGTCAGTTGGCGGTCTGCTTCACTCGGTGCGGTATTCCCTGAAGGGTGATTATGAGCGATGATGATTGAGGTTGCTCCTGTTTCCAATGCCGTGCGAAACAATAATCGGATGTCGACCGTAGTTTGCGTCATTCCACCTTTGGAAAGTTGCGATTTTTGTAAGATTTTATTGGCAACATTTAAGTATAAAACCCAAAACTCTTCGTGCGGAAGGTCGCCGATAATGGGTTGCAATACCGAAAAAACATCGTTTGCCGAGCGGATGGTCTGCACCTCTTCGGGTTGTTCGGCTGCCCGCCTGCGTCCGAGTTCCATTGCCGCCATTATGGTTATCGCTTTCGCCTCGCCGATGCCTTTGAATTGCTGTAATTGCGAAAGCGACAATTTGCCGAGTGCCGTTAATTGGTTGTTTGCCGAAGCCAAAATCCGACGACTCAAGGCAACCGCACTCTCATTCCGACTGCCCGAACCCAACAAAATCGCCAGCAATTCGGCATTGCTAAGCACGCTTTTGCCGTTATTCATCAGTTTTTCACGAGGTTTGTCGGTATCCGACCAATTTTTAATGGGAATGTAGGGCATTGTTGAGATAGGGGTTAGGGTTTAGGGGGCAGGGGATAGTTTTAGAAATTAGCCAATAGCCATTAGGAAATAGGAAAACGCCATCGTTTGTCAAGCCTGAAAGGCTGGCTCATTTCAACCCAACGCGCAAACGTTGGGTATCAAATCATGTCGAACAATATCAAACGTCGAACGAAATAAATCTACAAATTTTCCCGATGTTTCACAACGGGCTGAAATAAGCCGCCCTTTCAGGGCTGTAACATGACGGATTTTGTATTTTTCAAGCCTGAAAGGCTGGCTCATTTCAACCCAACGCGCAAACGTTGGGTATCAAA
>JAUNTM010000048.1:15273-18735 GCA_030538675.1 Capnocytophaga sp.
CGGGCTGAAATAAGCCGCCCTTTCAGGGCTGTAACATGACGGATTTTGTATTTTTTAAGCCTAAAAGGCTGGCTCATTTCAACCCAACGCGCAAACGTTGGGTATCACTCGCTGTTCGGCGTAACTTTGCTGTGCTGCATCAATAATCCGCATTGTTTGTACGGCTTGCGTGGCTGGCACAGGATTAGGTTTGTTGTTTATAAGATGCTGAAAAACAGCTTCGTAAAACGCCATGTAATTGCCGTTTTGGGCGATGGTTTTGGTGGAAATTTCGGTCGTCAGCAAGCCGTTGGATGTGGTGATTTCGGAAGCCCAATGATGAATATCGGGAAGCGTTCCGGCGAGCAATTCCGGCTCTTGGCTGTCCATTCGGTTTTGGGTAAAACTTCCGTTTTCGCCGTGAATAATATAGCCGACGGAATGCTCCCGGGCAATCATTGAAGCCCGCAACCGAACCCGTAATTCATTGTTATAGAACAAGATAATTTCAAAATAGTCATTTGCTTGTGTTCCTTTGCGGAATTTCCCCAAATCGGCAAAAATCCGTTGCGGAAATCCGAACAATTGTACCGCTTGGTCGATGATGTGCGCCCCCAAATCGTGCAGAATGCCCGCTCCTTCAATCGGGTCTTCTTTGTGCGATTTCGGACTGATTTCGGTGCGGTAGCGATAAAACTGAATATCGGCCTCCTTGACCGTACCGAGCTGTCCGGTTTCAATGATTTCACGTACTTTTAAAAAATCGCCATCCCACCGTCTGTTTTGATAAATAATAAGACTAACTTTTTGTTTTTCAGCGAGTTCGTTAAGCATTTCCGCTTGTCGGGCATTGACAGTAAACGGCTTTTCAACGATGACGTTTTTGCCTTTCAAAAGTGCTTTTTCGGCGTACTCAAAATGTGTTTGCACCGGCGTATTGACCACGATAAGCTCAATTTCAGCATCATTAATAAGTTCGTCGAACGACCGGTATAATTTCGATTGCGGATAAAGCGACCGTGAATCGTTTTTGTGCCGCTCCACGATTGCCGAAAGTTCAAATCCGGGGTGTTTTTCTAAAAAAGGGGCGTGAAAAAGTTTTCCGCTTGAGCCGAAAGCCGCTAATCCTGTTTTTATTGTTTTTTTCATTTTTTACGATAGATTTAAGAAGTGCGTTGCCGCATCGCTTCGTATAAAAATAATGCACACGCCACCGAAACGTTGAGCGAGCCTGTACTGCCGTACATCGGCAATTTGGCTTTATCGTCTGCCATTTTCAGAAGCGACGGATGAATGCCCGTATCTTCTGCTCCCATAATGATAGCGAGCGGTTCGGTCATCGGGGTGTCGTAGATGAGTTGGTCGGTTTTTTCGGTGGCAGCGAGGACTTTGATGCCGCTTCCTTGCAAATATAAAATGGTGTCTTTGAGATTTTCGACCTTGCAGACAGGCACTCGGAACGCCGCTCCAGCCGAAGTTTTGACGGCATCGGCGGTTACCGATACGCTTCCCTTTCGGGGGATGATGATGCCCGAAACGCCCGTACACTCGGCACTGCGGATAATCGCTCCGAAATTTCGCACATCCGACAGATGGTCGAGAATGAGGAATAACGGCGTTCTTCCGCTTTCAGTTGCCGACACCACTAACTGCTCAAAATCAGCGTATTCCACAGGCGAAAGCTGTGCCACCACGCCTTGGTGGTTTTTGCGGGTCAGCCGATTGAGTTTTTCCACAGGAACGTATTGGCGGACGGTCTGTTCTTTTTGTAAAATATCTTCAAGCTCTTGAACCAGAGAGCCTTGCAATCCTTTCTGAATAAAAACTTTGTCAATCGTCTTGCCCGATCGCAGGGCTTCCATCACGGCTCTGATTCCGAATATTTGGTAATTTTCTTCCATAAAATTGTTGCATTAGCAAGCAAAAGTACGGAATTTTTTACACTTCCTTTTTCTATTTTTCAGAAAAAAAACATGATACTTCAGCTGTCAAAATATCCGTGAGAAAATTCGTTTGAAAAATCTAAATATAGAGAAATCGCTTTTACCATCTAATTCTATAAAAACGGACGCAACAGTTAGCAATGACAGCAGTAAAATTACTATGAAAATGTTAGGTTGTTTTTCCTGTTCTTTATTTTACATTGGCTAATAATTTTCTTATCTTGTCGATATCTTTTTTGAGTGCTTCAATTTTCTTTTTAACGGACTCTATATCGCGGTCATACTTTGCCGAAGTGCTGATTTTGTTTTTCCGGTATGTTTCTTTGCTGTTTTTGGAAGTGGTATTTTTTATCTGCCTCGTGATGACTTCGATGCGTTTTTTCTTTTCTTCTTTCAGTTTGTCGACGTTTGCCCGTAGCGACACCATTTTTTTTCGGTAATCTTCAATTCGTTTTTTGTATGTCTCTTTGCTCATTATTGTATATTTTTTGTTATTTAGTTCTCCATAGAAGCCATTATGCCTAAAAAAGTTATGAGAATGACGAGTAAAATATAATATCCGTAATTCCGAAGCAGGACTTTCCGTTTACTTTTTTTGTATTGTGCTTCAAAAGCGGGAAGTTCCACCGCTTTTGGGTGGTTTGCTTTCAATGCCAATAATGCATGCTCATATTTTTTAAGCAGAATTTCCGAATATCGTTTATTTTCATTTTCGTCAAGAATGTCAGTTAATGAATTCGAATGGAGTAATAATGTTATCTGGCTTAAAACTTCCACAATGCTTTCTTTTTTTTGTGAAAATTTCAGAGAAATGATTTTATCTACTTCTTTTTGAAAATCGACTTGCTTTTCTTCTGAAAAAAAGCGTTGTACGAATGTCGGTTGCTGCTTTTGCTCTCCATAAGTACTTCTTTCGGATTTATTGTAGGGCACCCTTTGGTATTTGGTAACGTGTCTGTCTTTGAAAACAAAGTTGGAAATCGCCCTGCCTGTATCTCTCCCTAATTGTCTTTTTAATGAATTGAAAAATCCCATAGCATTTGTTTTAAATGAATAAAACTGACGGAAATCAAAACGATTCCGTCAGTTTTTAAAAATAATTATCTGCCTGATGCCGTGAGTGTTACACTGTCATCTGAAAGTTTGGAATCGTCGGGCGAAGCAACTTGTACTTTAATTCCAATTTCTTCCAAAATCTTTTTTTTCGAAATTGCCGACCAGCATTTTTCCGTTGATTTTCACTTCTCCGCCTTTAGCATTTCCCTTGCGGATAGAAGCCAGCGTAGCATCATCGTCGGCAAAGCGCTGCCCGTTGTAAACTCTCAGTGTTGAGCCGAATTCTTTTTTGAAATTTGCTTTCAAGGTTTTTATCTTCACTTTTCCTGAAATCACTAAATCTGCCATTTTTATAATAATTTGAAGTTAATATGTTTTTTATGCTTTTGCCCGTCTTGCATCACCGAGCGTAAGGGCGTTGTTAATTAGTTTTTTGGATATTGCTAACTAATTATAGATAGCTGATTGTTAAGTTTGAGAAATA
>JAUNTM010000049.1 GCA_030538675.1 Capnocytophaga sp.
CGATGGCGTAGCGTAACTGTCCGCCCAAATCATCGACCATTTCACGGTAGATTTTCAAAGATTTATCTACGTTGTCAAGTTCGCTGGTTTGGAGTTCGGCTTTTTCTTTCGGCCGCCCGAAAAACCAACCTGCAAAAGCACCAACAAACGTGGTAATAATCGGGAATATTAGTTCGTGTACCATATTATTCTATTTTTGCGTTTATGACACCCGTAACCGCTCCGTTGGGTGCTGTCAGTCCTGCGGTGTAGATGATTTTTAATTCTTTGATTTCTTCCACGATTGCTGTTGCTACGCTTTCGGCAAATTGTTCCTTGCTTCGGTTCGGGTCATCGGTTTCCTTTTGGCATTTGTCCATCGCAGCGATGATTTTTGTTTTTAATCGGTTGGTATCTAATGCCATTTTAGCTATTTTTTAAAAGGTTTTTAAATCGTTTTTCAAGCTGTATAAATTGCGGTTCATTGACCAGCATAATCGTGCTTCCCGTGTTGGTGGTAAACTTCATTTTTCGGATTTCCGCAATCAAATCTCCGATGAGTTTTCCGAGCGTTTCGTCTTTTTTTTTAATGAGAAAACCGTCTTTGTCGATTTGAAATTCGGTGGTTTCGATACACAGTTCTACGCTCTCAACCTCGCTTACGGCTATTACGTGGCAACGATGGTTGTCTTCGCCGATGGGTGCTATCAATATATCGCTTCCTATTTTTGGGAAAACGTAATATCGCCGGCGGCTTTCTTCAACTACCGAAGTGAGCCTTACTTCGTATTGCATTCCGTCATCATCCACGCGGCACGTGCCGTTTTTTTTATCGACCGAAACCACTGTAACAGCGGTCGTTTCAGCGGTACGCCTACCCAGCATTTTCAGCCCCCGTGCCAATTCCCTTTCCATACTCATAACCGTCCTCCGATTTCTATTTTCCGTCTTGCCCCCGATGTTCCGAAAGTGATTTCGACTTTTTTGATAAAATATTCCTCATCAATTTCTTTCAATTCGTTATCAATGAGCCTTGCTTTCATTCCCCTGTTGGCATATGGCACTAAAAAGGCGGTGAGCGAACCGTCAAAACCGTCGTATTTTAGTTTTTCGATTTCTGCCAAAGCCATTTCTTTGAGTTTGTTTTCGTCGGACACCACCGAGGTGTGATACGTTCGGAGTTCGCCTTCGGGGTCGCCCATTTCAATGGTTTGCTTTTTGTTTTTCGGGTCAATGTAGCTGTATCGGACTTTGATTTTACGGTCTTCTTTGCTCCGGTATTCCAAATCGTTGGCGATGATGTTGTAATTCAAATCATACACGGCGGTTTGCCCGAGATTGGTTAGCTGTGAAAGTCCTGCGTACAATTTATTTTCGTCATTGATAAAAATGCTTATTAAAAATTCTTCTTTAAGTTTTTGAAGCACCTGCGTTCCGTTGGCATTTTTGACAATCCATTTTTCCAAAACAATGTCCGGAATGGTGTCGGTCAATGTTATGGGGGTGTCTTTAACCACTTCATGCAATACTTCTTTGAGGGTGGTTTTATCCCACGCTTTATGGATGTTTTTCCGGCGTAACAGATACATGGCGTCTTCGCATTCGATTTCGACGGGAATGCCGGGCTTTATTTTTTTGACGAAGCCCCGAAATTCCAATCCGCTGTACACGTTTTTGTAGCCGATGGTTACGCTGACGGTATCGCCTGTTTTGATGGCTTTTTCGGTGTAAATTTCTTTATCGCCTTTGCGTAATTTAAAATGGCTCGGCAGGGTAATGGTACAGCTATCCGCCAGTTCATTAACCGATTTGGTTATTTTAACCGATGTTACATTGTGAAATGTATATCTGCCAATTTGTATTTCGGCTTCTAAAACAAACATTTTAAAAGTTTTTTAAAGATTCTTCAAATTCCTTTTTTTATCGTCTAACTCGGCATAAAAATCATTGTCGGAAACGGCTTTTATGCTGTATTTTTGGACGCTTTCGCGCCCTTGCATTGCTTCAAAACTGATGTCTTTCAGCACGATGTTGGTAATCCCGAAAAGGGTAAAGAGCTTGTTACCTATCACTTCGAGGCTTTCGTTTTTGTCGAAGAGCCGTTGCAGTTCCTGTACTTGCCGGGCGGGGTATTCGCCGGGGTTTTCGGGATTGACACAAAGCCCCTGAATGCTGATCTGCCAGTCTTCGGTAGCGATGTATTCTTTGACTTTTCCTTTTCGGTTTCGACCGATGACGGCAGTTTCCACAATCGTTTTTGTTTGCGAAAACCCGACTAAGGGTTCGTTGGGCAGGGTGGTCCGGTTGCCGTTTTTATCTTCGACTTCCAACTGCATAAAATACTTACTTCCGCCTAAGCGGGCTTCATTAATGCTGTTCAAACCCGGCATGACAAAAGCCGTTTTGTTGGTTTCCCACCACTGCGGAAATGCCGGTCCCACATAGTCAAAAAAAGCCTTCGCCGTAAGTTCTCTGAGGTCAAATTCCATAGTTTTAATTTATTTGCATTTGGTTAACACTGTTCAATGCACGTAGTAGCTCCTCTCGGACTCTTTCGCCCAAATCATCAATCCCTTCTTTTACGGAGGCTACATACACATTGGTATCCGTGCCGAGATTTTGAATGTTGATATTGATGTGGGTTTGGCGTGTGCCTCCTGCGATGATATTGTCGGATTTTTCTTTTCCTTTTTCTTTTTTTTCGCCTTTCTCATCTTCGGAAAGTATATCAAACACAGATGATTTCTCCTGTTTTGTTTGGGTAATACCACCCTGTGTGGTTATTTTTTTGACCGACTTAGGAGTTGCTTTGTTACCTGCTTCCCAACCTTTATTGAAACTTTTGAAAGCCTCCGCACCGTCTTTGATAGCTTGTTGTTTAGAATCTGCACCTAATAAATTTTTACCCGCCTGTCTGCCAACTTCCCACGCTTTTTTCCAATCGCCTTTAAAGAACGAAACCAGTGCCTCCCCGATACCTGTAATTCCTTTCAAAAGTTCTTGAAAACGATTGATAACGTAATTTTTTATCGTTGTACCTAGTGCTTTGATGACCTCCCAGACACCGAGTACGGCACCTCTGAACCAGCCGAATTTCTGCCATGCTACGACCACCGCGGCCACAAGCCCTACTATCAGAGCAACAACAACGCCTATCGGGTTTAATGACATGGCTATATTTAACAGCCATTGTGCGGCAGTAACCAATCCTAACACTAATTTTAAACCGCCAAGCGAAATACTCCAAAAAATAGTTGCTGCGTTGGCGTACAGCATATACGCTCCAACTCCCGCTGCCACAACGCCTAAGATTTGTAATATAGATGTAAATGTTTCGACACTTGGCAATATGTCATCTCTAAGCCAACGACCAAAAGGAAGTATTTTTTCGGCAAACGATTTTCCTGCATCAAATATTGGTTTTACCCATTCGACAAATTTCAACCCTACGATGTTCAGTACGGTTGAAAATTCCCCCATCATCGCGTTCCATTTGCCACCTGCGGAGTTTGCCATCTTTTCAGACATTCCGTAGTATAGCCCTCCTTCGGAAGTAGCTAAACGAAAGGCTTCGGATACCATTTCGGCGGAAATAGTGCCACCCTCCATTCTCTTTTTCAATTCGCCTATACTGATACCCGTGTTTTCCGAAATTACTTGTAACGGATTAAAACCTTGGTTAATCATCTGAAGCAGGTCTTGCCCCATGAGCCTTCCGGTAGAGGTCATTTGCGAGAAGGCTAACGTTAATCCTGATAGCTTCGCCTCATCGCCCATGGCAACATCGCCCAGCATTTTTAAATTGGACATTATTTTTTCATCAGCAATACCGAAACTTAGCATTAATTCGGCGTTCTTGCTAAGCCCTGCCGAGGTGTAAGGGGTTGCCTGTGCAAAACTGTTTAGCTCGGTAATCATTGCCTTGGCTTTATCGGTACTTTTTAGCAATACCTCAAACTTGGCGTTGGTTTGTTCCACATCTACACCAATAGTAAATAACGATTTTACTCCCGACCATGCTTGCATTGCCAAGCCGACCCCGCCTGCCAAACCGATTAGTCCGCCAAATTGTCCGCCTAATTTTCTAAGTCGCTCTCGGAAGCTCAGCGGAGGAAGATTTTCAAGTTTACGTAACTCTCTTTCCGTTTTGTTTATTTCGCCCCGCAGACGCCGAATGTCATTAACGGAGGTTGCCGTTGTCCGTTGTGCATTCAGATGCCGTAATTTTTTCTGTAAACTATCAATTGAGTTTACCGTTTTGTCAAAATTATTTCGTATATTGCCCTGCGAAGCACGAACCCTCGTTTCAAAAGAAGCAAGTGATTGGCTCATCCGCATCGCAGGGGATGTTACATAATCCTTTAAAAATATTGAAAAACTAAAACTCATTTATGATATGACAGTGTTATTAACCATTTGTATGATTATCATTTTGCTAATCGGGGGCTATTTTCTTTTAAAAATAGGCTTCAAGGCTACTGTTGCCAGTGCCGGTATGTTTCTTATGACATTGGTTTTATTTTTCTATACCTTGCTATTATCCCCGTTGGTTTATCTAAAACAACGTCCGTGGACGTGGATAGTGCAGTTGCCCGTTTGGTTGTTTTCAATATTGCTGGTATCCCTTTCTAATAGTATCGAAGCGTGGATTTTTACTATTTCTGTAAATTTCGCAGTTTCCCTTATACTGTATTCACTACACCGCCACCTAACGGGACACACTACCCTTGGCTCTCCTTCTGCCTAATTGAGTCCAATTGGGCTATTTTCTCTGCCCATTCCTCGTCCTCTAACGCATTAGGATTAATTCCTAAATAGTACTCCAGCATAGTATTATAGTAGCCTATCCAGTTGGATTCAAAGTCGCCCTTTGAATCCTCTACAACTTTTTTAGTTCGGCATTTTTAACTTCCATGAGTCCTTCTAATTGAGCTGCTGCCCCGAAGAAATACGCATCATCGGTTTTAACCTCTTCATTACCACCAACAAAACACAGGTTTAGTATTGTTTCGGCAAATCCAAGGGGGTTGTTTTGCATCTTTGTCATGGCATAGCTTAATGTTTTGCGGTCAGGTTTTTTCAAAAAAATTTCCTTACCATCTTCGAAGTGGAGACGGTACACCTCTCCGTATTTCTTTTTCCACTCGTTAATTTGTTCTTGGGTTACTGTTTGCATTTTCGTATGTTTTAAAGGTTTTTTAAATGTTATTTTATGCCTGCCGTTTTACGTCAAGAAACATAATGGGTAACTCTACAATCATATTTTTGTCGCCTTGTTTGATGCCTTTTTTCACTTCGGAAAATTCCACTCCTTTGAGAACGTCCGTTACCATTTGCCCTCCGTCTTTGGGGACGTAAGCGATGACGATGTCAAAAGACAGCCGTAAAATGTTTTGTTCGGTGGCATCGCGGGTCATCGCTTCGAGTTCCGACTGCCAAAGGCTTATTTTTCCTTCGTAGGAAACATTCCCACCTACGATGCCGTGCGGCTTACACCCACGTCCGTAGAGGAATTCTTTTTCTTTCTTTTCGGTGTATTCTACTTCGGTAACACCGTTGACGATACGCCCTCCAAAGGCTATGGAGATGTCGCACCATGCGTATTGTTTACTGCTGAATGTTGACATTTTTTTAGGTTTTAGGGGTTAGGGGAATAGCGGGCAGGGAATAGTCGCTTACTCTTATGGTCATTGAGTGGGCTTCGGCTACGCCCGGCCACCCATGCGGTCGGATTAGCTCTATCCGCTACTCCCTATCCGCTATCCGCTTGTTTACGGTCGGCTTAGCCCTATTGGCTATTGCCTTATTACTCAATACTTGTTGTGAATCCGATGTTTACTTCTATGAAATCGGCGTACCCCACAGGGAGTAGTTGTATATTGACAATTACCTTACCTGTGCTGACAACGTTTTGATTTGGGGCGATTTTCACATCTACTGCCGAAAGTTCTCCTGCGGATACCATCTGCCGTTCTATCTGCGATTCTAAATCCGTCTGCCAATTTTTGATGATAGCAGGGTGTATCGTTCCGTCTTCCGAGAGCGGTATTTCATCGCTTAGTTTTTCTACCAAAACGCCGTAAGCGATGAGCACCGCCTTATCCATCACAAATCCGTTACTAAGGCTTTTGAAGGCATCGGTAGGTTGTGTAAGAGTGCGGTCGCTGGAGAAGAAATAGCCTGACCGCCCGGCGAAGGTCCGGAAAAAGATATATCCTTTTTCGTCGATAGCATCCCACTGTTCCGAACGGCTGTCAATGGCCGTACCGTCGGTAAAATAGGCTTCCAACGGAAGTACGCTACCGTCTTTTACGCGGTGGATTTTTCGTTGTACGGGTATGGTGGTTATTCTGCCGAGCATCAGCCCGACGGCAGCGTCTTTACCTTTGTCGGAATTTGCCAAAAGGCAGGCTACTTTGTTGTATTGTGTTTTTGTGTAATCAGTCAAATCGGTGTGTTTTCCGTTCCACGAATTACCCGAAACAACCACCCGGAAAGGAGTGTGTTTTTCCTCAAAATGGTCTGCCAATGCTTGTGCCTTAACTACGGCGGTCTGCACGTCTTTATCCAATCCGGCGGTAACCGTATCGTTTGAAGTCGCTTTTTTAACCACCCCTAACACACGGATACTGCCTTTGCTCTCGGCGATAAGTTGCGGTGCAAAGCTGCCTTCTTTGTCAAGCATCTGTGTCATTGTCGTGGTATCACTTACCAGCATAAGCCACAGCGGTGTTCCTGTTGGTGCGATGTCATAAAACTCTTTTATATGCTTGTAGGCAAATTCGTTTCCGTCTTCTGAAATACCCAATGCTTGTGCCTCTTTGAACGAAAAAATCTGTTGCGATTTTCCGAGTTGGATTTTACCCTGTACCGTTACGCCTGTAACGATAAGCCCCGCAGTTTTCCCGCCTACTTCCGTCAAGTAGCCAAGTCCGTCCTTAGCGATGTTAAATAATACTTTAGGCAGTGCCATTTTCTTTCGTTTTAAGTTGTTCTGTTTGTTGGGTAGGATTTTTTAATACCCTTTTACGGTTCGCTCCTGTTTCTTCGTCAAGTATCCGGTTCTCCAACGCTTCTATCTTTTTGATAAGCGGTATAGCCGTGGCTGTTTGTTTTGCTTTTTCACTAAGAATATTGCTTATCGGCAAGTCTTTTTCCTGCCCGTACACTTCGATTTTTTTACTATCCAAACCCTCTGCGTGTGTTTGTGCGTCTTTTTTCATCAAAAACATAAATCCGTCGGCGGTTGTGAATACTTGCGGAACATTGGGGTGTTCCGCTAAGTAATGCTGTGCTTTTTCTTTGATTTCCATACGTTAGAGTATTGCTCCTGAGTATTTAGGGTTTTTGGCACGGATAACGCCTACTAAGGCACGTTGTGCGAATGAAAGCGTATCGGCTTGGATACCGCTATCACGAAGGTTGGCGTACATTTCCACATCGCCAAAGCATCGGAATACTTCATCGGTTACCCAAATGAAACTCGCCTGCTTGTCGGTGGTTTCTTTGGTTGCCCCAAATGGTTTTTTCACTCCGGCACTTGTGTAGAGTGGGTTTTGGCTGTACTGAAACACTTTGATGCCATACATTTGTTGTTCATTTAAGATGTCCTTGTACAGGCGTTTGTCTTCTTTACGGATGCGTGCCAAGTGGTCGGCATTTAGGCAGATATTAATGCCCTCGTAGATGTCTTTTGCTTCTAAAAAAGCCTTGATGTCAATAATGCCGTCGATGACTGAATCGGTGGCGTTAAGGTTCAGCACTTTGTTGTGTTCATTGTCTTGTTGTGGCGACCACATATAGGCGGCACGTTTACCAAGATTCTTTGCCAATGAAATGCGGTGGCGGTTAATTACCGATTCACGGCGGTTGTAGGCAAGTTCAATTTCTTGCAGTTGGCGGTGGCGTGTCTGCTCGGTAGAATAGGTTTTAAGCACAACCTCGTTGTGAATGTCTTTAACTTCGGCAACGGGTAAGGCATCGTTGCTTGTGGCAAAATAATCCTCATGAACGCCCGGTTCGATGCCCGCCTCGGCAAGATGCAGTTTATTGTTCTCCACATACTGCGACATATCGGTCGATTGGTACACAAAGGAGTGGTTAGGTACGGGATTTTCTTTAATTCCCGCAACCCATACTTCGGTTTGTAACCCTATGCGGGCAGTTCCTTTAAAAATGGCAGGAGCGAAATATCCCACCGCTGCATTGGTGGCTACAATGGCCACGCCGACCGCCCAAGGGTTCAACCCCAATAGCGGGGCGATAAAAAAAGCCGCCAAATAGGCAAGTACTACGTTAATCAATAAAGATTTGATTGATAATCTTCTTTTCATTTCTATTTAATTTTGATTTAATTACTTACTTCTTTTTCCGTTAGCATACTCTTTTGCCAACCGGGCGTATTCTTCAGGTTCTGTATCTCTGATGAGCCGCAATCGTTCGGGGTTGTTTTTTTGCAAAAAATCAAACGTTTCTTCGCCGGTAGGTTTATCGCCTTTGCCAAGCACTACCCTGCGGACGGTTTCGTTTTTGCCTTGGTTCTTTTGGTCTTGTTCCTTCCCGGCGATAAGTTGGGAAAGTACCGCTTTTTGACCGTCAAAATCACTTTCAAACTGTCTGATTTGTCCGGCTTTCAACCCTTCGGGAATAAGCCCTAAGGCTACGGCTTTTTCCACCAGCTGAGCGGCCTCGGCGGTTTGTGTTTCTCTTTGCTTGCCTTCCAGCTCAGCTACACGCCTTTCGGCATTTTCTTTGGCAAGTTTCAGGCTTTGTACCTCTATTAATACATCTGCATCTTTGGTGCTTTCGCTCATTCCTAAGGCGAGAGCAATGGTTTTGATTTCCATATTATATTGATTTTTAAATACTAACTTTTTAAGTTGGAAAGGTTTTCCGTTTTTTGACAGCCTTAAAGCATTGTCGTTGCCCCCTATATCTACAATGGAAATTTCAACGAGTTTACAGGCGGTAACCGTTTCGTATAATTGTCCCTGTACTATATTTTCCGGTTCGGCAGAGGAAGCCTTGATATCCGCATAGATAGAAGCCATACGGATAAACCCCCGTTCCACTTTATCGGCTATTTGTTTGGCAAATCCGTCTTCGGTATCAAATTCTATTTCGGCAATGAGTTTTCCGTCTTCTTTATAAAGTTTTGTACAACGGCCAATAACTTCATTGCCTTTATTACCTCGTTCGTGCATAAATAGCACCACCGGATTACGCATATATTGGGCGTAGTCTATTCCGTCGGTCAGTACTCTGTACCCGTACTCGTTGACATCTTCGGTATTGACGATAAAAGCGTGTTTCATTTCGTGGTCTTTAACGGTGCAAAATTGCAACGTCTTTTTGAGGGTAAAAAACTGACAACCAACCGTTGTGCGGATTTTATACAAATACTGTACGTACTTCGCCTAAAGACTGATTTCGGGTTTTACATTCTACTTTATAAGAGTGAATTTTGCCCTACAAATCAACGTATTATGAATGATATTCTTTGCGAAAAAACAGAAGACTTAGCCTTTGCCAACGGTGATGTAAGTATTGGATTTTCAGCGTATGAGCATCAAAAAAACATCGTAAAATCAAACAAAGGAGAATGGAAACAGCACCCCGAAGTAGGCGTGGGCATTACCGCGATGATAGCCGATGACCGCTATACGGAAATGCTCATCGAAATCAAAAAACAGTTGGAATATGATGGTATGCAGATAGGTGATGTTACGCTTACCGAAAAAGGAAAATTAAATATTGAAGGAAAATATAAGGAGTAGGTTTTAGGGGTTAGGGAATAGCGGGCAGCGGACAAGGGCTTACTCTTGCGGTCGGGTTCGGAACTATCCGCTATTCCCTGCCCGCTATTCCCTAACCCCTAACCTCTAAAACTATGGCACGACTTACTGCATTACAAGCGGATTTTAAAAAATCACAAGGAAAAGAACTTTACGTGAAAGGTTTCACGACGACCAACATTGCCGAAATTATCGGTATTGGCGTTAAAACACTCGGCAGATGGAAAGACGAAGGCAGGTGGGAAGATGAGAAAGAACTACACTCTTTAAAACCCTCGAATATCCGCCGGTTGACCTTAAAAATGGCACTCGCAATTGAAAAAGGGGAGGAACTTCCTTATAAAGCCGACGATGTTTCAAAAATAGTAGCCGCGTTTGACCGCATTACCGACAGTAAAAAAATAGCCGTGTACACAATGGAAAGCCTCGACGGATTTTCTAACTATATGCTTGAACAGGCAGGGAAATCAACAGGCAAAAAAAGAGAACTTATTTTAGAATATTTAAAGAACATTCGTCCGCATTTTGACGCCTATATAACTGAGCTGTTACAGCATGACTAAAACCGAACTAAAAGAAGCCAAAGAACGGTACTTTATGCTTTCTAAGGTGATTGCAGAAATCTCCGCAACATCATTAGAAAAAGAAACCGACGACCAACAACAAAAACGGATAGCGATGCTATTACGTCCGGAGAATTATGTCCAATTCTTTGATTATTATTTCGGAGTACACTCGGGTTTGCCCCTTGCCGATGCTCCCGGTGCTAAGTTCCATCAATCCAGTTACGAAAAGGTTTTTAACGACCGTAAAATACGGCAGTTCCGGCAGTGGTTCCGGGGTGCGGCAAAGTCCATTCATACCAACGTGGGCAACATCCTTCATCTGAAAGAAAATAACGAGCTATTTTTCGCTATTCTCATTGGGGCTAACGAAGGACTTGCCAAGATATTGCTTTCGGATTTGCAGGTGCATTTGGAAAGCAACCAGCGAATTATTAAAGATTTCGGTTTGCAACTCAGCTACGGCAATTGGGCAGAGGGCGAATTTCAAACCAAAGACGGCAAATATTTTAAGGCGTTGGGGCTTAACCAGCCCTTTCGGGGATTGCGCTTCGGGCAGTTCCGTCCCGATTTTGCCAGCGTGGATGACTGCGAAGACCGCGACCGTGCCAAACGACCTGAAATGGTACGCAAATACGGCGAAAAAATCACGGGCGACCTCAAAAAAGCCTTTCATAAAGAACGCGGACGGCTCATCGTGCCGAATAACTATATCGTAAAAGACGGACTTATTGATTTTTTGGTTGATAAATTCAAGGACAGCAAGCATTTTGACCTTAGCCGTGTGGATTTGGCAACCGAAAACATCACTGCCGAAAACGCCCGGAAAAACAAATCGTGGAAACCCTCGTGGGACGAACGCTACACCCGCGAGGAGGTTATTGCCATTGTGGAAGATGACGATTATTACACTTCGCAACGGGAGGATTTTAACAATCCTGTCGAGGAAGGAAAACTATTCAAAGCGAAAGACATTATCCACACCCGCATCGCCGAGAACCAAACTTGGGACGGCATCCTTGACCATTGGGATTTATCCTACACCGCAACGGGCGACTACAAGGCGGGTGTACTACTCGGCATCAAAGGAATACGGCTTTTTGTACTGGAAGTTTTCTGCCAAAAATGCGAAATCAACTCGGCTATGGAAGTACGCTCACAGTGGGTAAAAAAATACCTCAAAAAAGGATACAGCCCGTTAGGTTTTTTTGATGCCACAGCCGCACAACAAGCCGTTTACACACCTATTATCCTGCAATCGGCTGAGGATAACCAATGCCCGAATTTGCCCATGCCGATGCACCAAGACGGCGACAAACACAACCGTATTGCCGCAGGAATTACCAACGCCCTTTTCCGGAAGATTTTATGCTGGGACGAATCTTTAAAAGAACGTAGCCCAACGGATTACGAGCTTTTTATGAAACAAATTTTATCCTTTGAAAAAGGCACAACCGCCAATGACGATGCCCCCGACACCTTAGAGCGAGCCATTACCCTGGCTCAAACCTATTTCGGTTTTACAAAAAAAGAAAATGCAACCCAACCGCTTATCGGACAAAAAAAGAAACGGAAATTTTAAGATTTTAGGTAATAGCCAAACAGCCAATAGGCAACAGGGCTAAGCCGACCGCAAGAGCGGAAACCCTAATGGCTATTGGCTATTTGGCTAACCCCTAAAAACCTAACCCCTAACCCCTAAAACAATGACCCCACGCAAAGAACTATTCGTAAAAATCAAAGAAGCCTTATCCGCCATTTCCGGACTGGAACTCATCGACCTCCAGCGAGGGCAGTTTGACAATCCCGGCAAACATTATCCCGAAATATGGACGGCGGCACTTATCCAAATAATGCCCGTCAGGTACAGTACCATGACCGAACACGTGCAAGAAGGCGAGTGCGATTTCCATATTGATTTCTATTGCAAAGACGGCTGGACTGACCAACATCTCGGTACTGCCGACCCCGAACACGGACTTATGGAACTGGATATTTTGGACAGCATTGCCGATGCCCTGCAATTTTTAAAAGGAGAACAGTTCAAGCCGGCACAGCAAACAGGAGAAGAAGAACTCCGCTTTAGTGATGACGGTATTATGAGCTGCCGAATTTCATTCTCAACGCTCATCTACCGGCGGACAAAGTATGTTTTTAAAATGAAAAAGTTAGTGGTTAGACAATAACCGCTTTTAGTGATTAGGCATTAGCCAATAGCCATTAGTGGCTTACTCTTGCGGTCGGCTTAGCCCTAATGGCTATTGCCTAATCACTAAAAAAACCTAAAACCTAATTTAAAATGTTTTTAAAACCCGAAGAACTCAAAACCGTTGCCACCCGGGAGGTCATTGACCTTATTACCAACAGCGACACAAGTATTGTTACCGAAATTATTGCCGAAAGCACCGGGCTGATGGCATCGTACCTTTTTAAATATTACGACACGCACATCATTTTCACCCAAGAAGATGACCGGCGGAGCAAAATCGTATTGAAGTATTTAAAAGATATTGTCATTCACGAAATCTATATCCGGCGTACCAAAACCATCAACGAAGTGGCGAAACTGCGGTATGACGAGGCATTATTGTGGCTTGAGAAATTAGCCAAAGGCGACATCGAAGCTGACCTGCCCAAACGCCTGACCGATACCAACGGCGATGGAATCCCCGATGAGCCAACACCCTTTATGAAACTCGGAAGCCGTAAAACCTACAAAAATCATTGGTAGCACAATAGGGTATAGCGGGCAGGGAACAGCGGATAGTTCCGAACCGCATTTCGACTTGGTGGCTGAGCGAAGCCGAAGCCCGCTCAATGACCGCAAAAGTGGAAACCCTAATGGCTATTCCCTAAAACCTAACCCCTGAATAATGAAAGACAACTTCAAAAAAATAGCTGATTTTATTAAAAATGACCTGCCGAAAGTAGTCGAAGTTGAAGGACTGAAATTCATCGCCCAAAACTTCCAAGACGAAGGGTTTCACGATGGAAGTTTGCAGAAATGGAAACCCCGAAAAACCACCGACCGCAAAGGCAGGGATATTACCCGCTACCGGACTGACCGCAAAGGCAGGGCGGGCAATCTCAACAAATACGGACAAAAAAATGAGGGGCGTGCCATACTGACCGGGCATAACACCGGCGGCAACAAGCTCCGCCACTCGTTCAAAACCCGAAGCGGGCAAAACAAAGTCGTTTTTTACACCCATAAAGAATCCGCCGAAAGACACAACGAGGGTACAAACGGAATGCCGAAACGCCAATTCATAGGAAAATCGGAAACCTTACGCCGAAGCATAAAAAAAGAAGTAGAAAGAATCCTTAACCAATTACTGAAATAATGAGCCGGAAGAACATACACAAAAGCGTACAGCTGAGCGGTAACGCCTTTAAGAAAAAAGCACAACTCAATAAAAACAACACCCAAAACATCCAGCAGGTAACGCAGCTGATGGTTGACCTTGTCCGCAGGCAAAGACGATTGTGGCGTACCGAACTCGCCCAATGGCAGTCAGCCCGCTACGCACGGTATCATACGCAATTCCCACGCACCTATCCGCTGGACGAGGTGTATCAAGACATCATCCTTGACGGACACCTTACAGGCATCTCAGAGAACCGGACCCTGCGAACCACCAACAAAGATTATATTTTTACGGTAGATGGCATCAAAGACGATACGCTGACCCAACATATCAAAGAAAAACAATGGTTTGAAAACCTTATTGAATATGCCCACCAAAGCGTTTATTACGGACACTCGCCAGTATGGATTAAAGAATTTGCCAACGGCGAAATCAAGGAAGTCGAACTCATTGACCGTGGCATTGTCATTCCCGAATATAACCTGTTGCTGCACGATTACGATGCCACAACAGGCATCAACCTGAAAGATGTGCAGGAGGTCGTTTTGTTAGCCCGATTGTACAACCACAACGGACTGTTTGAAAAGGCAGCGCCGTTTACGATTCTCAAACGCCATTCTTGGGGTAGCTGGGATGAGTTCGAAGAACTTTTCGGCATTCCTATCCGGATTGCCAAAATTGCTTCACAATCCGACACCGTCAAAAATGAAGTAGCAGGCTGGCTTGAAGAAATGGGTTCTGCCCCTTACGGCGTTTTCCCTTTGGGTACGGAGGTTGATATAAAGGAAAACAGCAAATCGGATGCTTTTCAAGTGTTTTACCGGAAAATTGAAGCCCTCGACAAAGAACTGTCTAAATTGATATTACACCAAACGATGACCACCGAAAACGGAGGCAGTAAAGCACAGGGCTCGGTTCACGAAAACACGCTTGACGAAGTTGTTTATGCCGATGAGAAAAAAATGCTTGCTTTTCTTAACGACAAACTTGTGCCTGCAATGAGAAATCTCGGCTACAACATCCCCGATAACGCCAAAATAAGCATCGGAAAAACAACCGACCCCGCCGAGCAAATCAAAATTGACGGCATCTTGATGGCTCAGGGCTACGTGCTGAAACAAGAGTACGTCGAACAAACGTACGGCGTGGAAGTGGAATCCATGCCGCAGCGAGGAACGGATTTTTTTAATCCTAAGGAAGATAGCTCAAAAAAGCCTTAAACCTGCTCAAATTAAGCCACCGCACCCACTGTTGCGGACATCTGCCCGAAACCGTAAAACTATCGGCAAACGATGACTATTTGAGTAGGTTTATTCAAAAATATATCCGTGAAATTTTTGAGAACCGAAGCCTAAGCGATGGTTTTTCAGAAAAACTCTGGCGGCTCTATTACCGAAGATTATCCGAGGGTATTACCGAAGGCATACGGCAGGAAAATCCCGATTTGACACGGTCGTTAAAACGGAACATTGCCCAGTTTTCGGCATTCAAGGAAACCAGCTTCCGAAGCCAGTTAGAAGCGGCATTAACGCAGGGAAAACGCGTGCTTCCGTGGCACGAGTTCAAAGCCGAAGCCGACAGGTTAGATGCCGACTACAACCGCCGTTGGTTGCAAGCCGAATACCACCAAACCGTTGCCAATGCCCAAGCCGCCGATAAGTATCAGGAACACCTGAAAAACAAACATTTATATCCGAACCTACGCTACAAAACCATTAACGACCAGCGGGTTCGTGAGAAACACAAAGCGTGGGACGGTATCGTACTGCCCGTGGAACATCCGTTTTGGAAAACACACCTGCCACCCAATGACTGGGGATGCCGGTGCTATACCGAACCCACCGCCGACCCCGTGAGCCAAGGCATACGCACCGACGAACAACTCAAAGAAGAATTTGCCAACAATCCCGCACTCACAGGGGTTGTTTTCGGAAAAATACCCTACGAAAAAGGGATGACAGAAGCCGAAAAAAAAGAGGTACGGAAAAAATCTGAAAAATGGTTGGGAAAGGAAAACGCCAAGCAAAAAACCGAAACGTGGGAAACCGTAAAAACCAACAACGGAAGCGTAAAAGTCAGCTCTTTTCACGGCAAAAACGAAAAAACCGAAAATATTGAAATCGCTTCGTATTTCGCTAATAAATACAACCACGAAATTGAGCTTTTACGAAAATTAGAGGTAGAAAAATCGGCGGATGTATTTAATAAAACGCTTGGGATTGAACAGGAATATAAGCGAGTTTCAAAACCGACAAAGAGTGCCGTTGATAACGCACTGCGAAGTGCCTACAAACAAGCTGAAAATGTTGTTTTGGATATTAAAAGCAATATTTCAGACGGTGATTTGCGAGACGCTATACTCAATAGGATAAGAAGGGTAGAAGAAATAAAGACACTTGTAATTATAAATAATGGCTATGATGCGACCTATACAAAAGAAGATATTTTAAGGGAGGGATGGAGTATAAAATAAAACAGTTCGTAGAAATCTACGAACTGAGTCAGGGTTAGAGGTTTTCTTATGTGTCCCTCATTCCGTTGCAAATATACAAACAATTTTTAAAAATCAAATAATTTCAGTTGGTTATTTTCATTTTCAGGGGTGTTGGCATAAATGCCCTCGCCTTTAATAATGGCTTCAACGGTGCGTGGTGCAAGAAAAACCCGTGTGGCAACTTCATCAATAACCGCATCGGTACGCCATTTCGGGTTTTTCACGCAAAGCGTTTTAAACAGGCTACGTACCCGTTCGTTTCTGTTATGTAGGCGTTCTCTGCGTGTCATACGGCAAAAGTACAGAGAAATTTGGAAAAATAAAAATTTGGAAATAAGCCATTAGGCAATAGCCAAATAGCCAATAGGGTTTCCAATCTTGCGGTCAGTCCTAATGGCTATTGGCTATTTGGCTAATCCCTAAAATCACACCTCCCACCGTTTTTGGTTGAGATACGTTTCGGCGTAGGGCATTGCCGTACCGTCGAGTTTTTTCTTTTTTTGCTCTTCGGCGATGTAAACAAAAGCCTTGATAACCTCGTGTTCTTTGAGTTTGTCAAACTTCTTTTTGGCTACGGATTTCGTGCCGTGTTTGCCGTAGGTTTGCCAAAAATTGTCAAATGACAAATCGGCAGGGATTTTTTTCACTTCAAATACTTTTTTGAAATTCGGATTTTGCATCCAGACTTTCATTTTAGTTTCGTCCGAAGGGAAGTGGTTCGGGCTGAAGAGCCACATTTTTTGTTTGTCGTCAAGCGGTTCGAGCGTGATTTCAAAACTGCGTAAATCGCCGTTTAAATCATATTTAAAAATCATTTCACGGCTCAGTGCCTTGCCTTTGATTAAGTAGGTGGTTAGGTTCATTTTTTAGGGTTTAGGTTTTAGGGGATAGGCTTTAGGGGGTAGGAATTAGCCAATAGCCATTAGGGTTTTCCACTCTTGCGGTCAGCTTAGCCCTAATGCCTATTGGCTATTTGGCTAATGCCTAAAATCTACACCGTTTTTTGGTTTATTTCGGCTAAAAAATTCTGTAATAATGCCCGATGGTACTCATTCTCTACAAACCTCATAAAATCAGCAAGACATCTTTCTAAATAAATACATTCGTGGAATTTGAGGGCTATTTTCGTTTTTTTTGATTTTCCTGCGTGGTTCTGTTGCAGGCTCAGTGCTTTTTTCGCAAATTTTTCGTGAATATCTTCTACAATGCTTACTATCGAACAGGCGTTACGGTCTTTAGGGCGTGTCCCTATTAGCATTGTCAAGATATGAGCCGTAATCTTCACGGTGTCGGTTGAGGGGTGTAATTGTATTTTCATTGTTCTAAATATAAGCCTGTGGTTACTTGATTTCGTAGCGCACCGCCTTCAACACCGTTGAATAAGGCGTAATTCGCGACTTCCTTACTGTCTTTAAAATCAATCTGCTCGACTTGATGTTCGTGATATATCCCCGAATTAAGGACGTATTTTGAGAAAAACGCGTCTTGCAATTCCTTACGGCGTGCATTTTTGTTTTTCGCCTTTCGGAAGCGTGTGAGCTGCGGCAGTCCGTGCTTCCGCCATTCCTTATTCATGTGGGGCTTGAAGTAGCCGTAAGCCGTTTCGATTTGGATATAATCAAGATACTCCATGTTAATTTCGATTTCTTTGGCGTGCCACGTGTTGCTGTAAAACTTGTTGTATTTTTCGCCGAAAAAATACGTGAATAGCTGTAATAACAGCCTTTTATCCAGCTCGCTTGCGTACTTGAATGCGTAGTTTTTCAGTTGGATTTTTGATAGTTCGTCATCGGTAATGTTGTACTTTTCAACCAAGCGTTTCAGTGCTTTTTCAGCGGCTTGTTGTTCGCCCTGTTCGCCACGGCGGACGAGTTCGTACACCTTGGCTAATTTTTGTTTGATTTCGTCTGTCATTGTTTTTTAAGGGTTTAGGCATTAGCCAATAGCCATTAGGGTTTACCACTCTTGTGGTCATTGAGCGTAGCCGAAATGCGGTCGGCTTTGCCCTATTGGCTATTTGGCTAATGGCTTATTGAAACTTCTTCACGGTCATACGTTCCAATGCCGTGATGATTTTGCTCAGTTCCGGGCGTGTCATTTTTAGCAACGCCTTCTGCACAGGGCTTCGTTTGGAAATCAGCCACGAGCCGAGCCGTTCTAAATCGGGGACAATCCGTCCGCTGTCGGTGGTACACACCCAGCCGAACTGGAACACCAACGATAAAATGGTGCGGTGCTGCGTGTTTTCTTTGTCGAAGCGGGCATAATAGCCGTTGTCCGATGCTTTTCCGGTATTGAGAAAGCGGATAATGCCGTCGGCTTGCAATTGCGTAAGGTCTTTGGTACTCTGTACGGGTTCGCCCGCCATTGCCGAAAGAAACTCCAACCGCTCCTCACGGTCGGAAAACCGCGGGGAACAAAGGGTTTGGAGTTGTTTGATTTGGGGTTTGGTAATCATTTTTTCAGGGGTGAGGTTTTAGGGGT
>JAUNTM010000166.1 GCA_030538675.1 Capnocytophaga sp.
AATTTTTTAGTTATAGGGAGCAAGATAGAAAAAAAAGACACACAAGCAAATAATTTAACACTTTTAATCCAAAAAAAATAGCGGACAAAGAAATCCATTCCCTGTCCGCTATTTATTATTCACTTAAAAATTATTTCAAACTTCCTACCATATCTTCAGGACGCACCCAAACATCAAATTCTTCGGGGGTAACGTAACCGAGATTGACGGCTTCTTCTTTAAGCGTAGTGCCGTTGCGGTGTGCCGTATTGGCAATTTCGGCGGCTTTGTAATATCCGATTTTCGTATTGAGAGCCGTTACGAGCATCAAGCTGTTGTCAAGCAACTCTTTGATACGCGGATAGTTAGGTTCGATACCTGCCGCACAATGCTCGTCAAAACTTACGCAAGCCTCGCCGATAAGCCGTGCCGACTGAAGGAAGTTGGCTGCCATTACAGGTTTGAATACATTCAGTTCGTAATGTCCCTGCGTACCCCCTACGGTAATCGCCACATCGTTGCCCATTACTTGTGCGGCAACCATCGTAAGTGCCTCACATTGAGTAGGATTTACTTTCCCCGGCATAATCGAACTTCCCGGTTCGTTGGCAGGAATAAGGATTTCGCCGATACCGCTGCGTGGTCCCGATGCCATCATACGGATGTCGTTCGCTATCTTGTTGAGCGATACCGCCAATTGCTTCAACGCCCCGTGTGTTTCCACAATGGCATCGTGCGAAGCGAGGGCTTCAAATTTGTTTTCGGCAGTTACAAACGGGAGTTTTGTAAATTCGGCAATGTGTTTAGCCACCACCACATCGTAATTTTTAGGCGTGTTGAGTCCCGTACCAACGGCAGTTCCGCCGAGCGCCAATTCCGAAAGATGGCTGAGGGTGTTGCGGAGCGCTTTGAGTCCGTGGTTAAGCTGTGCCACATAGCCCGAAAATTCTTGTCCCAACGTGAGTGGCGTAGCATCCATAAGGTGCGTACGCCCTATTTTAACAACATTTTTAAATTCTTCCGATTTTTTTTGAAGCGTATCACGCAAACGTTCCACCCCCGGAATGGTCGTTTCCACTACCATTTTATACGCTGCAATGTGCATTCCTGTCGGGAAGGTATCGTTGGAGGATTGCGATTTGTTCACATCATCGTTGGGTTGCAACGTTTTTTCGCCTTCACCGATAGTTTTGCCCGCAAGCTGGTGGGCGCGGTTGGCAATCACTTCATTCACATTCATATTGGACTGTGTTCCCGAACCTGTTTGCCAAATTACGAGCGGAAATTGGTCGTATAATTTTCCTTCGAGGATTTCGTCGCAAACCTTGGCGATATAATCTCTTTTTTCTTGCGAAAGAACGCCCAATTCGCAATTGGCATACGCTGCACCTTTTTTCAAATACGCAAATCCGTCGATGATTTCTTTGGGCATCGAAGCCGGTTCGCCAATCTTAAAATTGTTGCGTGAACGTTCGGTTTGTGCTCCCCAGAGTTTGCCGGCAGGCACTTTCACTTCACCCATCGTGTCTTTTTCAATCCTGTAATTCATTATTTTTCAGAAGTTTAATGGTTTGTATTAGGGTTGTTGTCTCGTTTTTTTATAAATCTCCACAAAGTTACAAATTTTAAAAGATTTGAGAGTGTTTTTTTGTAAAAAAAGATGGTGATTCGAAAGGTTACTGTTTTTCAGGAAAAAGTTCTTTAGCCCACATGATTTCCGTTTTTGCTACTCGTTTAAATCCTGCCGGCTCAAAATCAAAATAAAAATCATACGAACCGCCTACAATTCCTTTGCCCTCCACATACGCAAAACGGTCAATGCCCCTGTGATAATTATAGCCGTATTCGTCATGCCAATCATCAAAAGTCCAAAAACGATATACTTTCATGTTATTTATGGTTTCGATAGCGGAAAGATAGATATTTTTGATGGTATGATGTAAAAAAACACCTTTGTTTTCCATAGGAAATTTGTCAGAATAGGTATCCTGATACGCTTTTCTGACTTCTTGGTAGCTTACTATATTTCCCGAAAGATTTGCAGTACCTTCTCCAGAGAGATTAAATACAGGCGGATATTTCACGAAAGATATTCCTTCAACCAGACAGTTTTCGGAAGCATAATATTGGGTGTTGATTTTTTTTATCAATTTATACTGATTGAATATTTTTTTCTTTGAATGGAATTCCTTTTTAAATACTTCGGCAGGTATGAGATTTTGATTTACAATAACGGAATCAATTTTTTTCCAAGTGGTATTTTGGTCTATATCAGGAAGAGCCGTAATGAGAATTACATATCCTCTAAAATTAGAGTTATGGTTCGCTATATTATACATTTCAACATCTTTATCTATTCCATACAGTTTTTGGGTATTAAGTGTATATTTTTTTATCGTATATTCTTTTTCTAAATCATCCAATAAAATG
>JAUNTM010000050.1 GCA_030538675.1 Capnocytophaga sp.
TGGCAGAATTGTAGTTGGCTTTTTATTTTGTTCTTTTCGGATAGGGTTTTCAATTCATTTGTGAAACATCGGGAAGAAGTGGAGTTGGATTTATATTTGGTTCATTTCCGAAAAGATTTTCATTTCGTTGTGAAACATCGGGTGTGATATCAAAACAAATATTTAAAAATTGATTATCAAATAGTAATGGACAATCTTAAAAATATGATTCGCTGTTTATTCTTACTGTTTTACTGTCTTTCAATAGCTCAACCCAATGAAAATTGGATTGTCGAAGCAAATTTTTCAGATGACTTTACGCCTGTTACGGTAGCCAACGGCTATCTCGGTATCACGCCCGAACAAAATCCGTTGCAGGTGCGGCATATCGTAGCTTCGGGGTTGTATGACAGGGTTTCGCCCGAAGGAGTCAGCCGTCTGATGACACTTCCCAACCCGATGAATTTTGAATTTTCGGTGGACGGAAAAATTATAAATCCTACGGAAATGAAAAATTTCCGTCAGCGGATAGATTTGAAAAAATCCGTGTATTCATCTGATTTTGAAGACGATGATTTTTCTTCAGGAATAAAAATCATGCCGCTTAGGCAACTTCCGCAGTCGGTCATCTATCAAATCAAAATAACGGCAAAACGCAATTTGCAATGGCGAATTACGCAACAATTACGCCCGTCGGGTGAAACGGACAACGCTTCGGCACAGCCATTTTCCAAAGAAATTATCGATTTGGATTTCAAAATGAAACTGCATTCACTATTGGCAAAAAGTAATTATGAGCGACACGGACTGGCGTGGGCATTTGCTGCATTGGATACTCCTGATTTCTCAAAAACTGATATTTCGGGAATGATGTACGAAGAAAAAACGCTTCGCAAGGGCGAAAGTTATACGGTTACGTTTTTGTTTGCCTTCGCTTCGTCGGTGGATTATCGCAGTCCGTTGTCGCAAGCCGAACGAATGGTCGTGTACGGACAGTCGGTAGGGGAGAGGGCGTTGATAGATAAGCATTTAGAAGAATGGGAGCGGCTGTGGCAAAGCGATATTATCATTGAAGGCGATGAACCGGCACAGCAGGCGGTGCGGTTGGCGTTGTACAATTTGTACGCGTCCACGCGTGTCGGAACCGGGCAGGCAATACCGCCTTTCGGGCTGACGGGCAACGGCTACAACGGTCATATTTTTTGGGATGCCGAACTGTGGATGTTGCCACCGCTGATAGTTTTGCAACCCGATTTGGCAAAACCAACCCTCGATTACCGTATCAGGAACAGCGGAAAAGCAAGGCAAATCGCACAGAGTTTTGGTTACGAAGGAATGATGTTTCCGTGGGAATCCGATGATAAGGGCGAAGAATCCACGCCGAGCCAGTTCCTCACGGGCATTCTCGAACACCACATCACTGCCGACGTAGGCATCGCTCTTTGGAATTTTTATTGTGCAACGAAAGACGAAGTTTGGCTTCGGCAGAAAGCATTTCCGGTAATGGAAGGCATTGCAAAATTCTGGGAAAGCCGGGTGTCGGCAAATGCGGACGGTACGTTTTCCGTAAAAGGCGTGGTCGGTGCGGACGAATACGCCCACAACGTAACCGATAATGCCTTTACCAACGGTGCGGTCAAGCGGTTTTTGTTGGATTTCAAAAAAGCGGACAAGCACGTCGGCGGACGGAAATTCACACCGAAAATGGAAGCCGTTTCCCAAAAAATCCGTATTTTAGCAGACGGAAAATTTGGGCATACGCTTGAATACGAAGGCTACAACGGTGCGGAAATAAAGCAAGCCGATGTAAATATGTTGGCGTTTCCGCTCGGAATTATTACCGATGAGAATCGGATTAAAACCGATATCGCCTATTACGAACCCCGATTGGATGCCAACGGGCCGGCAATGGCTCACGCCATACTGTCGGTTAATTTTTCCCGAATGGGAAATCTTGAAAAGGCGTATGAACATTTTCTGAAAGCCTTCGTGCCAAACCAACGCAGGCCGCTTGGGGCGTTGGCGGAAAGTGCCGACAAGCATTCGCAAACGCAGTTTGTTACGGCTTCGGGAGGATTATTGCAAGCCGTTTTGTTCGGTTTTGCCAATTTGGAAATTACCGAAAAAGGCATCGTAAAACGAAAATCGGTTTTGCCAAAACATTGGAAATCACTGACCATAAAAGGTGTAGGGAAGAATAAAGAAACGATTGTAATCAATTGAAAATCATACTAAAAATGTTGAAAAGAATATCATTTATCGGACTTTTGTTGTTGTTCGTGCAATGTGCGACAAAAAGCCGTTCGGGAGCGTGGGAGGTAAGTTCGCCCGATAGCCGTATCAAATTCACGTTGTTTTCTGACGAAGCAGGAACGTTATCGTATAATGTTTTATTTGAAAATCAACTTCTTATGAAAAACGGAAAACTCGGATTGGAGTCGGAGCAAGTGAATTTGTCGGACGGATTTTCGGTTTCCAATGTTGAAAAGAACGAAAATAATACGGTTTGGCATCAGCCGTGGGGCGAAAACAAGACCATTACCGACCACCATAACGAATTGGCGGTTTCGTTTAAAAATGTTGAAAATGTGCAACTTACGCTTCGTGTCCGTGTTTTTGACGATGGATTGGGATTCCGGTACGAATACGATGTTGCAGATGAAAACGAAATCGTAATTAATAATGAATTAACGGAATTTGTTTTTGCAGAAGACGGCAAGTCGTGGGCAACGCCGGCAAACTTCGATACTTATGAATTACTATATGATATTCAGCCGATTAGCCAATTGAAAAGTGCCAATACGCCGGCAACTTTCAAGACGGAAAGCGGTGCGTATGTGAGCATTCACGAGGCAGCGTTAAAAAATTATGCGGATATGACCTTGTTGAAGACAGACGGTCTGGCGTTCCGTTCGGAATTGGCACCGCTCAAAGACGGCACGAAAGCCGTACTCGGCAGCCGTTTTGTTACGCCGTGGCGGACGGTGCAGATTTCCGATAAGGCGGTCGGGCTTATCAATTCGTCATTGATATTGAATTTGAATGAACCATCGCAAATTGCGGATACTTCGTGGATTAAGCCTGTGAAATACGTGGGTGTTTGGTGGGGAATGCACCTTGGAATTGAAGGCTGGAGTATGGGCGACCGGCACGGGGCAACGACCGAAAATGCTAAAAAATATATTGATTTTGCGGCGAAAAACAACATCGAAGCCGTGCTTTACGAGGGCTGGAATGAAGGTTGGGAGCATTGGGGAACCACCCAGGCATTCGATTTTACCAAGCCGTATGCCGATTTTGATATGGACGAAATCGTGCGGTATGCCAAAGCGAAAAACGTGAAAATCATCGGTCATCACGAAACGGGCGGTAACATCATCAATTATGAAAACCAGTTGGAAAAAGCCTTTGAATGGTATCGGGCGTATGGCATTGATATGGTCAAAACAGGCTATGCAGGCGGTTTTTCCGAAGGCTATTTTCATCACAGCCAATATGCTGTCAATCACTACCGTAAGGTGGTGGAAACAGCTGCCAAGTACGGGATTATGCTTGATGCCCACGAACCGATTAAGGACACGGGCATCCGCCGTACCTATCCGAATATGATGACGCGTGAGGGCGTTCGCGGTATGGAGTGGAACGCTTGGAGTACGGGCAATCCGCCGTCGCATACGCTGATTTTGCCGTTTACACGGATGCTTTCCGGACCGCTCGATTATACGCCGGGGATTTTTGACATCACGTATGAAAATACCCGGAATTCTAAAAATCATAAAAAATGGAACGACCAAGATCCCGGTAATGCCCGGGTGCATACCACGCTCGCCAAGCAGATTGCCAATTGGGTGGTGCTGTATTCGCCGATGCAAATGGCAGCCGACCTGATTGAGAATTACGAAGGACACCCTGCGTTTCAATTTTTTAGGGATTTTGATGCCGATTGCGACCGTTCGGAAGCGTTGCAGGGCGAGCCGGGCGAATACGTGGTTATTGTCCGCCGGGCGAAAGACCGTTATTTCCTCGGAGCGGCCACCAATGAAGAAGCCAGAACGGTTGCCGTTCCCCTTGATTTTCTTGAAAAAGAAAAAACCTACAAAGCCGTTATTTATGCCGATGGCGAAAAGGCCCATTGGGACACCAACCCGACGGATTACGTTATTTTTGAAAAAGAAGTAACGCCCTCAGATACCTTGACCGTAAAAATGGCAGCAGGCGGCGGGCAAGCGGTGGTGTTTTTCCCGAAAGGAGAATAGTCCATCTTTTGAAAAAATGATATCACAATATTTTCGCAAAACAAAAAAGACCTCACTGTGGAGGTCTTTTTTGTTCTCAATGAAAAACATCGCTATGAAGCGTATTTCTGCAAGGCTGCCAAAAGTGTTTCCGTACTTTGAACGCCTTCTTCACGCCACACCAATTCTTTATTCCAATAAATGATGGTAGTTGGTAATCCGTTAATAGTCAATGCTTTGGTAAGGTCTTTGTTTTTGTCTACATCAACTTTAATAACTTTGGCTTTTTCGCCCATCACAACGGTAACTTCCCTCAATATGGGATTCATCTGTTCCGAAAGTCCATGCCAATCGGCAAAAAAACAAATCAAAACAGGTACTTTTACATTGATTATGTCGCCGAATTTCTCCATATATACAAGTATTATAGCACAAAAATAAGAAATAATTTGGAAATAAAGCGAATTATTTAAAAAATTAGCGTTTTTTCACGAGAGTTGAAAACACCATTCTAAAAAATCACTATTTCCTATTTGGCTAATGGCTATTTCCTAAATAGCTAATGGCTCATTCCTAAACCCTCAAGATTTTTTCAATTCAATAACCGTAATTTCGGGAAAAATGCCGACCCTTCCGGGGAATGCGTGAAAGCCGAAACCTCGGTTCACGTTGAGGAATTTTCCTTTTTCTTCGTACATTCCTGCCCAATATTTATAAACCCATTGCGACGGACTCCACCGCAGCCAGCCCGGAATTTCAATCCCGAACTGCATTCCGTGCGTGTGTCCGCTGAGCGTGAGCTGTATGTTTTTGTTTTCGGGAAGCACCACGTATTCCCAATGCGTAGGGTCGTGGCTGAGCAGGATTTTGAAATCGTCAGGTTGGGTTTTTGCCAACGCATTGTCCAAATTTCCGTATTTGGCAAAGCGTCCGTGTCCCCAGTTTTCAACCCCGACAACGGCTATTTTCTGTCCGTTTTTCTCCAAATAAACGTGTTCGTCAAGCAACAACCGAAACCCGATTTCCTTGTGAATGTCTTTAATATCTTGTAAATTTTTGGCTTTCGCTTCCGCAGATGCCCAAGCCGAATAATCGCCGTAATCGTGGTTTCCGAGAACGGAATATTGCCCGTCAGGGGCTTTCAACTGCTTGAACATTTCCGTCCAAGGGAGCATTTCGGTTGCCAGATTATTGACCATATCGCCCGTGAAGAAAAGTACATCGCTTTTTTGTTCGTTAATAAGGTCGATGGCGTACTGGATTTTTTCTCGGTCGTCAAAACTTCCGCTGTGGATGTCCGAAATTTGCGTGATACGGTAGCCGTCAAACGCTTCGGGAAGGTCATCGAAAGAAAGCGTATATTTCCAAACTTTAAAATTGTATTTTCCTTTCGTAATTCCGTAAAGCATTGAAGCAAAAGGAATTGCGGCAAGTCCCAAGCCAAGCAGACTGATGAATTTCCGCCGTCCTTCAATACGGGTTTCGTTTGTTTTTTTCTTTTTAAAAACGAATTTCGCAATTCTTTTGATGTCTTCTAAAAAAAGAATTATCGAAACGGTCAGCAACACCAAAATCCACGTTAGGAACGCCACCATTGCGTACATTTGTTCTTTATTCCACACGTTTTGCTCGCGGTGTGTGTATTGCCAAATGAGATTGGCGATGATAAGCAAGGCAACGGCATTGAATGCGTAAATTCCTATTTTACTAATCTTCAGTGTTTTGAGTGCTCTGGAGGCGTAGAATGACAATCCGAAGAAAACCAAAAAAATAAGACTGATGATAAGATACGCCATATTTATGGAGTTACGGATTTAATAATAGTTTTGATTTGCTCAACGTTTGATACGGGACGCACGCTCTCATCGAGGAAGGCTTCCGTAAGGAACGAAAACGGTAACGAGCCTTTGGATTTCTCAAAAACGGTTGCCGAAAAATGGATTTCGTGAAAGCCTGCTTCCCTGATTTTCAAGATGCTACGGGTATTGATGCCACCGCCCGGCATAATGGTAATTTTACCGTTTGCCAGCGTATTGAGTTCTTCCAAAAGAGGCAGTCCTTCCACCGCCGATTTCTTTTTGCCGGAAGTCAAGATGCGTTTTACACCGAGTTTTTTCAGTGTAATCAAGGCTTCTTTAGGGTCGGGCGTACAGTCAAAAGCACGGTGGAAAATGAAATCCATTCCGCCCGATGCTTCTACCATTTTCCCTGTTTTTTCTTCGTCGATAGTGCCGTCGGGGTTTAGCGCTCCTGAAACCACACCGTCGCAATGCAGTTGTTTGCAAAAAGCAATGTCGCGGAGCATCACGTCAAATTCATCGTCCGTGTAGGTAAAATCACCGCTTCGGGGGCGAATCAGTACGCAGTTGGCGATGCTCAAATCGTTCATCACTTTTTGGATAAGTCCGTAACTGGGCGTAATGCCGCCTACGCCGAGTTCGCTGCATAACTCTATCCGTTGGGCACCTGCCAACGCCGCATTTTTGGCAGACTCAAACGAGCTTGCACAGATTTCAAATGTCATAATTCGGATATCATTGGTTTACAATTTGCAAAGGTATGTATTTAATTACAAATTATTTGCTACATTTGTTGTTTGGGTGTCAAAATTCTATTTGCGTTTTGGGAATTCCTATTGTTGTGATAATAATGTAGTTAGCTATGCCACAATCTAAAAATTTTTCAGTGCAATATACTGAATATGAGTCTATTGATTTTCTTTCGGAAGAAATAAAAAAACTAATGCTGGCGGCTGTGGAAGCTCGTAAAAAAGCGTATGCACCGTACTCTAAATTCCAAGTAGGAGCAGCGGTTTTGCTGGCGAATGGTGAGATTATCATCGGGTCGAACCAAGAAAATGCGGCGTATCCGTCGGGGCTGTGTGCCGAGCGGGTCGCTATTTATCAGGCTTCGGCGTTATACCCGAATGAAATCATCAAAGCGGTGGCGGTGTCGGGTTCTGCGGAAGTACCGACGGCGGTGCCTGTATCGCCTTGCGGTGCTTGCCGGCAGTCGATGGCGGAGTACGAAATCCGTCAGCAACAGCCTGTTTCCGTGTATTTTATGGGAGCGGCAGGCAAGGTCGTACAGGCACATTCGGTCAAGGATTTGATTCCGTTTTTGTTTGACGGGTCGCTGTTGTAGTGTTTTCGGAAATTTTCATTTATGTTTTCATAAGATAGCAGATTGTCGAAGTGCTAATTTTTTAATCTACTGAAAATTATGTTGTTAGAAATAATAAAAGAATACAAAAAAATAGGTGTTGAAGAAAATCTTAACTATGAAGATTTCAATAAAATCCTCATAACGAGCCATTCAACCCGTATTGAGGGCTCGACGCTTACTTTTGAAGAAAGTGTGGACTTGATACAGACAGGAAATACGCCGGGCGGAAAAAATATTTTGTATTCAAACCAAACTATCGACCATTATCACGCATTGAATTTTGTCATTAAGGAAGCCGATAAAGGCAGGGCAATTTCAATGGAATTTATACAGGAAATAGGGGCTTTGGTAATGAAAAATACAGGCGAAATATTTACTAATATCAATGGTACGGTTGATGCCTCAAAAGGCGAATTTCGGAAAACAGGCGTAACGGCAGGCTCTGTATCTTTTATGAATTACACAAAAATAATTCCTGCTATTGGAAAATTAGCGGCTGAATTGAATGAAGTTTTTCCGAAGCAAAAAAATATACGTTCTCAATTGGAACTTTCTTTTTACGCTCATTATCAGTTGGTTACCATTCATCCTTTTTTAGATGGCAACGGACGGACTTCAAGGCTTTTGATGAATTTTATCCAACGAAAATACGGATTGCCCTTGGGAATAATTTTTGCTGAGGACAAAGCACGTTATTACGAAACCTTAAATTCTGTCAGAGAAACGGTTTCTTTTGAGGCGTATAATTTGTTTATGTTTTCTCAATACGAAAAGCATTTGCAATTGGAAATCAACAAGCAAAAAAGACTTGACCAAGACAAAGATTTATCATTTACGTCAGGATATTAAAAATTCAGTTGTTCAAGTGTCAGTGGGATACTCATTCTACTCAAATTTTTCAAAGGGAAATAATAAAAGGCTAAAGGTGGTTTTCATCTTTAGCCTTTTGTTTTAGGGAATAGAAAGCAGGAAAGAGCGGTTTTTTAAAAATTAGAAAAATAATAAAAAGCTCTTTTCATATCCGCAAAGAATTTTCAAATCTTCAAATTTTCTCATTTTCAAATTTAGAATTCGGCACTTTGCGGTGTTCTTGGGTAAGGGATTACGTCGCGAATGTTGGTCATTCCCGTGGTGAACAACACAAGCCGTTCAAAACCAAGCCCGAAACCACTGTGTACGGCAGTTCCGAATTTGCGTAAGTCAAGATACCACCAGAGTTCTTTTTCGTCGATGCCCATTGCTTTGATTTTTTCGAGCAATACGTCGTAGCGTTCTTCCCGTTGCGACCCGCCCACGATTTCGCCGATGCCGGGAAAAAGAATATCCATCGCCCGAACCGTTTTACCATCTTCATTCAATCGCATGTAAAACGCTTTGATTTTGGCGGGATAATCGTACAAAATAACGGGACACTCAAAATGTTTTTCCACCAGAAAACGCTCGTGTTCGCTTTGCAGGTCGGCACCCCATTCTTCAATAAGGTATTGGAATTTTTTCTTTTTGTTCGGGGTCGAATTTTTCAAAATATCGATGGCTTCCGTGTAGCTTACCCGCTTAAATCCGTTGTTAATCACAAAGTTAAGTTTTTCGATAAGCGACATCGAACTGCGCTCGTTTTGCGGTTTTGATTTTTCTTCTTCAAGAAGCCTTTTTTCAAGAAATTCGATGTCCTCACGGCAACGTTCGAGCGTGTACGAAAGCACGTATTTGATGAAATCTTCCGCCAAATCCATATTTCCGTTAAGGTCGAGGAACGCCACTTCGGGTTCAATCATCCAAAATTCTGCCAAGTGGCGTGAGGTATTGGAGTTTTCGGCACGGAAGGTCGGTCCAAACGTATAAATTTTGCCCAATGCCATCGCAAAAGTTTCGCCTTCAAGCTGTCCCGAAACGGTCAGGTTGGTTTCCTTCCCGAAGAAATCCTTTTTATAATCAACCGAACCGTCATCGTTTAGCGGTGGATTTTTGGCATCGAGGGTCGTTACGCGGAACATTTCGCCCGCCCCTTCGGCATCACTTCCGGTGATAATCGGGGTATTGACGTAGAAAAATCCGTTCTTTTGGAAATAATCGTGAATGGCAAAAGCCAATACGGAACGAACCCGCATAATCGCCCCGAAAGCATTGGTACGGACACGCAAGTGGGCATTCTCACGGAGAAATTCCAGCGAATGCTTTTTGGGTTGTATGGGATAGGTTTCAGGATTGGAGTCCCCCAATATTTTGATTTCAGTAGCTTGAATTTCAATAGCTTGTCCCTTTCCTTGACTTTCCGCTACCACGCCATTGATTTCCACTGCGGCTCCTGTGGTGATGCGTTTGAGCGTGGCTTCGTCCGTGTTTTCAAAATCAACGACTACTTGCACGTTTTGTATGGTTGAACCGTCGTTCAAGGCGATGAAGCGGTTGCTGCGGAAAGTACGAACCCAGCCTTTGAGGATGACTTTTTCCCCTGCCGCGGCTTCGTTAAGCAATTTCTTAATATCGGTATACATGTGATAGGTGTATAATTTATTGTTCAAGTTGCAAATATCGGATTATTCATCATATAAATCAATTATAGTTTGATAAATTTGATGATTTGTTGTTTGAAAATGACCGCCTATTACAAGTTTTGAGGCGTTTGAGAAGAGAAACAATAGTGGTTAAATAGTTAAATAAATAATAATTATTCAATATATTTTGTTTTATAGTTCAAAAAATGTAACTTTGTATCAGTTTGATGGGGGAGGGGTGGTTTATTGACGGTGAATGGTGAAAGATACCAAGGAGTTAGAGTGTTGTTGCGATTGTAAATTTTTTAAAATCAAGCAATGATTGTTAACCGTTCCTAAATTTCACGTTAAATTTGCAGCTAAAATGAATTTTATGAGTGTATAACTTTGTACAATTCAAAACAAATAAGTAGGTTTGCACCTCAAAACTATAATGTGAAATTATAAATGGAATTTATGGTGAAAAGAATTTCAATGCTGCTTTTGGTAGTAGCAGTACTCTACGCCTGTGGTCGAGGAGACAATAAAGGTGAACTCGTAGGGGTTAAAGGTAAGAATTGGAAACAGCCCAAGCCGTATGGCATGACACTTGTACCAGGAGGTGCATTTATCATGGGTAGTTCCGACGACGACAAGACAGCGAGTATGAACGCACCCACGAAAACAGTTACTGTTCGTTCATTTTATATGGATGAAACAGAGATAACTAATAGCGAATACCGGCAGTTTGTCAACTGGGTTCGTGATTCCATTATCAAGACGCGTTTGGCTATCTTGGCAGATGAGTCTGGACAAACCCCGGGTAGCGGAGGAATTGGTGAATTTGCATTTCTTGATGCAGACACCGATAATCTAAGCGTATATGACAAATATATGTACGATAACTACGCGGGCTTGGGTGAAACAGGCTACGAAGGGCGTAAACTCAATCCAAAAGCGAAACTGATTTGGGATACTAAAAAATATCCGGATGAGTATTATGCAGAAGTAATGGATTCTATGTACGTTCCTTTGGAGGAAACTTACAACGGGAAGCGTCCTATGGATGTGAATAAATTAGTATTCCGTTACCAATGGTTGGATGTAGAGAAAGCCGCTCGTACCCGTGGAAATCGCCGTGATTTTATCAAAGAAGAAATAGTAAAAATATATCCCGATACTACTGTTTGGATTCGTGATTTCGAGTATTCGTACAATGAGCCGATGCACAATGACTATTTTTGGCATGAGGCTTATGGAGAATATCCTGTAGTTGGGGTCAATTGGATGCAAGCAAAAGCTTTTTGCGAATGGAGAACTTTGAATAAGAACTCATACCAAAAATCAAAAGGATTGGATGTGGTAAATTCTTTCCGGTTACCTATCGAAGCAGAATGGGAATTTGCCGCTCGTGGAGGGCTTGAATCAGGGACGTACCCTTGGGGAGGTCCTTACACGACCGATGATAGAGCTTGTTTCTTAGCGAATTTTAAACCCTTGCGGGGAGATTACGCTGCTGATAACGCACTTTATACAGTAGAAGCAAAATCATACGAACCTAATGGTTATAACCTATATAATATGGCGGGTAATGTAGCTGAGTGGACAAATACTTCTTACGACCCAAATTCTTATGAATATATGTCAACAATGAATCCAAATGTGTCAGATGAAAACAATCTTCGTAAAGTAGTCCGAGGAGGCTCTTGGAAAGATGTTGCTTACATGTTGCAGGTTAACACACGCGATTTCGAATATCAAGATTCAGCACGAAGCTATATAGGCTTCCGTACCGTACAAGATTATATGGGAACTGACGTAACAAGACAAAGTAGCAGAGGTTTTCGTTAATAAAAAAGAAAGTTAATCAGTATCAAGTAAAAAAAGCAAAAAGTAAAATTAATTAAATTCATTATGGCACAGTCAAACAAATCAACAAAAAAATTATTCAATATGGCCTACGGTATTGGGGCATCTATTGTAATCCTTGGAGCACTTTTCAAAATTTTACACTGGGAATTTATGGGAATCAATGGAGGTACTCTCTTGGCAGTAGGGCTTATTACAGAGGCTATTATATTCTTTATTTCGGCTTTCGAACCGGTGGAAGAAGGATACGATTGGTCGTTGGTGTATCCTGAATTAGCAGGAGGACAAGCACGCCAGCTTGGCGTTGCTACTGCTGTGGTAGAGCAGCCCAGAGATGTTGTAGACGAAGAAGTAAAAGCTTCTCTTTCAGAAAAACTTGACAATTTGCTGGCCGATGCCAAAATCGATGCTGACTTGATGAACTCGCTAGGGAAGTCTATCCAGAACTTTGCTGGCGCTGCCAAAGAAATAGCTCCTGTTACCGATGCCATTTCTTCCACACACAAATACGGCGAAGAGTTGTCATTGGCAGCTACGCATCTTGAGTCGCTTAACAGCTTGTACAAATTGCAGTTGGAGCGTACAGAACACCAAGTATCTGCCCAAGCAGGAGTGGTGGATAATCTCAATTCTTTAAATGAACAAATGTTGTCGTTCAAAGACAATCTCAAGTCTTTGAATAATGTATACGGTGGAATGCTATCTGCCATGGGTGGAAAATAAGAATTTACGGTAAAACTTATTTTTAACTAAGAAATATTACAATATTATGGCAGGAGGAAATAGTCCTAGGCAAAAGATGATTAACCTAATGTATCTGGTATTTATCGCTATGTTGGCTCTCAACATGGGGAAGGAAGTCCTGAGTGCATTTGGGTTAATGAATGAAAAATTAGAAGATTCGGCGAACAGAACCAATCAAGTAAATATCGCATCTATGGAGGCTTTGCAACGCAGTGCCGAAGAGAATAGCGAACAGTACGGAGAGGCTCTCAAAAAATCGCAAGTAGTAAAACAGCTGTCCGATAACTTGTACAATTATATCAACGATATTAAAAATCAAGTGATGGGGCAGGCGGCAGACAAAACCGATTATCAGGTAATGGATAAATCGGATTTCTTAGACCAGAAATTCTTTGTAGGCGATAAACTTAAACCAGCAGGGGAGGAGTTTGTTGCGAAAATAAACGAATTTAAAAACGGTCTTATCGAACAGCTTGGCGGTGCAGATAACGAGAAAAACAAAGATTTGATTCACCATATCGAGTCCAATTTCTCTACGGCAAACGTAACTGACCGAGATGGCGTGTCGCGTGATTGGCTTAAATATAACTTTGAAGGGTTCCCGTACATTGCATCTGTGGCAAAACTCTCAATGTTAGAGTCCGATGTGCGTGAGGCAGAGCAGCAGTTCTACAACTCGATGTTGAGCGAAGAGATGAAATCTCAGATTTCGATGACGAATTATACCACTTTGCTGGAGCAGTCCAAAGGGGCTTATTACCAAGGCGAACAGTTCGATGGAGCTATCGTGTTGGGGCGTAAAGACAGTTCTACACGTCCAAACGAAGTGGAGTTGACTCTTGACGGAAGAAAGTTGGGCGCTAATGATTATGAAATTCAAGACGGTAAAGTAAAACTTAAAGTAAGTGCCGGTAATGCAGGTGAACACCGTATTGTAGGAAATCTTTACTTTGACCAAGACGGAGAGCGTATCGCAGTGCCGGTTGACCAAAAATTCTCGACTATACCGAAGCCAAATTCGGCTGTTATTTCTGCCGATAAAATGAACGTGGTGTACCGTGGTGTATCGAATCCTATTACCATATCAATGCCGGGTGTGCCTGACAATAAAGTAAGTGCTTCAGCTCCGGGACTTTCTAAGTCATCAGGCTCAAGCTATGCGATGAATCCGGGGCAAGGTAGAGAAGTTACTATCAATGTATCGGGTGAGATAGACGGACAGCGTTTTTCATCCTCTAAAGCATTCCGTATCAAAGATATTCCTCGCCCGTCAGGAGCTATCAGTGGTATGACAGGAAGCGGAGGTGCATTGAAATTGCCAAAAGCAAACTTGTCGGTAGCTACTATCACAGCTGTCTTGGAAGATTTCGACTTTGACTTAAAGTTGAATGTAAATTCATTTAAGATTTTTATTCCGGGACAACCTACCGTCTCTGTGAACGGAAATAAATTGGATGCAGCTGCTAAATCGGCACTCAATAGAGCAAAACGTGGTGATATGGTTCAGATATTTGACATTAAAGCATCGGTGGTTGGAAATTCTTCTTATAGATTGCCTAATATATCGCCGGTCGCTATTGAAATTACAAATTAATAAAAAAAAACGTATTTGACAAATGATGTTTAATTGGAAAAAAATTGGTTTGTTTGTGGGACTTGTAGTTGCATCGCAATTGACATTTGCCCAAGGGAATCTTTTGAATGCAAAGGTGCCTTCTGAAATCAATGAGGTGAGTGAAGAACGCATTTTAGCAGATAACGATAAGCCTTTGCCTTATGGGTATGTTGACCAAAGAGATATTCTGTGGTCGACCGAAGTATGGGAGATTATTGATTTGAACGAAAGGGTTAATTTTCCTTTGTTGTTTCCAATTGATACGATGGATATGAGTGAGTACCGCCGTTCACTTTTTGATGTGCTTGTTAAGCACATGAAAGACGGGACGCTTACCGAAACGTATGTAGATTCGTATTTTACGGAAAGACGTACGTACGAACAGCTCAAACCCGCTTTGTCAAAAATTGACACGCTTGACTTCGGGTATCAGCAGCTCAATGCTGGGGAAGAATTATCGCCTGAGTTTGTTGCGAAACGCGATTTGACTTCTGCCGATATCGTACAATATCGTATACGTGGGCTGTGGTATTTTGACAAACGACAAGGAGAACTCAAATACCGGCTTCTGGGAATAGCTCCAGTGGCTCCCGATGTGAATTTTATAGATTCTACGGACGACAAATCATCGGCATTGATAGAACTCTTTTGGGTTTGGTTCCCACAAGCCAGAGAAATACTTCATGAAGCGAAAGTGTTTAATCGGCGAAATTCGGCAAAACCGCTTTCGTTTGACCACTTGCTCAATGCGCGTATGTTCAACGCTGTAATTTACAAGGAAGACAACGTGTATGGTGACCGAACTATTCAAGATTATCTGCCTGACAATTCTTTGTTCCAGTTGCTTGAATCCGATAAGATTAGAGAACGTATAAGGAGTAGAGAACAAGACATGTGGGCTAATTAAGCATGCTAAAAGTAGTAAAGTGATTTATATAACTGCTTCAAAGTGAGAATTTTCTTATTTTTGGAGCAGTTTTTTTATTTTTATGAAAGATTGTATTATTGTAGGAGGCGGTTTGGCTGGGGTTGTTTTTGCACATCGGCTTGCTGAACGAGGGAAAACGTTCGCCATCATAAGTAACCATTCACAACGTTCGAGTGAAGTGGCAGGGGGAATATTTAATCCTGTAGTATTAAAACGATTTTCTGCCGTATGGAACGCTTCTGCACAAATGCAGGTAAGTCGGGATTTTTATTCAGCTGTAGAAGCTTCTTTAGGAGAGCGTTTTTTTCAGTCTATTCCGTTATACCGTAAGTTTGCCTCAGTGCAGGAGCAGAATGATTGGTTTGCAGCATCAGACCGCGAGGTGTTGAATGATTTGCTACAAGCGGAAGTGTTTTCATCGTCTTGGAAAGGTATCGAGGCTTTATACGGTTTGGGAAAAGTTCGTCATACGGGGAGGTTGTTGGTAAAGGAATTTTTAGAGACATCTTTGCGTTATTTTACAGAGTTGCAATTAGGTGATTATCAAGAAGTATCATTTGATTATAAGGAGTTGCGTCATACATATGATGGTGTGGAATACAAGGGACTTGAAGCACGTCGTGTTGTGTTTTGTGAAGGTTTCGGTTTGATTCACAATCCATTTTTTAATTATTTACCGTTACGTCCCTGTAAAGGGGAATTGTTGACGTTTCGTTCTCCCGAATTGAAATGTGATGCTATCGTCAAAAGTGATGGGTTTATATTCAGAGTAGGAGAGGATGAGTATAAAATAGGGGCGACATATGGTTGGGATGATTTGACAAATACGCCTACGGAAGAAGCACGTAACGAATTGATACATAAGCTGGAGAATATCATCAGTTGTCCGTACGAGATTATAGCTCAGGAGGCGGCAGTCCGTCCGACAGTGATCGATAGACGGCCGCTACTGGGACAGCATCCGAAATGGAAGAACTATTGGATTCTAAACGGTTTAGGTACGCGGGGCGTGATGACGGCACCCTATGTGTCATCAATATTAATGGATGCTATATTTGAAAGAGAGCGTATCGCTCATGAGATGAATATAGAAAGATTTGCCAAACGCTACCGGAAGTCTGTTTGATGACGATTTATGGATTATTAAGTCCAAAAGCTGCCATGATGGGGAAGTGGTCAGAATAATCCACGTCAAATGTTTGGTGATCATACACATGAATGGAAGAATCCATCAGAATGAAGTCAATGCGAAGCGGAAAATATTTGAAATTAAAAGTACGTCCCAATCCAAATCCTGATTTTTCAAATGTGTCAACCATGTTTTTGCCTTTGATTTCCTTATAAATATATGAAAATGCAGTATTGTTAAAGTCGCCACAAACGATGATTCTGTACGGAGAGGTCTGCATGTGCGCTTTTAATATTTCAGTTTGCTCTTGCTGGCGGGCAAATCGACTTCCTATTTTCCGTATCAATTTCTTAGAGTTTTCATGACTCAACTCCTCTTCTTCAGGATTGATATGCATGGACTCTAAGTGGACATTGTAAAGCCTTAGCGTGTCATGCGCTATTATGATGTCGGCATACATGCCGTTATTGCCTGTGTCGGGGAAGTTGAGAGAACCCGCTTGAAGAATGGGAAATCGGCTGTATACCGCTTGTCCTGATTGGTCAGTTTTGTTTTTGTAGATGATTTTGCGATACGGATATTCTTTGGGTTCGTTTTTCGCACTTCGATAATGTTCTTGAATGGCGATGATATCAGGATTTTTTTCCTTGATGAAAGTCATTATTTTTTGGTCTAAATCCTTATCGGGATGCCAGTTGTAGTGATTGAACAAACGAACGTTGAACGACATGAGTGTCAAGGCCTTTTCAGGGACATTATTGCGGTCGAACAGTTGTATGAATTTGGTAAAATATCCAAAACCTACCCCTAAAACAAATAGGGAAAGTACTATTTGTTTCTTTCGGCGAATAGCCCAAAATATAATAAAAATGATATTGATGGATAATAATACGGGCAATAGCAGGCTAAGTGCAGACAGTTCAGGGAATTTTTGAGGGAAGAGATAGGGGACGCCATACGAAATCAAAAGCATCGCTGCGATAATGATATTTATAAAATAAATAAATTTTTCGAATATATTGAGTTTTTGCTGCATTGATTTTGATTAGGTTATTGCAATAAAATACCAATGCTACAAAGGTACGAATATATTTGGTTGCAGAGGATAGCACATAGCACACAAAAAGCCATTTTCTGTCAGAAAACGGCTTTTGTAATTAAAGTTAAACACTTGCTATATCTCTTCTTGGTCTCTCAAATGTTGGATATACTGTGCTTTTTGTATTTCGGCTCTTCTTTTTACCGAAGGTTTGGTGAATTGCTGACGGCTACGCAACTGACGTACAACGCCTGTTCTGTCGAATTTACGTTTGTAGCGTTTGAGTGCTTTATCGATATTTTCTCCGTCTTTTACTGATATTATTAGCATAATCTATACACCTCCTTTCGTTTAGGGTGCAAAAATAATATATTTATTTGTTCTGTACAAAGTAATTTTAAAAATATTTAATGTGTAGATTCAACTATCAAACGCAATTTTTACGGAGAAGACACCCATTTTTTTCGGTCAAAGGCAGGAGGGAAACCTCCTTTCCTTTGCACGAATTATATTCGCCTCCGTCCAAAAATTGAAATATATGGCACATCTAACCTGCGAACAAAGATACATAATTTCCGTCTTACGAGAAAAAGGGATTTTTACAAAAAGAAATTACCGAAGAATTAGGCGTAAATCCTTCCACGATAAGCAGATAGCTCAAACGCAACAGTCCCCCGAAAAGGAACTACAACCCTCAAAAAGCCCACGAATTTTCACAGGAAAGAAAACAACGCTTCGCCTATAACCAAAAATTCACCCCTTCGGTGGAAAAACGGGCGCGAAATTACTTGGAAAGCGGGCAGTGGCCGCCCGAACAAATCGCCGGTTTTTGCAAAAAAAAACGGCATTGAAATGGTAAGTCCC
>JAUNTM010000051.1:0-9548 GCA_030538675.1 Capnocytophaga sp.
TTATGTTATTAACAATTATTACAATTTCTTTTTCACGGCAACCTCTTGGTAGGCTTCGATAACATCACCTTCCTTGATGTCGTTATAATTTTTCACTTGCAAACCACAATCGTAACCTTTCGATACTTCTTTTACATCGTCTTTAAAACGCTTGAGTGAGCTGAGTTCGCCTGTATAGATAACTACGTTTTCGCGGATTAAGCGGATTCGTGAGTTACGGAATATTTTTCCGTCTGTAACCATACAGCCCGCAATCGTTCCGACTTTCGAGATTTTGAAAATTTCGCGGATTTCGACCGTTCCTGTTACTTCTTCTTTCATTTCTGGCGAAAGCATTCCTTCCATCGCATCTTTCAAATCATTGATAGCATCGTAAATGATGGAATAGGTTCGGATGTCGATTTCTTCTTTTTCGGCGAGAACCCGTGCATTTGCCATCGGGCGAACATTAAATCCAATGATAATCGCATCGGAAGCCGACGCCAACAATACGTCCGATTCGGTAATCGCTCCCACTCCTTTGTGGATAATCGATACTTGGATTTCGTCGATGGATAGCTTTTGGAATGAGTCTGTAAGTGCTTCGACCGAGCCGTCCACGTCGCCTTTGAGAATGATGTTGAGCTGTTTGAAGTCGCCCAATGCAATTCGCCGTCCGATATCATCGAGTGTAATATGGCGCTGTGTACGCACCGATTGTTCTCGTTTCAACTGGGCTCTTTTGGCTACTACTTGTTTTGCTTCACGCTCATCTTCAAATACATAGAATTTATCTCCTGCCTGTGGTGCACCATCCAAACCTAATATAGATATTGGCGTAGAAGGTTTGGCTGTTTTAACTTTTTTGCCTCGCTCATCGTGCATTGCTTTGATTTTACCCGAGTTAGTTCCCGCCAATACATAGTCGCCAATCTTGAGCGTCCCGGCTTCCACCAAAACCGTGGAAACATAGCCGCGTCCTTTGTCAAGCGATGCCTCTACTACCGTTCCGACTGCATTTTTGTTCGGATTGGCTCTCAGTTCGAGTAATTCGGCTTCGAGTAATACTTTTTCGAGCAATTCTGGAACGCCCAGACCCGATTTTGCCGAAATGTCTTGCGATTGTATTTTTCCGCCCCAATCTTCCACCAAAAGGTTCATTCCCGCCAAACGTTCTTTGATTTTCTCAGGATTTGCCGTTGGTTTATCAACCTTATTAATTGCAAATATGATAGGTACGCCAGCGGCTTGTGCGTGGCTGATAGCTTCTTTGGTTTGTGGCATCACATCATCATCGGCAGCCACCACAATAATAGCGATATCGGTTACTTTCGTTCCCCTTGCACGCATCGCCGTAAAGGCTTCGTGCCCGGGTGTGTCTAAGAATGTGATGCGTTCGCCGTTTTCAAGTTTCACGCTATATGCCCCGATGTGTTGCGTAATACCACCGCTTTCGCCGGCGATAACATTTTCTTTACGGATGTAATCGAGAAGCGATGTTTTACCGTGGTCAACGTGCCCCATAACGGTTACGATAGGCGCTCTTGGCAACAAATCCTTTTCTTGGTCTTCCGTAATCGGAATGGACTCTTCTACATCGGCGGTGGTAAATTCGATTTCAAAACCAAACTCTTCTGCCACAATCGTAAGTGTTTCAGCATCAAGACGTTGGTTCATCGTTACCATAATTCCGAGCGACATACACGCTCCGATGACCTTATTAATAGGAACATTCATCATCGTAGAAAGCTCATCGGCAGTAACAAACTCGGTAACTTTGAGGATTTTTTCTTGTTGCTCTTGTTGCGCGAGTTCGCTTTCCGTTTTCATACGGTGCGAATCCCGTTTATCTCTACGGTACTTTGCTCCTTTTGATTTATTGGTTTTCCCTTGTAGTTTTTCAAGGGTTTCGCGTACTTGTTTTTGTACTTCTTCGTCGGTAGGCTCTACTTTGGTAAATACTTTTCCTTTTTGAGCGGGTTTGGCATTGGGATTATTTGCATTGCCTCTTGAAGCCGGATTCGTGCCGGTATCATCTTTGCGGATGCGTATACGTTTGCGTTTTTTGGCTTCCGCATCGGTTGTTGCTCCTCCTGCGTTGGTTGTTGCAGGCTTGCTGCCATTGCCGGTTGGTTTCTTAGCGGATTTTGCTTTTTTCTTCTTCTTATCGAATTGGGAAAGGTCTATTTTTTCACCTACCAACTTAGGGCCTGTCAAGCGTTGGTATTGCGTTTCTATGATTCCGCCTGAAGTATCATCGGCAGTAGGTGTTTCTACTACTTTAGGTGCTGTCTGTGGTTTTTGTTTTTCAAATTTAGGCGTATTGCCCGTAGGTTTTCTATCGCTTTGCTTGAAATTATTTTCTTTTTTATTAGGTTGAGGATTGTTCGTAGTGTGTGATTGAGAGGATTGTTGAGTTTTAGGTTGCGGTGTTTGTATTTGCTTTTTAGGTTCTTCTTTTTTTGTAATTTCCTGAACCCCGGCCACTGTTTCTTTTAGAGTTTCGGCTTTCGGTTTTTCTTGAAGAGGTTCTGTGGCAGGATTTTTCACAGCAGGAGCTTCCTCCTTGCGAGTTGTTTCCAAATCCAACTTACCTACCAATTTTGGGCCTGTTACGGTAGCTTTGGCTCTTATTACTTCGGCCTCTTGCTGTCGGCGGCGCTCTTCATTTTCTCGTTCTTGTTCGATACGGATAGCTTCCCGCTCCTTACGCTTGTCTTCACTTATTTCTTTAGATGCTACACGCCTGCTCTTATCCGAACTAAATTCGTTAGTTAATAGCTGATGTACCTCTTCTGAAATTTTTGTATTGGGCGTAAGCTCAATAGCAATTCCTTTGGATGACAGAAATTCTGCCGCCCGCTCCAAAGAAATATTGAGTTCTCTCAACGCCTTACTTATTCTAACCTCACTCATAAATTATTATCCTCTAAATATTTAATCTTCAAATTCTTCTTGCAATACCCTCACTACCTCACGGATGGTTACCTCTTCGAGGTCGGTACGCTTCATCAAGTCTTCGACATCAAGTTCTAAAATACTTTTAGCGGTGTCAAGTCCTGCTTTTTTAAATTCTTCAATGACCCAGTCTTCTATTTCATCGGCAAATTCGGCAAGTTCTATATCTTCCTCATTCACCCCTTCGCGATACACATCTATCTCATAACCTGTAAGTTGGCTCGCCAATCGGATATTATACCCCGATTTCCCAATAGCTTTGGATACTTCTTCGGGCAATAAAAACACTTCGGCACGCTTAGTTTCTTCGTTGATAGAAACTGAGCTGACTCTCGCCGGTGCTAAAGCTCTTGAAATGAGTAAACTTGCATTGGCTGTGTAATTAATCACGTCAATATTCTCATTGCCCAGCTCACGAACGATACCGTGTATACGCGAACCCCGTACACCTACGCAAGCTCCCACAGCATCAATGCGGTCATCGTATGAATCTACCGCTACTTTTGCTTTATCACCCGGAATGCGTACCACTTTGTTTATCGTGATAATGCCGTCCATCACTTCAGGGATTTCTTGTTCGAACAACCGTTCTAAGAAAATAGGTGATGTGCGTGATAATATAATAGACGGCTTGTTGCCTTTCAGCTCGACCGACTCAATAACACCGCGTACATGTTCTCCCTTTTTAAAGAAATCCGAGGGTATTTGTTTGTCTTTCGGAAGTACGATTTCGTTACCTTCATCATCAATCAATATCACGGCTCTGTGGCGGATGTGATGCACTTCGGCTACGTATATTTGCCCGACCAAATCTTTAAAACGGCGGTATACCGTGGTACTGTCATACTCATGGATTTTTGAAATCAAATTTTGGCGTAATGCCAATATCGCACGTCTTCCGAGGTCTTTGATTTTTACTTCTTCGGACACATCCTCTCCTACCTCAAAGTCGGGCTCTATCTTGCGAGCTTCGCTAAGGGCAATCTCTTGATTGGGATCTTCAACTTCATCATCTTCAACAACTATGCGGTTACGCCAAATCTCCAAATCGCCTTTATCGGGATTGATAATAATGTCAAAATTGTCATCTGAACCATATTTCTTTTTCAAAGCATTACGGAATACTTCTTCCAAAATAGCCATCAACGTTACCCTGTCTATCAGTTTATCATCTTTAAACTCTGAAAAAGATTCTATTAATTCAAGATTTTCCATATTAATTCTATTAAAATTTAATAATCACTTTAGCTTCTTTGCATTCCGAAAGCGGAAATTGCTGTTCTTGGGTTACGGTCATTTTGCCTTTACCCGTAGGTTTGGGCACTCGTTCGGTTGTTTCAAGAGTAACAACGCCGGCGGATACGCTTTTGAGAATTCCTTCCGCCCGTTTATCATTCATGAACAATAATTCTACTTGACGACCTACATTTTTCCGGTATTGACGTTCCAAATGAAAAGGCGTCAACGCACCAAATGAGGTTACTTCTATCGAAAAATCTTCTTCTTCTCTATCAAGATTATGCTCCACAGCACGGCTCACCGCGATACAATCATCAATACCGACACCATTATCGCCATCAATAACCACTTTCACCGAATTGTCCGCTGACACTGTAAAATCAATCAAAAACAAGCTTTCACTCTCCGACAAAGCACTGTCAATCAACTCTTTAACCTTTTCTTTTAAACTCATATTTTTATAAAAAGAGGGGACTCATGTCCCCTCATTATTCACTTTAACGGTGCAAATATAGCACTTTTTTCTCTTACGGAAAAATATCTGAAAACTATTTTGCTTTTATTCAAAATTTTATGTAATTTTATTGTCTGAAAAAGCCCTCTTTTTATGGTACTGAAAAAGAAGCTCTTTTGGATTATTTACTAACACTTAAAAACCTTGGAAATCATGAAAAACATCCTCGTTACCACCGACTTTTCAGAAAAATCAAAAGCAGCCTTGCGTATTGCTATCGATTTTGCGAAAAAACACCATGCGACTATCTATCTGTTGCATTCTATCGACCTGCCGATGCGGCTTGCCACTCATAATTCTATGATGGACGTCCCTGAGGCGTTGTACTTTTTAAATCTATCAAAAACCCGATTTGATGATTTGAAAAAAGAAATCTCTTCAGATGTGGAAATCCATGACATCATCGAAACCAACGTCCTGTCTATCAGCGTAGAAGAAGCTGTCAAAAAATATGCTATCGACCTTGTTGTCATGGGGTCAAACGGAGCCTCGGGGCTTAAAGAGATATTCATTGGTTCGAATGCGGAAAAAGTCATCCGAAATTCGTCCGTTCCTGTATTAGTCATCAAAGACCCTGAGGAAAAATTGAATGTCAAAAAAATCATTTTTGCGTGTGATTTTTCCAAAAAATTCCTTGCGCCATTTACCAAAGCAATGGAATTTGCGAAGATTTTTGATGCTACTATTGATTTGGTGTACATCAACACTCCATATCAATTCTTGACCACCAACGAAATCAACGAACGCATTGACAATTTCTTATCGGAAAATGCCGATTTTGAAAAATATGAAGTCCATGTATACAATGACATCCGTATTGAAACCGGACTGCTCAATTACATTTCCGACAACGAAGTAGACCTCATCTGCATGTTTCCGAGCGGACGCAAAGGCATTGCCCATTTCTTCAACGGAAGTATCAGCAGTGATTTGGTTAATCATGCCGCCAAACCAGTCCTTACTATTAAGGTGTAAAATTCTTTCTCTTCATATCAAAAGGCAAGTCTGCGAAGGCTTGCCTTTTTCTTTTATATTCTCAAAAAATATCAATGTGCTTCCAACCAATTCTGTCCCACGCCCAAATCCACCACGAGCGGAACGGCCAGTTTGAAAGCATTTTCCATTTCAAAACGAACCGCTTCTTTTACGGTTTCCAATTCCGATTTTGGAACATCAAAAACCAATTCGTCGTGGACTTGCAAGAGCATTTTAGCTTGGAAATTCTCTTCTTCAAAACGGTTTTGAATGCGGATCATCGCCATTTTGATGATGTCGGCAGCACTTCCCTGCACGGGTGCGTTGATGGCGTTGCGTTCGGCAGCTCCCCGCACCACTTGGTTACGTGATTGGATATCAGGCAGGTAACGACGACGGTTCAAAATAGTTTCCACATAACCGTGCTCTTGTGCGAAATGGATTTGCTTATTGATAAATTCTCTTAATTTAGGATAGGTTTCGTAATACGTATCAATCAATTCCTTGCTTTCACTGCGTGATAATTCCGTTTGGTTGCTCAGCCCGAATGCCGAAACGCCGTAAATAATGCCGAAATTGACCGTTTTGGCGTGACTCCGTTGTTCTTTCGTTACTTCCGAAAGTGGTACGCCGAACACTTTGGCGGCGGTGGAACGGTGGATATCTTCATTTGCCAAAAACGACTGTATCATATTTTCTTCCCCGCTCAGTGCCGCGATAACCCGAAGCTCAATCTGCGAATAGTCGGCGGCAAGCAACACGTAATCATCGTTGCGAGCCACGAATGCCTTGCGGATTTGCTGCCCACGCTCGGTTCGGATTGGGATATTTTGCAGGTTCGGGTTGTTGCTGCTGAGCCGTCCCGTAGCCGCCACCGTCTGCATATACGTGGTATGAACCCGCCCCGTCTTTGGGTTTACCTCGTCGGGGAGGGCATCTATATAGGTAGATTTCAGTTTTTGAAGCTGCCGCCATTCGAGAATATCAGCGACAATTTTGTGCTTATCGGCAAAAAACGAAAGCACCGCCTCCGAAGTGGCGTACTGACCCGTTTTTGTTTTTTTAGGTTTTTTATCTATTTTTAATTTTTCAAATAAAATATCACCGAGTTGTTTCGGCGATGCCAGATTGAACTCCTCTCCTGCTTCGGCGATGATATTTTTTTCTAAAGAAAGAATATCGCCATCAAGATCTTTGGAAAGTGATTTTAAAAAATCAACATCTAAGCGGATGCCTTCCATTTCCATTTTTGCCAGCACTTGTACGAGCGGTGCTTCAAGGTCGGCATATAGTTTATCCGTTTGGGTTTCTTCGAGTTTTTTGGAAAAAATTTCTTTGAGTTGCTGTGTTACATCGGCATCTTCTACGGCGTATTCTTTTTGTTCGCTAAGAGGCACGGCACGCATCGAGAGTTGTCCTTTGCCTTTTTTGCCGATGAGCGGCTCGATAGAAACGGGCGTATAATTCAGATACGTTTCCGAAAGCACGTCCATATTGTGCCGCATATCGGGGTTGATGAGGTAGTGGGCGACCATCGTATCGAACAAATTTCCTCTGACTTCGATGCCGTAATTTGCCAATACTTTGATGTCGTATTTCAGATTTTGCCCGATTTTTGTAATGGTTTCATTTTCAAAAAACAACTTAAAATCAGAAAGAATTTCGTCCGTTTCGTTTTTCGATTCGGGCAACGGAAGGTAATAGCCTTTGCCTTTTGCCCACGAAAACGCAATCCCGACCAATTCGGCTTCAAGGCTGTTGAGGCTCGTGGTTTCGGTATCAAAACAGACTTCTTTTTGTTTTAAAAGATTGTCCAACAACAACTTGCGAGCCATCGGGCTGTCGGCTAATTGGTACAGATGCGGTGTGTCGGCGATGGTTTTGCGTTCCGTAATTTCTGCGGAAGCGAACAAATCCGCCTGTACCGCCTGCGTGGTTTGTGGGGCGGTTTCTGTTGTTGGCTGTAATTGATAGGTTTTTTGCAGATTTTGCAACAGCTGACGGAATTCGAGTTCTTCAAAAATCTTCGTAACCGCTTCCATATCAGGCTCTGACATCTCAAAATCGTCTTCGTCAAACGTAACAGGAACGTCTAAAATGATGGTTGCCAAGCGTTTGGAAAGCAATCCCAAATCTTTGTTGGCTTCGATATTTTCTTTGAGTTTTCCTTTGAGTTTGTCTGTATTTTCGAGCAGGTTTTCCATACTCCCGAAGTCGGCGAGCAGTTTTTTGGCGGTCTTCTCCCCTACGCCCGGCAGTCCGGGTATATTATCGGATGCATCGCCCATCATCCCCAGAAAATCAATGACTTGCAACGGATTTTCCACCTCAAACTTGGCTTTCACTTCGGGAATGCCCCAAACCTCTACATCGTTGCCGTTTCGTGGCGGACGGTACATAAATATATTGTCGGACACGAGCTGGGCGAAATCCTTATCGGGTGTTACCATATAGACTTTATAACCTTGTTTTTCAGCCTGTTTGGCAAGTGTTCCGATGATGTCGTCGGCTTCAAAACCTGCTTTTTCGATAATCGGGATACGTAATGCTTTAAGGATTTCGTGAATATACGGTACTCCGGTACGGATGGCTTCGGGCGTTTCGTCGCGGTTGGCTTTGTAATCGGTGAAGAGTTCGGTGCGCTCAACACTACCGCCTTTATCGAAAGCCACCGCCAGATGGTCGGGACGCTCCCGTTTGATAACATCAAAAAGTGAGTTCATAAACCCCAAAATCGCAGAGGTATTGAGTCCGTTGGAATTAATTCTCGGATTTTTGATAAATGCGTAATAGCCCCTGAAAATCAAGGCATAAGCATCAAGAAGGAAAACTTTTTTTTGAGACATATTTTTTAATTTGGAAATTTGAAAATGTTTGATGTTGTTTGATTGCCTTCGGCGTTTGATGCTATTTGAAATTGTTTGATGGTGTTTTAGGTCAAATGCACGAAAAAATATAAGCACTTATTAATCAAAGGTTTAATTTTTGTAAAAACGGCGTTTTTAAAATATTAAACTATTGAATACTAAAGATTCAAAAATCAACAAAACTTTTCGTGCGTTTGATTTATTTCGTTTAGTTAATTTCGATATTTAATGCTATTGATAGAATTATATTTTATATCGAGAATTTCCAATAAAAGGGCAACATAACAAAGTACACCTTTTATAAAGTATAAAATAATAAACGTAGCATTCACTTGAGCACAGAGATGACGGTCAACCACAATCAACTTTATCATTTCGTGAGTCACTTCGAGATTTAATGATTTAGTTCAAATAAAATATTTTACAAAAAAATATTATTTTTTACTATTACCTGATGAAGATTTCCCTCCTCCTGAAGATTGACCTTTATTCCCTCCAGACCGTGGATTATTGCTTCTTCCCCCTCCTGACTTATTCTCTGTTGTTGAAGGCCATCCGCCTGCATTTCCTTGCCCTTGATTTCTTGTTTTTTGTCCCATATTTAATATTTTTTAAAATTATGATTTTTCATGATTATATTCTTAGTTACTCAACATATATTTTTTTACAATTAAAACAACCACCCATTAAATAAATATGCCATTACTCTACAATTTTATCTATTTCAATAATAAGTGTTCATATTTTCCACCGCAAATTATGCGGTAAAAATACAAATTTTCCACCGCAAAACAACTATTTTTAATTTGGAAATGTTTGACTGCCTTCGGCGTTTGATGTGATTTGACATTATTCGATGTTGTTTGATTGCCTTCGGCGTTTGGTATTGTTCAAACAGCGAAGCATTCAAACTATTTCAAACTACGTCAAACCTTTCAGACAGCGAAGCATTCAAACCATATCAAACTATTTCAAACTACGTCAAACCTTTCAGACAGCGAAGCATTCAAACCATA
>JAUNTM010000051.1:9648-17820 GCA_030538675.1 Capnocytophaga sp.
TCGAACAACATCAAATCTTTCCGACTATTCTTGGAGCAATCCGCTTGGCACGACGCAATCGGGGTCTGCTTTTATCATCAGGTTCATGTTCGAGGGTGATATATACGGAATGCCAAGCCCCATCCCCCGAAGGATAAAAAGTCCGCCGATGATGATGATGACTACGGGAATGGCTTTCTGCACGTATCGTTTTGCTTTGACACTCAAGAAGTTGCCTGCATAAATGGTTGCGGTCATCAAGGGAACTGTCCCCAATCCGAAGACAAACATATACAGTAAACTGTCGGTAAACTGACCTTGTGCCAATGCCCCGAAAAGTGCCATATAGACCAATCCGCAAGGCAAAAATCCGTTAAAAAAACCAATCGTGAATACGGTAAACGCATTTTTGTTGCGTAATTGTTGCCCCAACGCATACTTCACTTTCCCGATGAGGAAATAAACCGGCCGGGTGAGCAATCCCGTTTTTATTTTGAGGAACGGCAATACAACCGCAGCAATCATCAGTACACCTACTATTATTGAAAAATGTTGCTGGTATTCCCTTATAAAAAGTCCTTTCCCGATGAGGGCAAAGACCAATCCGAGTAATACATACGTAAGCGTTTTTCCGAAATGATAGGCGGCAATCTGCAATATTTTTTTCAAAGGACGACGATGGTCGAGCGGCAGAAGCAATGTTAGCGGCCCACACATTCCCACGCAGTGGAAACTCCCCAACAGTCCTAATATGAAAGCCGTGTAAAGCATCTATTGTATCGTAATCTTCTCAGAACTAAGATATTCCTGCCCATTGATAACATAATTAACTTGTACGTTCCAACGTCCGCCGGCGAGTTTATCTTTAGTTATCACCATTTTCCCATCGGTTGCATTTATCGGCAATTGAAAATCTTTGGTTATATCCGAAGGGCGGTAGAAAAACACAAATCCCTGCACCTTCTCTGTTACGCTATTTTGCGGAAAGCGAAGCTCCAAACCGTCGGCAGTTACTTCGGCAGTTACGTTCATTTTCGCCTCTCGCGTTTTGTTTTCTTTCACCAAATCGTTCTGGAAACGCAGTTCTTTTTTGTAATATTCGTCTGTCACAAACTCGTGGTCATACGCTTTATTGACCGACATTTGTATCACGAAATACATGATAAACCCGATAAAACTCACAATGGCAATCACGATGCCCCATCCCCAATTTATTTTCATTGCTCTCTATTTTATATATCGTTGGACGGTTTTATTTTTCGTTAGACGATTCCTCTCAAAAACAAAACCTTAGGCAAAGATACGCTTTTTTCAGGAAAAGTCTCCCGTGTTTTTTCAAAATAAAATTTCTTGTTGGAGCCCCACAAAAATTAAATCCGCCGTGTGTTGACAACTTTCGATAGAAATCGTTACTTTTGTAGTTGTTTCAGCTAAATATTTTAAACCAAAGCCTCATGAAAAACACCTTAACCGCCACAAATTTCGAATTTCCCGGGCAAAAATCCGTATACAAAGGCAAAGTCCGCGAGGTCTACTCCCTTGAGAATGATTTGTTAGTGATGATTGCCACCGACAGACTCTCGGCGTTCGATGTAGTCATGCCCAAAGGAATTCCCTACAAAGGGCAGATACTCAACCAAATAGCCACCCGGTTCATGCAACAAACAGAAGCCGTCGTTCCCAATTGGCTCATCGCCACACCCGACCCCAACGTTGCTATCGGGCACCTGTGCGAACCTTTCAAAGTCGAAATGGTCATCCGGGGCTATCTCGCAGGACATGCCGCACGCGAGTACAAAGCCGGAAACCGCAAACTCTGCGGTGTCCCATTGCCCGAAGGGATGAAAGAAAATGACATTTTTCCCCACCACCCTATCATCACCCCTGCTACCAAAGCCGACAATGGCGAACATGATGAGGATATTTCCAAAGACGACATCATCCGCAAAGGCATCGTCTCTGCCGAAGACTACGCCATCCTCGAAAAATACACGTACGCACTCTTCGCCAAAGGTAGCGAAATCGCCAGCAAAAGAGGCTTAATTTTGGTCGATACCAAATACGAATTCGGAAAAACCAAAGACGGACGCATCGTACTCATCGACGAAATCCACACCCCCGATTCCTCCCGGTATTTCTACAAAGAAGGCTACGAAGAACGCCAGAAAAAAGGCGAACCACAACGCCAATTATCCAAAGAATTTGTCCGCCAATGGCTCATCTCCGAGGGGTTCCAAGGCAAAGAAGGGCAAAAAGTTCCCCACATGAGCGATGCCTACGTAAACACCATATCCGAACGGTACATCGAACTTTATGAAAATATAATAGGCGAACAATTTGTAAAAGCCGACACCCATAACATCAACGAACGCATTTACGACAACGTACTAACGTATCTCAACAAAAAATAAACTCCGCAGAATGATATTTTTATTTTCCCTTACGGGGAATAGCTCACTCATACGTGCTTATCAACAATCTTAAAAAATGAAAAACCGCATCACACAATTATTCGGCATTCGTTACCCAATCATACAAGGCGGCATGGTATGGGTCAGCGGCTGGCGATTGGTCTCGGCCGTCAGCAACGCAGGCGGACTGGGCATCCTCGGTGCCGGCTCCATGTACCCCGATGTACTTCGCAAGCACATCCAAAAATGCCGGCAAGCCACCGACCAGCCTTTCGGCGTAAACGTCCCTCTGATGTATCCCGATATCGACCAACTCATGGAAGTCATCCTCAGCGAAAAAGTACCCATAGTCTTCACTTCCGCAGGCAATCCTGCATTTTGGACAGCCGCTTTGCAAAAAGAAAACATCAAAGTTGCCCATGTGGTGAGCAGTTCCAAATTTGCCCTAAAAGCCCAAAATGCCGGTGTTGACGCTATTGTAGCCGAAGGATTTGAAGCCGGCGGACACAACGGACGCGAAGAAACTACCACCTTTGCCCTTATCCCCTCAGTTCGCGAAAACATAACCGTCCCGCTCGTTGCCGCAGGCGGAATAGCCACCGGTAGAGGAATGCTTGCCGCAATGGCTCTCGGAGCTGAAGGCGTGCAAATAGGCAGCCGCTTTGTCGCTACCGAAGAAGCCTCCTGCCATCAGCTTTTCAAAGAAAAAATCATCCATGCCCACGAAGGAGATACCCTACTCACTCTCAAAGAATTAGCGCCTGTACGGTTGCTCAAAAATAAATTCTTCGAACAAGTCATGGCGTTGTACCAATCAGGTGATGCCTCGCCCGAAAACCTAAAATCACTCTTAGGACGAGGACGTACCAAAAAAGGAATGTTTGAAGGCAATATGGACGAAGGCGAACTTGAAATAGGGCAAATAGCATCTGTCATCCACCGAATAATGCCCGTCAAAGATGTTTTTCAAGAAATTCTCAACGAATACGAAATCGCCAAACAAGAGCTTGCACAAAATTTTTTTTAACTTATTTTTTTAACAATCGAGTTTAAAACCTATTGTTGGATAAATAACGTGAGTTCGACATGATAAAATATTGTAAATCAACGCGTTAACTTCCCTCACCCCCAACCCCTCTCCAAAGGAGAGGGGAGAAAAAGCTCAATGTTATCTGAGTGGCTCCCCCCTCTCCTTTGGAAATCGAAGATTCTTCGAAACCAAAATCTAAACTAATAAAAATGAGATATAGGGGTTGGGGTGAGGGCTTCCGAAAAATTAAGATGCTAATATTCAACGAATTATCACATCTAACTCACGTTAAATATCCTTAGTCTTTACAAAAAAAGCCATCCTTTCCGGATGGCTTTTTGATAATCATTGGTCGTAAAATTACATTTTGACGATAATAAACTCACTTCGCCTATTAGCCTGATGCTGTTCTTTGGTGCATTCTACCCCGTTTGAACATCCGTTAACCAATTGTGATTCGCCATAACCTTGCCCCGATATACGGCTCGGTTCGATTCCTTTGCTTATCAGCCATTGTACGGTTGATTTGGCACGGCGGTCAGAGAGTGCCATGTTGTAGCTGTCCGATCCACGGCTGTCGGTATGCGAACGCACATCAATAACCATAGTAGGATATTCTTTCATCACTTCGAGTATTTTAGCAAGCTGCACTGATGCGTCATAACGAATGTTTGATTTGTCAAAGTCAAAATAGATATTCTCGATATTGAATACTTTCGCTAAGTCATCGCCTTCTTTGACGGCAGCAACACGAGGTTTGAGTAACAATTCGTAGTAGATGTCATCTCTTCCTTCGGAAACCACTTTCACTTCGGCAGTTTCAAATCCTTCTTTAGCTCCTTTGAGATAGAATTCGCTGTCGCCACAATTCAAGGCATAATCGGCAAACTTAAATGTACCGTCATTAATTGACTGTGTATCGACCAACTGTTCCATCTTACGATTGGACAATACTACCGACGCTGCAGGTATAACCTCGTTGGTGTCTGCATTTTTTACAATTCCATGGAAATATTTTCCGCAAGCGAACTGCAACGGTAGCCGCTCGTAAAAACTGTAAATATCATCTTTTCCTTTTCCGCCCAATCTATTAGAACTAAGATATCCTATTTTTGTATCACTATTGATGACATAGCAGAAATCGTCATCAGGGCTGTTGCCTGGACGGCCGATGTTCACAGGTTTGCCGAAAGTACCGTCTTCGTTGATTTTACTGGCGAAAATATCCAATCCACCGAGTCCGGGTATTCCGTCAGACGAATAATAAAGGATGTTGTCTTTGGAAACGAAAGGAAATGATTCACGCCCTGCCGTGTTGATAACACTACCTAGATTTTCAGGCTTTCCGTAGCCGTCTTTGGTGATTTCCACCCGGAAAATATCGGACGAACCAAGCGTACCTTTCATATCCGAAGCGAAATAAAGATATTTGCCGTCAGGGCTTAATGCCGGATGCGCTACGCTGTGGATATTGCTATTAAAAGGCATCTCTACTTCATTATCCCATTTGCCTTTCTTATTTTTGGCAGCTTTGAATATTTTAAGCAGGATGGTACTGTTTTCGTTCGTGCCTACTTTATTGTTTATAAAATTGTTGCGTGTGAAATAAACCGTATTCCCATCGGGAGTAAATACGGCGGTAGATTCGTTGTAGCGAGTTGTCAAATCCGATGAAAAAGACGATTTATCTGTGAGCTGCAGGCTGTCTGTACCCGCTTGGTACAAATTATAAAACGAGTCGCCCGTCCATTTTGAAGTACGGCGAAATAGCCCGGAGGCATTGTCGGCTGTAAATACCACATCATCGCCATAGAAAGCCGTTCCGTATTCGGAATATTCTGTGTTGACATCTAAATTAACAACCTCAAAACGTCCTGAATTTTGTTCAATAATTTCTTTATAATCGCGATTATCTTCAAAGTTAGCGGCTCTTGAATCATCTTCGCCTATCAGTTCTACGAACTGCTTCATCACTTTGTCGGATTCGGCATAGCGTTCGCCCGATTTGAGTGACTGGGCATAACGGTAATAATATTCTGCATCTTTCTGGTATTCGTTGTTGGCAAAGAGCTTGTCATACCACGTTAGTGCATTCTGATAGTCTGCATTGAAATAATACGAATTCCCCAATCGCTCCAATAGTTCTTGGTTTTCATAACCATTTTTGGCAATCCGCTCGTATATTTTTATAGCATCTATATACGCATAATCTTTGTACAATTGGTTTGCCTTTTGGATATCTTTCTGCTGCCCGATTGCTAATTGAACGCTTGCGATAACCGTCAATAAAACAAAACAAAATTTACTTACAATTTTCATCTGTCTATCTTTTAGTTTATTTTCGTGAGTCAGTATTTTTATAATTCTTAACCAAGCTTGTCCTTAGAAGAATCGTGGGGAAACTACTTTTTTGAACGATTTAATTAGCTCATACCGCAAGAATATCTCATGAGAACCCGAATTATATCTTGATAATTCTGTAGTTTCAAAATCATACGCATAACCGATGAACCAACGGTCGTTTACTTGAAATCCTGCCATGGCACTCACCGCTGCCGACCAACGCCAAGCCGCTCCCAAAACGAAACGTTCGTTAAACATGAAGTTTGCTGACAAATCCAATTGGAATGGACTTCCATAAGCTATTTTACTCAGTGCTGCAGGCTTAAACTTAACCGAATCCGAAAGGTCAAACACATACCCTCCTATCAAATAAAAGTGCTGTACATTCTTAACTACCGATATGGTATTGTTATTGCGCTCGTATACGTTGGTTTCCAACAAATTAGGCACAGATAATCCGAGGTAATAGTTATCAGTATACCAATACACTCCTACTCCAACATTGGGCGAGAATACATTATTGTCTCCCGTAAAAGTAAGGTCTCCGTAATCATAAAGATTCAGTTTGTTGTAATCGATATTGAAAAAACCTGCCGTTCCTTTTATCCCGAAAGCGAGTTTGGAACGCTCAAAGTTTAATGTATATGAGAAATCAATCATTATATTCGTATCCGTTTGAGGTCCGATGGACTCGTGATGGATAGACGCTCCCAGACCTACGTTTTTACCCTCAAAAGGCGTGTGGAAACTCAGCGCATTAGTAGTTGGTGCTCCGTCCAAACCTACCCATTGCGAACGATGCAACCCAAAAAAGCTACCTACTCCACGAGAGCCCGCATAGCCCGGATTGAATAACATCGTGTTGTACATGTATTGCGTATACTGAGATTCCTGCTGTGCCAGCGCAGAAAATGAAATCAAAAACACAAAAACTAAAATAACACTGTTTTTTTTCATGTTGCTAATTATTTATATTATTGCATTTAACTATATTGCTTATTAAAAAGGTTTTATGACTATGATTTTTCACAAATCAAACTCGGTATCCGCTATGATAACAGGTACAAGTATGTACTGAGTGCAAAAGTATTGTTTTTTTTCTTACTCCAATACTTTTTTTGATATAAGTTAACATATTTCATGTGTTAAATATTTTCAAAAATTATGTGTAAGCATGAAATTTTATAAAATAAGAGCTTGCTTTTCCCTTCTTTGGGATACACAAGCTCTTACGTCCCTATAACTACTCTTGCTCAATATACAACCATCCTGTTTTTACTTGGCGCACATTGCCGTCAGCATATTCAAGGATGTAGTAATACGTACCTTCCGGCAGTTTTTTCGCTGCATTTATGGTACTTCTTCCTTGGGATATTCCCGCAAACACATCGTTTACGTTATCGTATCTTTCTTTTTCGTACACTTTCACACCCCAACGGTTGAATAGTATCAGCTTATTGTCCGGATAACATTCGATACCTCCGATGCGCAAGACATCGTTCTTACCATCGCTATTCGGTGAAATGGCATTGTAGAATACCAATTCACAATCTTTTCCTACCGTTGCGGTTTGGTCTGAGGTATTCCCTGCGGCATCTTTGGCTTCAGCAGTTATGGTACTGCCCTCAACTACGCTCGGGTTCGTTGGTACTGCCCATGTACCGTCGGCAGCTACGGTGGTTGTTACGGTTGAACCGTCAGGATACGTTACGGTTATCGTTGCTCCGGGTTCGCTTGTCCCTTTGATTTCCGTATCATTTTCCTTCACAGGATTGATGATTATCGCAGGTTTGGTCAAGTCTAACGTTCGCACTGCCGTGTCTGCTACCATATTGCCGTTAGCATCTGTTGTTACGGCAGTTACCGTATATACACCTTCTGCAATGTCGGTTGTAGGTGTTGCCGTATACGTATTTGTAGGTGTATTCCTATCAACCGTTGTTACCAACGTTTGTACATTTCCTTTAGAATCTACGATGGTAATCGTTACCGTAGTTCCTTCAGGGACATCTGTCGTTCCGATGATAGTCGGCCTTGGGTCATTTGACACCTCTGGTGCTTCTACGTCTACGGTTATTGCCGGACCTTTATTAACTACTACCGTTGTCGGCGTGCTTGGATTGCCAGCATCGTCAGTCGATGTAACTGTTACGGTACTTCCTGCACACGCTGTCGGATTAACCGGAGCCGTCCAAGTTCCTGCTACGGTTGCCGATACGGTTGCCGTATGGATAGTTCCGTTGCAATCTTTCCATTCTACCGTTACAGTCGATTCGGGTTCTGCCGTTCCTGTAGTTTCTGTCGATGTATCCGAAATAGGATTCACAGTCGGTGGTACCGGCGGCGTGTTGTCTGTTACGGTCGTTGTGGTCGGCGTGCTTGGGTTGCCTGCATCGTCAGTCGATGTAA
>JAUNTM010000052.1 GCA_030538675.1 Capnocytophaga sp.
ATTATTATTTCTCAAACTTAACAATCAGCTATCTATAATTAGTTAGCAATATCAATTAAATCATCAGAGTGTCATTTCCAAATTTTCAAATCTTCAAATTTCCAAATTGAAAAACCTTACTAAAGCAATATCCTTTGGTAAGGTTTTTTGTTTTTTGCAAGAAATCTGTTTTCGCTGACCGAAAAATAACACACCGATAAATGTTAAAATTTAAATTTAATGATTCTAAATAAAAAACATCCTCTATATTTGCAAAGAATTATTCTAAATAACAATCGCTGACCGTCGGCAAACACTGTAAAAAACCGTCTTCAGCACATAAACGGAACGTATGCACCCGAATACAAAAAACAAAATCTCGCTATCCCGTAACGGAAAACTTATTCCGATTTTCACGATTTTTTATATAATGTGTATTTTCATCACACAGGCACAACCTCAAAAACGCGGTTCGCTTTCGGGAAAAGTGTCGTACAGTAACGGTGAGCCTGTGGAAATGGCAACCGTTATCATCATGGGTACATCGTTGCACACGTATACCGACCACAAAGGATTTTTCCGTATCGAAAACGTGCCGCTGGGCAAAGTCTATGAAATCGGGGTAAGCACGCTGGGCTCCGAACCGCAAAAATCAAAGGTGGATATGACTAAAAAATCTGCCGAAATCTCCGTTAGGCTTTCTTCCGACGGCAATATCAGCCTTAGCGAAGTAACCGTAACGGGTAAAAACTCAGGCACGATGACCCGCGACAAAGGCTACGCAATGGGCGTTATCGGCACGAAAGAAGCCCTCTTCCAAAACCTGCAAACCACCGAACTGCTCGACCGCTCGGCAGGTATCAAAATCCGCCAGTCGGCAGGCTTGGGGTCGGATATTTCGTTTAACCTCAACGGATTGACGGGTAATTCTGTCCGTATTTTTATCGATGGTATTCCCATCCGCAATTACGGACGGTCGTTTTCGCTTTCGAGCATCCCACCCTCAATGATTGACCGCATCGAGGTTTACAAAGGCGTTCTCCCCGCCGAACTCTCGGAAGATGCCCTCGGTGGCGGTATCAACGTCGTTCTCAAAAGGGATATGCAGAACAGCATCACCACTTCGTATTCTTACGGTTCGTTCAACACCCACCAATGGGATTTGAACGCCAATTACCGCGACCGGAAATCGGGTTTTACGGCGAATTTGTCATCTTTCTACAACAGTACCGATAATAATTATAAGGTGTGGGGCGATAATGTATATGTGGTAGACAATACCACCGGGCGAAAAACGTACATCACTGCCAAGCGTTTCCACGATAACTACTATTCGTCGGGCATCAAAGGAGGCGTAGGTTTTACCCGTAAAAAATGGGCGGACGAACTGATGCTCGGCTTTATGTTCTCGGAAACGGAACGCGATATCCAAACGGGAGCAACCATGCAAGTCGTGTACGGAAACCGAAAAACCGAATACAACAGCGGAATGGCAAGTTTGCAATACAAATTGAACGATATTTTCACTAAAGGATTGGATGTCAGCACATTTACTACTTATTCGCAGACAAATCGCCAAGTGATTGACACTATCCCGCTGATGTATACTTGGTATGGAACAGTAGCTAAAGCGTATGATGGTGTTTCGGATATGCAGTTCAATAGAGGAGGAGGCGAAGCAGGAGCTGCCACATTGGCTATGAATGACGAAAAGAATTTGGCGAACCGCACCAACCTTCATTACCACTTCGACAAACGAAAAAATCATACTATCGGAGTCAATTATTTTTTAGATGCTTTCACGCGAGAGGTTGATGACCCAATGATGACCAACGAAGCCCGTGAAGCCATGGACAAACGTAACTATAATAAGCAAATACTCGGATTTACGTACGAAGGCCATTTTATTGACAAAAAACTGAAAACCACTCTTTTCTACAAACGCTATAACCAAAAAGCGGAACTTACCGAAGTGAATCGCCGCTATAATCCCGGCACAAATTCGTACACGGTTACGACCATAAAACACGACCGGAATATGGATGACAATGGCTATGGAATCACGCTTTCATACGCTATCACTCCCCAAATAATGCTGCTTGCTTCAGGAGAAAGAGCCGTCCGCCTGCCCGGAATTACAGAATTGTTGGGCAATACAAGCCAAAACATCGACCCCAGCTTTACATTAGTTCCCGAAAACAGCCGCAATGGAAATATCGGTTTCAATGTGGGTCCATTCCACTACAGAAAGAGCGAACTTTCTGCGGAAGTGAACTTTTTTGTCCGTGATATTCACGATATGATACAGCAAGGAGTTCCCCGCAATAGTGAAGATTTTTATCAGTTTGAAAATCTCGGAAAAGTCATCAGCAAAGGAGTTGATTTTGAGTTCCGCTACAATCATGCCAAGCGGTTGTTTTTTAATACGAATTTCTCGTATTTCGACGCTCGTTTCAACTTGCAATACGATGCTAATGGCATACAGTACTTTTACTACAAAAGCCGCTTGCGCAACGCTCCTTATTTTACTGCCAATGCTAATGTGGAGTATATTTTCCGTGACATTTTCCAGAAAAAATCACGTTTGGCTGTAAACTATAATTTTGGATACACGCATGAATTTTTTCGGGATTGGGAGAATTTAGGTTCTGCGAATAAAGCCACCATCCCTACGCAAGCCGTACATGATTTGGCATTTACATACACCTTTCCTTCGCAAAAATTGACACTCGCTGCCAATGCTAAAAATGTATTTGACACGCAAGTTTTTGACAATTATGCTTTACAAAAACCCGGCAGGGCTGTTTACGGAAAGGTTACATATACTATTTTTTAAAAACAATTTAATAATTCAAAATAATTTACCATGAAAAACAATTTCACATCAGTAACACGATTTTTGTCCTTGGCTGGCTTAGCCATCGGAGCAATGATGACAACGGCTTGCAGCGATAGTGGCGGAGATGACCCAACCCCCATAGTAGGAGCCGATATATTTCATTTGGGCTACGGCGTGGGGTATTCGGGTACTGCCGAAGGGTCAGTATTGCCGCTCACTTCCGAAGCTTTAAGTGCCGGTGCAATCACGTTTGCCAATAACGGGTTCAATATGGAGCCTTCACGCACACACCGTTTTTACGGCTCGTCCGATGGATCTTTGTTGTACAATTTGGAATATGGCAACGGCAATGTAGTGGTGTACAAGCCTACGGGAACAACTTCTTTTTATCAAAAAATAGGCGAAATCAACGTTACCGGAGTTATCGGAACGACCAACCCAAGATGGCAGGTAATCAATGACGAAGTGGCTTTGCTTTATAACATTTCTACCCAACACGTGAAAGACGCTAACGATAATTACGAAAAAACGGTTTCTACAGTTGATATCGTAAGTATCGGATTGGGCGAAACACTCACATTAGGAACAAAAGTATCGGTAGTATTGCCGGATGAGACAGATACTTCGGTTAACAATCTTCATATTTGGCGTATTGACATGCCTGTTATCAGCGGTAATAAAGTGTACATCGGAGTTGCCAAAAGAGGATATGACGGTGCAGCCAACGTTGCGAGTAACGACTATGCCGCTTCTACACTCGTATTGGATTATCCGAGCTTACAGAACCCTAAAATTATCTATTCTACGCTTGGCAAAGGTGAAACCTACGGATACCGGACACCCTCATATTTCGTAGATGAAAGCAACAACGTTTACCACGTAAATATGCTCAATTCACGCATCTTCAAAATTACCAATGGTGAATACGACAACGCCTATGATTTTGATTTGGCAACAGCCTTGGGCATGACCCAAGTAGGAGGAACAGGAATATTCTATGCAGGCAACGGCATTGCTTATATGCCTTTCTACGATGCTACTATAGGTGCAGGATACGAACAAGGTGCTTGGAGCGTAGCGAGAGTTGATTTGAGAAATAAAACTGCTATTAAAATGAATACGCCGGCAAACCTATGGCTACGTTACTATCAAGGAGCAAAAATAGGTAAAGACGGTAAGCTCTATATGGCTCTTTGCCCGGTTGATGCTCCCGGAAATATCTATATTTTTGACCCTACAAATGCCTCAGCCGACGGATTTACAAAGGGTGCTTCATTGGCAGTTTCCGGCGAAGGTTTCTATCTCGGAATATTCTAATATTTCCTCATTTATGGATTACCAATAGAAGGCGGATATGCTACGTATCCGCTTTTTTTCAAATAAATACCGTTTTTTATTTGTAATAAATCCAAATAAAAGTATATTTGCAAAAAAACAATCTCTAAAACCGTTTCAATAGAATGAAAAAAATAATGTTATCAATGACATTGCTTGGCTTCGGAATGCTTTCCGCCCAGCAAAATGCCTTGCTGAATGCCGATTTTTGGAAATCAAAACCCACTGTAAATCAGGTAAAAGAAAAAATTGCCGAAGGCAACGACCCAACGCAACTCAACGAACGGGCGTATGACCCCGTATCGCTCGCTATCAATAATGGAGCTCCTAACGAAACCATCGAATACTTACTCACCCTTGATGGTAATGGCGTAGACAAACGCACGCACGACAAACGCACCTATCTTTTTTGGGCGGGAATGCGGAAGAATTTGCCCATCGCAAAGTTGCTCATTGAAAAAGGAGCGGACGTGAATGCGGTCGATTCGCATTTTGCAACTCCCATCACCTTCGCCGCCGGAACAGGCAACACCGATACCGCTTTCTACGACCTGCTTATCAATAATGGGGCAGACATCAAGTACAAAAACGAACGCGGTGCCGATGCGTTGCTATTGCTCATTCCCCACCTAAAAGACCTCAAGGAAACCGATTATTTCATTAAAAAAGGATTATCGCTCAAAGCCAAAGACAACGATGGCAACAATGCTATTTTTTATGCGGCTCGCAACGGTAATCAAAACATTATCAATCAGTTAATCAAAAAGAAAATCAATCCGAAAGCCCTAAACAACAAAGGCGAAAACCTACTATTTGCCGCTGCTGAAGGAGCCCGGATGAAATCCAACGGATTGGATTTTTTTCAATATATTGAAAGCCTGGGCATCAATCCAAACCAAGCTAACAATGACGGACTTACACCGCTTTTCGTCCTCTCACAACGTCATAGAGATGTTGCCGTGATTAACTATTTTATTGATAAAGGAAACGACGTGAACCAAACCGACAAAAACGGTAACAATCCGCTGATGAACGCCGCCCAACGCAGCACACCCGAAATTATTTCTATTTTCGCTGAAAAAACCAACAATATCAATCTACAAAACAACGAAGGACATTCAGCTTTAACGAATGCCGTACGCAGTAACGCTCCCGAAATCGTATCGCTTTTACTTTCCAAAGGAGCTGATATCCAAGTAAAAGACCTTAACGGAAATAGCTTGACGTATTACTTGGTCAATTCATATTCGCCCCGCGACACCAAAAACTTCGATGAAAAATGGGCAATTCTCAGTAGTAAAGGACTGGATTTTACAACGACCCAAAACCAAGGCAATACGCTCTACCATTTGGCAGTCGACAAAGGAAGCTTGCCACTTCTTGAAAAAGTAGCAACCCCGGCTATCGACATCAACGCACGCAACAGCGAAGGACTCACAGCCCTGCAAAAAGCCGCAATGACTGCCAAAGACACCGCTATTTTAAAATTTCTTATCGAAAAAGGAGCTGACAAATCCGTAACCACCGATTTCGATGAAACCGTGTATGATTTGGCTCAAGAAAACGAATTTTTAAAAGGAAAAGACATACAATTTTTGAAATAGTTTGATGTGATTTGATGTTGTTTGACTGCCTTCGGCGTTTGAACGCTTCGCTGTTTGAGCAGTTCGAACTATATCAAACCACATCAAATGCCGAAGGCAATCAAACAGCAAAGCCTTCAAACCATATCAAACGCCGGAGGCAATTCAAATCATATCAAACAAAAAAACAAAACCATGAAATATATTTTATCTGTTTTTGCCATTGCATTGGCAGTATTTTCGTTCACAACCATACAGCCGTCTACAAAATACAAATGTATGATACAACTCGTGAATTATAACGGCGAAGGAGCTTACGTGGTGGTTTCGCTCATCGACCCGAATGGGAAATACGAGAAAACCTTGCAAGTGCTCGGCGACGACCCCGAATGGTACAGCGACCTGCCCGAATGGTGGAAATTCTACGGCAAACGCCAAACGATTGATGCCATTACGGGAGCCACCATCAGCGGTGGACAGCGTGCCGTAAAAGTCATCGAAATTGACGACAACAAACTCGACAAAGGCTACAAAATCCGCTTTGAAACCGCCGTGGAAGACCAAAAATACTATGCCACCGATGTGGAATTTGAACTCACTTCCGAAAGCGTAAAAAGCAAAGTCGACGGTACAGGCTATATCCGCTACGTACGAATGATGCCGAATTAGATTTTTATTTAAAAAGGGGATAGGAAATAGCGGACAGCGAATAGAGCATAATTCTAAGACTATCCGCTATTCCCTATGTTCAAACCCTTAAACAATGACCCTTTCTCTCTGGCGATACGCCCATTTGGCATTGGCTTTGGCGGTGTCCGTTTTCGTAATTATTGCTTCCGTTACCGGAATTATTCTGGCAGTTGAGCCAGTTTCCAATCAATTGAAACCGCTCAAAAGTCCTTATTTTGAGGAAGTTTCGTTGGCGGAAACACTTTCGGCATTGCAAAAAAATTATCCCGAAACGGTGTCGCTTGCGATAGACGATAATCACTTTGTGCTTGCGGAAGTGATTGATAGCGATGGTGATAATGCCAAATTCTACATCGACCCGAAAACTGCCGAAAAAGTTGGGGAAACCTTCAAACGTCCCGAAATTTTCCAATTTTCAACCACCCTGCACCGGTCGCTTTTTATGGGCAAAGCAGGACGGATTATTATGGCAGTCGTGTCGTGTATGCTGGCGATTATCGTGCTGACAGGCATTGTATTGATTATCAAAAAACAACAAAGCTGGAAACGATTTTTCAACAAATTAGTCAAAGAAAAATTTCATCAGCATTACCATACCGTCTTCGGGCGGTGGATGCTGTTGCCCATTCTTATTATTACCCTTTCGGGAATCTATCTTTCGCTCGACAAACTTTCGTTACTACCTGATTTTAAGATAGTTCACAATATAGATTGGGACACGCTGGCGGATGAACCCAAACGGGAATTTTCCGACTTTGAAGCCTTTGCCGTACCGCTTTCCGAAGTACGGAAAGTTGAATTTCCGTTTTCGGACGATGTGGAAGATTATTATACCGTCGGGCTGGTTTCTGAAGAAATTACCGTCAACCAATTCACGGGCGAAGTGCTAAGCCGTTACGAATTTCCGCTTTCGCAACAAGCCTTGCATTACAGTTTTTTGCTACACACAGGCACCGGAACTATCGGTTGGGCAGTCGTGTTGGGGTTGGCGTGCGTGGCGTTGCTGTTTTTTGTTTTTTCGGGATTTGCCATTACGCTAAAACGCAGCAAAGCAAGCATTAAAAACAAATTTAAAAAAGACGAATGTACGCACATTATCCTCGTAGGGTCGGAAGGAGGTACGACCTTGGGCTTTGCCAATTTGCTTCACGGCGAACTCCTTCGCCAAGGTAAAAAATCGTTTTTGGCGGAAATGAGCGCATTTTCATCCTATCGGGAAATGACGCATTTGGTGGTGATGACTTCCACTTACGGACAAGGCGACCCGCCGTCCAATGCCGGGAAATTCATTTCATTATGGAAGAAAGCTAATCTCGAAAAACCGTTTTCATTTTCTGTGGTCGGGTTCGGCTCGCTGGCGTATCCTGATTTTTGCAAATTTGCTTTTGAGGTTGATGCCGAACTTTCAGAAAGCAAAAATGCTCACCGACTTTCCGATATATACACTATTAATAACCAGTCGTTTGAATCGTTTTGCGATTGGGCAAATGCGTGGGGAAAAACGCAAGAATTGACGTTTAGTTTTCCGCAGGATTTCAATCCTCAGAAAAAACGCAAGCAGTACATTTTCAAGGTTATCGGCAAAAAAATATCGGAAGTGGACGGAACGTTTCTTATTTCTTTGGAAAGTTCAAAAAAGCAGCGTTTCCGCTCAGGCGATTTGCTGGCGATTATGGGAAGCGACGGCAGAGAGCGATTGTACTCTATCGGGAAGACGGCGGACAGGCAAATCCTACTGAGTATCAAAAAACACGATAAAGGACTGGTTTCCAATTTGTTATTTTCGTTAGAAGAAGACAGTACGCTGAAAGGCAGCTTCGTGAAGAATGCGGATTTTCATTTCCCCGAAAGGGCGAAAAAAGTGGTTTTTATAGCTACGGGAACGGGCATCGCTCCGTTTTTGGGAATGATGAACACTTCGGAAAATCGTACCGAAAAACAACTTTTTTGGGGCGGAAAAACCGAACAATCGTTTGCTATTTACCGCGATTTTATCCGGCAAAAACAGGCTGAAAACCAACTCGGCGGGCTTCATTTTGCCTTCTCCCGAATGGGCGAAAAAAAATATGTGCAAGATTTAATTTCTGAAAAAGCCGCTTTTTTTGCAGAAATTTTCCGCAGTGGCGGTGTGGTAATGCTTTGCGGTTCGGTCGCGATGCAAAAAGGCGTTACGGCAGTGCTTGACGGTATTTGCCGAGAATATTTGGGCAAACCGTTGAGCTATTTTCAAAATAAAAAACAATTGCGAATGGATTGTTATTAACGCCGTCACGCAATTTATCCGTTCCCAATCCTGCTAAAAATGAAAAGCTGCCTTTTCAGACAGCTTTTCTTAATGTTTATAGGGGGCTTATTCGCCCAAAATTCTAAATTCTGTACGTCGGTTTTGTTGGTGCTGTGCTTCTGTACACTCAACTCCGTTAGCACATTTGTTGATAAGGCGTGTTTCACCAAATCCGCGTGCAATCATTCTTGAGCGTTGGATACCTTTAGTAGCTAAGTAGTTAACAACGGCATTCGCTCTTTGTTGAGACAATGACATGTTGTAGTCATCGTTACCTCTTGAGTCTGTGTGCGACATGATTTCTACGCTGGTATTTCTACCTTGCAACAATGGCAGCAATTTCTCATCAATTACTTTTTCAGAGGCTTTCGTCAAGCGGGCACTGTTATATTCGTAGAATATAGGAAGCAAGTTTGGCTCTAACAATTTGCAGTCTACTTCTTCCCATACCGTTACGCCGCCTTTTTTGGCAAGCACTTGTTTCGTAACCGTTTTGGTCTCAGCAGGAACTTCCACTTTACGAGTAGTAGCAGGTTGGTCTATCACTTGGCGTTTGATAGTCGTATACTCAGCAGGAATTTCCACTTCGTCTACACGGGCAGCTGTTTTTACTACTTGGCGCTTGTAAGTAGCGCCTACTTCAGCGATAGGAGCTTCGGTAGTTTGCGCATCACGCGTAAGCGTTACGATATCAACACTTTGGAAAGTTGCAGGTTTTTCTACGAAACATGCTGTAACACAAGCCTCTTTGTTGATAGAAGGACAGTCGTCAAGGTGTTTGTATTCCCAACCAGAGGTTTTAGGGAATACTTCCAGCGTTTTTACTTCATTCCCAAAAGTAGCAGGAACAACAGTAAGCGTTGTGCCTTTTTCTTTAGAAACGTAAGGAACATCGATCGTTTCGTACACGGCAGGCACGTATACCAATCTTTTGCTGGCTTCTTTTACCAACACGCGTTCTTCTACAGTTTTGTACGTTGCAGGTACTACTTCGAGCTTTGTGTAAGCCGGTGATACCTGAATAGTTTCAGTTTCTTCGCGGAACTCATCTTTCGTGATACATTTCACGTAGCATTTTCCCGGATCAGGATTTGTTGGTAAATCCTGTGCGAACGCATAGCCTCCTACTAAAGTAAGGGCAAACAGACTTAAAGTTGTTTTTTTCATTAGGTTTAAAAAAATTTAATTAATTATCGGTTATTAATTCTCGGCAAAAATATTATTTGCCTCAAAGAAAAAAAAATTTTTTACATTTATTTAATCAAATTCTATGTAAAATAACTATTTATTACACATAGTTTTCAATTTCCTAACGAATCTACTATCACTTCATCAACAGACAGTATGGTGTCTTGTCCCTCCTCTATTAGTTCGTATTCCTCCTCATCGCCTACAAAGGTAGTAATATATTTTCTAAAAACAACTTGTTGCTCATTAAAAAATCTATCATCTTTCATTTCTTTTATAATCGCCAATAACGAACCGTAGCGTTGTGCCGCATATTCAATATTGGCAAATTGACGGTATTGACTATCTGCCTGAAGCCCTGCATAATAATCTAATTCTTCCTGATATTTTTTGATGATTTTTAAGGCAACTTCTCTGGCTTTTTCGGGCTGCCCTGTTTTGTAATACGCTTCGATAAACGGTTCGAGCGTGAAATAATAGCCATAATTTTCTACCGGAATATTGCGCATCGCTACTTCAATGATGTCTTTGGCTTTATCAAATTTTTCTTCTTTGATAAGATTTTCTGCCAACCGTGCCAAATTCCCACGGAAGATGACACCGTTACGACGGGTTTCGGGATCTACGTAAATGTCGGGGCTTCCCATATTACCCCATTGCCATCCCATTACGATGTCATACATTCGGTCGGTGTCGATACGTCCCATATCGTACGGGGTTTTCTTGTCAATCGGCGTGCGTATCGGCACGAGTTTGTACACCATTCCTTCGAGTTGCAAATAGTCTTTCATCCAAATATATTCCTCATCGCTCATGCTACCTCCTGTGAAGTAAATCGGGCGTTTCCAGTCGTTATTGGCAATAATGTCAAGCATCATCATCCTATTTTTCCCAAACCCTGATTGTGGCAAATCAATATCTATATAATCGACAATCAAATCGGCATCTTCGGGCTTGACGAGTCCGCTTTTGAGTACGTTTTCTTTATTAACAGGAATACGGATTTTGTTCGTTGGATAAAAATGTACTTCTTGTCCGCTTGAGAACGACATTTTCGTCTGCGGGTCATCACTTTCTATCCAATTCATCAAGTCTTTGACAGTCCAGGTTTTATCGGTTTTCGGGTTGTAATAAATGGCATCACGGACACCAAAAGCATACTTGTCGTGCGTGAGTTGTGACGGAATCGGGTCGCTTTCATAGGCTTTTCGCTTCATCTGGTCGATATACCAATCGGTGGCAAGCAAACTCGTGTTGATGGTACGGACATCGGTGCGGTAACCTTCAATATCTTGTGCGTACCACAAGGCAAACGTATCATTATCGCCAATGGTAAATATCATCGCTCCGGCATCCTCCTGAATGGAGTCGAGGTAAGCGTGTGCCATTGCCTGTGCGGTATAGCGGTCGGAGCGGTCGTGGTCGTCCCAGTTTTGGTACGCCATCACTACCGGGACTGCCAATAACGACACTACGGTTGCCAACGGTGCAAGTATTTTCGGAGAAAGATATTTCTTAAATTCGTCAAATAATGCGTACACGCCAACGCCAATCCATATCGCGAAGGTAAAAAACGAACCCACCAACGCATAATCTCGCTCGCGTGGCTCAAACGGGCGTTCGTTCAAATATACTTTGAGTGCCAATCCTGTAAACATAAATAACACGAAAACCACCCAGGTTTGCTGTTTGCTTTTGCCAAGCATATAGAGCAATCCGAGTATTCCTAAAATCAATGGAAGAAAATAGTACGTATTGCGGGCTTTGTTGTTCAGCACATCCGAAGGCAGATTTTTCTGTGAAATGCCCAATAAAGCACTGTCAACGAATTCAATACCGCTAATCCAATTGCCGTGATTGTCTTTTTTCCCTTGGATATCGTCTTGCCGCCCTACGAAATTCCACATGAAATAGCGCCAGTACATATAATTCATCTGATAGGTAAACAGGTATTCCATGTTTTGCCAAAACGACGGACGCTTTACATCAATATAATCTTTAAAACGGCTCAAAAACCGCTCATATTCGTCATATCCGACTTTACCTGCATTGACCTGATTGTGAAATTCGGCGACTGCTCCACGTAAATCTTCATTCGAAAAATATTCGGGTTTTATGGAAAATTCCAACAGCCCTGTCAATGCCATATAATTGGCAGCGTGGTCGGAACTCCACATCCGCGGTAACAATCCTTCTTGTGCCGAATTGGGCGACATCCGGGCGTTTTTATAATTATTGACAATGATGTATTTTCCCGTTTCATAATCGCGTTCGTACTTGGGTTTGTCGTCCATATACGGGTTTTGCGGGTCTAATCCGGCATATTTGTCGGAATACATCGGTCCGTAAAAAAGATGCGTTTCGGGGTATTGCTCCAAGTTGTAATACGCCAAGAGCAGACGGGCATCGGTCGGGCTGTTTTCGTTGATAACCGTATCGGCATTGGCACGAATGGGAATCATCAGCCATGATGAAAATCCTATCAAAACAAACAAAATACAAAGCGTAATAGTCTGTAACTGTATCTTATTATTCTTATAGGTGTATCGCAATGCAAAATAAAACGCTGCGATAATGGACAGTCCCGCAATAATCGTCCCCGAATTGAAAGGCAGCCCTATCGAATTGACAAAAAACACTTCCAAATACCCGAAATAGGCTAATGTATACGGCAATATCAATTTGAAAATCAAAAGCAATATCGCTACGGAGACCAGATTGGCAATAATGAAATTTTTAAGGTTTTTTTTCCATTTACTGTTGAAGAAATACAGCAACCCGATTGCCGGAATGGTAAGCAATGCCATAAAATGCACTCCAAATGACAGTCCGACAACTAATGATATGAGAATAAGCCATTTATCGCCACGCGGTTGATGCAGATTGTCCGTCCACTTGATGCCGAGCCAAAACATCGCCGACATAAAAAGCATCGCCATGGCGTACACCTCAGCTTCTACCGCACTAAACCAAAAACTGTCGGAAAACGTATATGCCAACGCGCCAACAAGTCCACTGCCAAGAATGGCAACCGCTTTGGCAAAAGTCAGTTCGGCATCGTCTTTTAAGGCTAATTTTTTAGTCAAATTTGTGATGATAAAATACAAAAACAAAATCGTGAACGCACTTGACAGCACCGACATCCAATTCACCACCAATGCCACTTTTTCGGCTTCAGGCGCAAACATGGCAAACACAGCCCCCATCATCTGGAAAAACGGTGCTCCGGGCGGATGCCCGATCTGTAATTTGGCAGACGTAGCGATGTATTCACCACAATCCCAAAAACTCGCTGTCGGCTCTACCGTAAGTCCGTACGTAATCAATGCTACGGCAAATACTGCCCAACCAACTATCAAATCGTATTTCTTAAATGCTTTATCTGTCATGCTTTTATAATTTCCGTAAATAATGTAAGTTGCGAATTTATGAATAAAAAAGCAATTTATCCTTATACGATGCCGTATTTTACTTTTTTTTCGTACAATAAAGAGTTGCGAAGTATTATTTTTTCTTTACAAAAAAAATATAAATGGCTGTATATCATCAACATAAATGCTATACTTGAAAAATTCTCCATGAAATCCCATTTTTCTATTTGTCAGATTAAAAAAAAGGTATATCTTTGCACCGCAAAAATAGCTATTGGCTCATGGTGTAGTGGTAACACAGCAGATTTTGGTTCTGTTATCCGGGGTTCGAGTCCCTGTGAGCCAACCAAGAAAACCGATTTCATAACGAAGTCGGTTTTTTTGTGTTTGTTTCGTAAACAAACCTCTTTTTTTTGAGAAAACCACATTGTCATCGGCAAACCGTTCACCAAAGCAATGTTTCTTTTGTTTTAACCAACAATATTTTCCAACGCTTTGTCTACTTCAGGGTACTCAAATTCAAATCCCGCATTGAGTATCTTATCGGCGGAAACTCTCGAACCTTCCAAAAAAGTAACCGAAAGCTCGCCAAAAATCCATTTTAATAAAAATGAAGGCACGGACGGAAGCCATACGGAACGATGCAAAACCAGCCCCATCATTTTAGTAAACTCTTGATTTGTAATGTGTTGCGGCGCCACTCCGTTGACCGCCCCCTCAAGCTGTTTGTTCTCTATGGCGTAGCGGTACATTCGGCACAAATCGGTGCTGTGTATCCACGGAAGATACTGTTTACCGCTTCCCAACGAAGTTCCCAATCCGAATTTGACCAAAGGAAGCATTTTTTGTACTAATCCGCCGTTGGGCGAAAGCACCACACCCGAACGGATTTTCACTACTCGTCCCGCCACTCCTTCTGCCAAAAATGCATCAGCGACAGCCTCCCAAGCTACGCAAATTTCACTTAAAAAACCCGTTCCTGCCGCATCATTTTCGGTGTATATTTTCGGCGTTGTTTGCGTGCCGTAATAGCCTGTGGCAGATGATGAAACAAACGTTTTTACCTTCATTTTCAAAGACTTAATTCCTTCAAGCAATATTTCTGCAGATTTTACCCGGCTGTCATAAATAGCTTTTTTACGGGCAGCTGTCCATCTGCCTTCGGCAATATTCGTTCCTGCCAAATGAATGATGTGCGACACACCTTTAAGGGCTTCTAAATCAATTGTTTTGCTGTCTATATCCCATTCGTATCCATCATCATTCCGCTTTTTTCTGGTCAGAAAACGAATAGAATAGCGGTCGGAAAGCATTGCCGACAATTCCTTAGCGACCATTCCGCCTGCCCCGGTAATAAGTACGATTTCTTTGGTCATAATTTTTAAAGCTCAAAGTTCAAAAATCAAAGTTTAAAATTTTCAAAATCAAAATCCCGTAACGATGCTGCTTTTTGATAAATTTCTTCGATAGAAACACCGGCATCGTCCGTTTCCAGAAAAAAACTTCCGTCAGGCAGATTTTTAAAAATTTCTTGAAGACGAATATCCGTCAGAAGGGCTTTCCCGAAGGACAATTTTATTCCGTTATCTATCATATTTTGAGCTACTTGCATATTTTTTCTAAAACCGTGCAAAATCCATATTTGGGTAGGTTTTGTTTTCTTTCTAAACGAAATAATTTCGCCGAAAGCCTTGACGCAATGGATTATCAGCGGTTTTTGCATTTCTTCGCTAAGGCGGATGTGAAGCCCGAAAATCCGCTCCTGCAATTGCCAAGAAATCGTTGCGTTCTTGTCCAATCCGCATTCGCCGATGGCAACGCAATTGGGGCTGAGGACGGTTTTTTGCAGGGCTTCCCATTGTATTTGCCAATCGTTTTCGGTAACGAAGCAAGGATGTATTCCCACCGAAAACGGACGGGAAACATCTGCCGTAAGGGGAAATTGGTTGATGACGGCAACTACGTTTTCCCTTTCGGGGATGCGGTGCGTGTGGATGTCGAGCAGGCATTTCATTCCCGGTTTTTGCTGTCGATAAAAATCGTTACGGGACCGTCATTTACGAGAGCGACTTTCATATCTGCCCCGAAAATTCCCGTCCCGACGGATTTTCCGAGTTCGGTTTGCAGCTGTGTTACAAAGCGTTCGTAAAGCGGTACGGCAATGCCGGGTTTGGCAGCACGGATGTAGCTCGGGCGGTTGCCTTTTTTGGTGGAAGCGTGCAGCGTGAATTGCGACACGGCAATAATATCGCCGCCAACTTCCTTGACAGAGCGGTTCATCACGCCGTTTTCATCGTTAAAAATTCGTAAATTCACGATTTTTGCCGATAGCCACGCGATGTCGTCATCGGTGTCGCTGTCCTCAATGCCGACCAGCACGAGCAACCCGGCGCTGATTTTTGATACGATAGTGCCATCGACCGTTACGGAGGCTTCCAGCACGCGTTGGATAAGGATTCTCATAAAATAGTTCCGTATATGATAGGATGAAAATTTTGTACAAAATTATTGATTTCGCTTTCGCTAAATGCCTGCGGAAACGTCATCACACGCATCGGCACGGACGGAAATCCGCTTTGGTACGGCGGCTGGAAATAAGGCGTTTCATTCAAATGAAAACCGAATTTTTGGTAGAATAAAATGCGTTTTTGTTGGGGTTCGTTTTCTGGAATTTCAACTTCAAGTAAAATTCGTTTGGTATTTTCCGCAAGGAAATTTTTCAAAAACAGGCTTCCCAATCCCGCACCTCTCTGCGAGGAAACCACCGCAAAATGTTCAATGAAAATAAGGTTTTCAAACGCCCAATAACCCAAAAAACCGACGGCTTCGTCCACGTGAAGCAAGGCTTCAAAACGGTATTCGCTGTGGTTCATTAATTGCTGATGTTGCGAGAGCGTGCGGCGTTCTTCCGCAGGAAAACTGTCTTCGTACATTGTCCAAACCGAAGCGAATAAGGCATCGGTGGGGGAAACCGGGATTCGTTGGTGCATTTTTTTGGTGCGAAGATAAGAAAAAAACTAAATAACGTGAGGTTGAGGTTGTAAGAAGTTATTGGATAGTAGCATTTTAGACCTTACACCGAATTCACATTACATTATCATCTTTTTTACTGTTATTCCAATTGGTAACGCATTACGATGTTCGAGTCACCGGCTTCGGTGATGGTGTACAGGAGATTGTTGGCAGCGTCCCATGCCAAGTCCCAACAAGGTAATTCAAGTTCAATGTTTTTGATATGGTTTCCTTCCCAGTCGAATACTTGAAAAATGTCATTGTGGTTAGGAGAATATCCTTTGTAAGTACCGCTTCCGTCCTCAACTCTTTCGGACATTACGTATAGGTACTTTTCCGTAACCGCTATGGATTTTATCCCTTGAGAATTGTGTCTGTCGCTTTTTTTTATCGTGTAATTCATTCCGTCCGTACTTTCATACTGGGGTTTTCTCTCAAGAATGACTTTCCTGTTTTTAGGTTTGTAATCGGTGTCAAGTTCAAACACTTCTAAGTACTCCCCGTGTCCGCAGGCATATACAAAAATATCTTCCGAAGGATGTTTCGTAATTTTGGCATACATTATATATATTCCTTGCTTGACCTTATCATCCCCTTTATAATCGTCATCAAACCAAAAAGAGCAAGGGTAAGACTTCTCTTCTTGAATGTCAACCACATTGAGTATATTGTCTGAACCAATGGGAGCTGCCAAACAAATAAGCCGGTTATCGTCAATCCATGCATACGCATCCTTGACGAATGAAGAACGCCGCCCTGCCTCTACCGGCAACCGGGATGCCTCCCAAACAAATGCCTTGACCTTGCTGTCCAATGAATCTTTGGGCAAACGGAGCGTTTTGTTGTTCAACGTAAAATCACAAAAGGAATAGTATCCGGAAGATACCGCAAAAGAAGGCATGAGCAGATCAAACGGACCATTGCCCCTGCGTACCAAATTTTCTGAAAAGACGAACGTATCACCATCCGCCACATAATGATCTACAAGAACCGCTCCGGTATCATGTCCTATAAAAAGGTTCTCTCCGTCAACCCCAAGAATGTATCCTGTAAATTCTTGCTCAACAGCGACTTTGCCTTTTATTTTCTCCAAAAACACATCAGGGATACTTACTTTTTTGCATGATACTACAACGAACAATACTCCTAAAAAAAATAAATTTCTCATATATACCCTATTTTGCAAAAGCTACTTGTTACGAGCAAATGCCTAACAAGTAGCTTTTATTTTTCTAACTACAATGCCTTGTACCTATACCCCAAAATAACCGCCGTACCGTATTGACCTGACGCGTCTTTTGCTAAAAATTCACAAGAAGACCCGGACGAAGGGGTGCAAGGAAAGGTCGGGATGCCTCCGCTCTCCCCATCAGCAAGAGCTTCCAGATTGGCGAGGGCTGTACCCTCAAGTTCCGCTGCACTATTGTTCATTCCTTTACTGATGCCGTAGCCTGCCAATAGAGCTATCACTGCTGTGGCTAGAAAGCCTTTTAAAAATG
>JAUNTM010000053.1 GCA_030538675.1 Capnocytophaga sp.
AGCAAAGCGTTCAAATGAAATAAAACAACGAAGCATTCAAATCACATCAAACGGCAAAGCCGATCGAGCAATATCGAACGCCAAAGGCAAATCAAACAGCAAAGCATTCAAATAATATCAAAAAACTACATTTATGGAAAATATAACAAGAGGTGGGCAATTCTTAGTAAAAGAAACCCCGAGTGAAAATGTATTTACACCCGAAGATTTTTCGGAAGAACAAAAAATGATGCGTGATTCCGTTAAGGAATTTATTGATCGCGAAGTGTGGGTAAACAAACCGAGATTTGAGAATAAAGACTACGGTTTTACACACGAACTGATGCAAAAAGCAGGCGAAATGGGCTTTCTCGGCGTTGCCGTTCCTGAAACCTACGGCGGACTGGGGATGGGATTTGTTTCCACGATGCTGGTATGCGACTATATTTCGGGAGCAACAGGCTCATTGGCAACGGCTTTCGGGGCTCATACGGGAATTGGCACGATGCCGATTTTGCTCTACGGAACGGAAGAACAAAAACAGAAATACGTTCCTCGATTGGCTGCCGGCGAGGCTTTCGGGGCGTACTGCCTGACCGAACCCGAAGCCGGCTCGGATGCTAATTCGGGCAAAACCAAAGCCGAACTTTCCGCCGACGGTACACATTATATAATTAACGGTCAAAAAATGTGGATTTCCAATGCGGGATTTGCCAGTATTTTCACCGTTTTTGCCCGTATCGGCGACGATAAAAACATCACGGCTTTCATCGTGGAGTACGACCCCGAAAATCCGAACGGCATTACCCTTGGCGAAGAAGAGAAAAAACTCGGTATTCACTCATCGTCCACACGGCAGATTTTCTTTAGCAATACGAAAGTTCCTGTGGAAAATATGCTTTCGGAGCGTGGCAACGGATTTAAAATTGCGTTGAACGCCTTGAATGTCGGGCGTATCAAGCTCGCCGCCGCCTGCCTCGATGCCCAGCGCCGCATCACTACCGAAGCCGTAAAATATGCTGCCGAACGCATACAGTTCAAAACCCCGATTGCCCAATTCGGTGCTATCAAAGCCAAACTCGCACAAATGGCAGTTAACGCTTATTCGGGCGAATCGGCTTCGTACCGTGCTGCTCATGACATCGAAAACCGCATCGCATTACGACAGCAAGAGGGCAGTCCGCACCAAGAAGCGGAGCTCAAAGGGATTGAAGAGTACGCTATCGAATGTTCGATACTGAAAGTGGTTACTTCCGACGAAGCCCAAATTACTGCCGACGAGGGCATCCAAATATTCGGCGGAATGGGCTACTCTGCCGAAGCCCCGATGGAAAGTGCGTGGCGAGATGCCCGAATATCAAGGATTTATGAAGGAACGAACGAAATAAACCGTATTCTTTCCGTAGGAATGCTTATCAAAAAAGCGATGAAAGGTCAGGTGGATTTGCTCACACCGGCAATGGCTGTGAAAGACGAACTGATGGGCATACCGTCGTTTGACGTTCCCGATTTTTCGGAAGTTCTTTCGGAAGAAAAAGAATTGGTATCGCGATTGAAAAAAGTGTTTCTGATGGTTGCCGGAGCAGCGATGCAAAAATACGGTACGGAACTCGAACAGCACCAGCAACTTCTTATGGCCGCTGCCGATATTCTCATGGAGATTTATATGGCGGAATCAACCGTACTCCGTACCGAAAAAAATGCCAAACGATTCGGTGAGGGCGCTCAGGAAATCCAAATCGCAATGGCGAAAGTGCGTGTATTTCAAGCTGTTGAAAAAATTCAAACGCGTGCCAAAGAAGGCATCGTTTCTTTCAGCGAAGGCGACGAACAGCGGATGATGCTCATGGGGCTCAAACGCTTTACGAAATATTACAACTTCCCGAACGTCATCGGGTTAAAAAATAAAATCGCCGAAAAGGTTACTGCCGAAAAAGCCTATTGTTTTTAAAAATTTATGATGAAAAACCGTCTGAAAAGGCGGTTTTTTTTTGTAATAACAACGTGAATCCGATGTAAGTTTGCCTGCTATTTGGTGAATAGAACTGTCAGGCACATCATGTGAATTCTTTTATTTCATTAAAACTTTTTGAAAAACTTTCGCCGTAAATTTGCTGGTAATCATTGGCAAATTTGTCGTATACTTCCTTTGCCTTGGAGTGTTGCCCCAAAGTGATGTATGATTTGCATTTAATAATCAACGCATCTTCATTCAACGTATCAAACTGATTGATAATATTCGCCAAATCAATAGAAAATTGCGGGTCAATCGTAGGTTTTGATGCTTCTATATAACTGGAAAGTATATGTAGCGAAATATCCGAAACGCTTGCCTGATAATTAGAAATCCATTGGTAATCTGCTGATTTCAAAAGTGTTCCTTTGCTGATAAGTTGTAAAAATAATTCCCATTCTTCATTTTTCAAGTCATTGGAAACAGCTTTCCTAAATTGCCAGTAATCAACAAACACATCATCCATGGAGAGCATCCATTTACCGTTTTCGTTGGTCAGTTGGGCATTTCCTATTTTTTCCAACAAATTTCGCAATCTACTAAAATATACGGCTCTGCTATTCTTGGCTTTTTTATCTTGGGTACCGCCCCATATCAAGTCGATGATTTTGTCTGTCGAAATACCGTTTTCGGCCGATTTGACAATCAATACCACAAATATTTCCTTCAAAATAGGCGAAAATAAAGATGCTATATTCGCTCCTTTTTGGTCATATACTTTGAAATCTCCGAGTAGGTACACGGCTTTTTCTTCGGGCAATTTGTTCTTATCCGAGCGCTTACTGATGCCATGGATGATGGTTTCGGAATTTGGTTTCGCTTCTTTTTTCTTTTTCCTAAGCAAAAGATACAGTACAAATACTATAACATCTACCATTATTATCCCAAAAATCCACCACCACAAACGACTTTTTTTATCGGTATTTTCGCTGGTCATCAGCACCATATCCGCCATGTATATCGTTTTGGAATGCGGATTTTTGGACAGATTGCATACGATTTTGTATCCGTTATGCGGTATCAAATTCGGTTCGGGTATCTGCCACTCATGGTTGGCAATACGAAGGGTAAGATGATGGTTGATAACATCCAAATACAACTGGCAGTCAATAGATTGCAACTCAGAGTCCAACGGAAAAATATGGGTCAGTACATTCTTATCATACAGATAAAAAACTTCGATTTGTTCTTTTTCCTCTTGCTCCCAACTGAAAATAAAGCTACGCTCCTGGTCGTTATTGCTTTCTATCGACACTACATATTCCGTGAAGCGTTGTAGTTTTTCATAGCCTTCCACACTGAATGTTATGGCGGCTTTGTCATTGAAATAATAATATTTTTGAGGATTAAAGACCACCGCATTCAGCGAATCGCGAACCTCAACTATTGCAAATACTTTGGCATAACAGACTATAAGCAATGTGAATAAACTCATTTTCTTCCGAAAAAATAAATAAGCAATCGTATATCTTGCAAAAATTGGAATATAGCGTAGCAATAGTACTGGTTTTTTAATGAAAAAGTCTTGCAATTTACTCAAAAATATTGAATTTGCAATAGTAATTAAGCTTCTAAGATATGGAAAACCTCCCGAAAACCGAGAGGTTTATCAAAAAAAATGGAAAACATATCTGAAGAAAATATCAAAACACCAAATGTATGTTCAATCCTGTAAAGAAATTGTTCGTACTTTGGTTTTGGGCATCTTTTATTTTTGTAAACGAATTTAACAATTGTATTTTAAACCGGTTGTCGATGATGTATTTGGACACGCCAAACGCTATTTCACTACTATCATTGATAAGCGTGGTTGCCTCATCCCACTCAGGTGCCATAAAACTCACGGAAGCATCCACAGCCCAATTATTGGGTGTCAAATATCCTGCTTGGAATGTGTATCCGTTGCCGAGTATCAGGTAATTTGCTATTTGTTTGGGAAGCAAAGGCGAATTACCGTCTGCATTAAAATGAAGTTTGTCCAAGTCGGAAGCCGTAGCATTGGTATATTCACTTAAAAATGTAAACCCTCTGTATTTCAGTAATATATCCACTGATATTTTTTGATATACAGGATATGCTTCTTTCCCTTTCGAATCGTAAAATAGAAAGTGTGCATGTCCCTCGCCATTGGCACTACTGGCGCCGTCATTGTAACTGTACGCTCCCCCTATTGCTATTTTCAAGTCATTTTCCCTGTAAAAATCACTCCCCGAAAGTTCGTTATCTTTCGTGAAAAACCCCAGTGGAAACCACGTAGCTCGTGCAGAATATTTAGCTCCTCCTTTGTCAAAATCTGTTGCGTTTGCGCCAAATGAATTCATGCCATCGCCACTGGTTATTGCAACGCCCAAATCGGCTCCCATAGCGGCAAATCCCAATCGTTTTTCGATGAAAACACCCAATTCGCGTCCTGCCCCAAAAAATGTATTGACTGCCAGTGAGCGATTGGCAAGAGCTAACGTCTGGTCATAGAACATCAGCGAACGCGTTCCTGAAAATGATTGTTTTTGCCCGATAGTTATTCGGAAATCCGTATCTAAATTATATGCCATCCAAGCATCCAGTATCGGGTTGGGCTGTGCCAAATCAAGCTGAAGAAACAAACCCAACTTATTGCTTAAAAAGTCGCCCCGCAGATGTGTGTACGCCCTGTTAATACCAAAATTGCCCTCGCTCTGCTTCCCTTCGGGCTTGATGTAATAGCCGTGCAACTGCAAAAAACCTCCTGCATTGAGTACCTGTTCTCCGTCATTGAACGTGAAGGTTATTCCTTTTCCAAGTTGAAAATCGGAAGTGTTTCCGGGTACTTGTGCACGTAGGCAAGCTGTACCGAATGTGATAAAAATCAAGATAAATAATGCTTTCATGATAGTATTGTATTTTGTTTTCATAACGATGCGTATTATTTCAATATTCTATATACGGGAAATTCTTGGTGTAAGGATAGCGGAATTACTTTGTAATTGGCAAATCCGTTGCCCGATTCGGGTTCTAAAAGCACCGTGATTGCCCGCTTGAGTGGCTGATTGGTACGGATGACGTACGTGCCTTTGGCAAACTTTTTTTTGACTATTTCCTTTCGGGTACGAACCGCTACAGGGTATACGCCTCCCACTTCATTGGGCGAATCTGCCAAAGACCTTACGGTAAATATTTCAGCTTCAACCTCTGTATCGGCTTCCAAAGTATCTATTTCCACCCCCATGACGGTAAGAATCTCGATTGCCCTTTCTTGCGACGGATTGATATAATAAGCCATGGGAACGGCTCTGGTCAAAGTAGGCACTGACTGCGTACTATACCGTGTGTCCACATTGATGTGAATCATCTCATTTTGCACCATATCCAAAAAAGGCATTGGGTTATCGGCTACCCTCTCAGCTTGAAACCGTACCGCAATATCCGACGAATCTTCCAGTCCTTTTTCCAGCGTACTTTCTATGAGTCCTGTATTGGCAACCGTTGTGGCAAGAATATCTTTTGCTACCAAATACGCTCCCCATACGCGCCGCTTCATGGAGGTTCTTCCCAATCGGATGCCTCTGGTTTCGATAATAAGTGATAATTTATTCTTCAATGCCATTGCATTGGCCGTAGAACGGGGTGAAGCTCCGCCAACAGTAACATTTACATTATCAAAACTACGTGATGAACTGTAATAGGCGTGGTGCGTTAGTTCATTTTGGTCTAATACTTTCATTGCCGATTTTATGAACGTTTCGGTAATAACATCTCTGAACACATCAGGGACGTTAGGATTTCCGCTATATAAGAACATTACGTCAAAAGGTGTGGTAACCACCTTGGGCGTTATTCGCAACCAGTCCGAGCGGTCGGGCTGATATTCGTGAAAGTCAACAATGAGCTGAGGGTCTACCCTCGCGACGACTTGGTGCATACTACGCGCTTCAGGCGTATCAAGTTTACTTTGGTCTCTGTTGAGGTCAATAGTATTGGCGGTACGCCGGTTGTTGGACTGGGCGCCGTCTATATTGACCATCGGCATGATGTATAGATTTATCGTATCGAGCCATGCAAGCATAGAGGCATCGGCCGGCAACTGTTGTACCAAATACAATAAGGCTTCTGTCCCCGAAGGCTCATCGCCATGAACTCTACCGAAATACAGTACGTTGGTTTTGTGATTATCGGTATTGTTTTTCAAAATCACCAACGGAATATCTTTTCCACGTTGGGTTTTTCCTACATATTCTATCTGCATGACGGAAGGATATTTTTCTTGGAGATTCTTCAGAAAAGCATTCATTTCTTCGTAGGTGGTAAATCCGCTGTTTTTGTTAAATACAGGGATATCCATCGCGATATCGGGGTCCGGGAAAAATTTGTCGGTTACTTTTTTGGGTTCAAACCATTGCCCGACAGCAAGTTGTGCATACAGCAGCAGTATGCATATTGATACTAATCGTTTCATACTCTGATAGTTGATTGTTAAAATGATATTTGAGTCAATATATTGAATGTGCCTTCGTAGCCCTTAAATTCGCCATTGGTATAGCGTGTTATCCCATTGGTTTTCATAAGACCTGCGGTAAACTGTATTTTTGATGCAAAATTCTTGGTGAGATACTTGGCTGCCGAAATCTCAAAAACTTGATTTCTATTGAAATAGAGATTGTTATTCAGATAAGAATATCCATCAGGACGAATGTTGGTATAGCGGGTGTTGACAGACCAAAAACTTCGGAACAAATAGCCTGCCTGTATATTGTATGCCGAGCCGAGTATCATCCGGTTGCGGATATAATTATTGATATCTTGCACGCCATCAATTTGGAAATTATCGGTTGTCGTACCATCATTTCGCACGCGTGTGGTGATGCTGTTGGGTATGTAAGCCCATGTCTTGGTGTATTCGCCTAAAGCTGAAAATCCCCGGAATTTAAAGAGAAAATCTACATTGAGCCTTGCGAAATCGGGCAGTGTTATAGCGCCTTTATCATCGAGGTAAAGAATATCGCCACTCGAACGCCCTCCGCGACGGTCAGAAGTACCTGCATTGTAGCTGTAGGCTGTCCCGATATTGAGCTTGGGTGCCAATTCGTAAACGAAATCATCTAAATAAAACTCTCCGCCTGCACGGAATAATCCAAATGGCAGATAGTCCAAGCGTCCTCCGTACTTGAGTCCTCCGTATCGCTGACCCAACGAAAACCGTCCGTCGCCATCGGTAATAACCAAAGTGGGCTTGATGTATGACATCTTGCCTATTTTTTGCGTACTTTGCACATGAAGCCCTACTTCTCGTACCGTTCCGAAAAATGAACTCAAACGGCTTCTTTCCGAAAACTGCATCACCTGCGAACTTGTAAAATTTTCTTTGTTATCCGTCATCGAAGAGCGTTGTCCGAACGTAAAATAAAGCTTATTGTTACTCCACGGACGATACCGTATCCAAGCATCGAGCAATATGCGGTCGCTGATATCGCCTCCATCATTGGATGTTACAAAATCAGTCCCTATCCGATAGATTATTTTCTGCTGATTTGATACGCCATTCATCCTGAACCGGGCTCTACGCAGCCTCCACCGCGTGTGCATATCGCCTGTACCATCATACCAGTGCGTTTGTATGGATGCCTGCATATATCCGGTAAAATTCAGTGAGTGATTTCCGTCATGAGAAGTAAATGTTACCCCGTTGCCCAATGTATATTTATTGATGACAGGCTTTTCTTGCCGCAAACTATCCCGGAAAACGTATTCTATCTGACGGGACTCTTCTTCTATTACCAATTCTTCGTTGATTTGGGCTTTGAGCTGGATGACGCCAAGAAAAAATACGCATGTTATTATTTCTTTTCTCATGGTTGTAGTTGTTTAAAATTATTCATTGTGTTATGCTTCAAAATTTCCACTTTTGGCAATTCCGTTTTTCATCATGAGTTTGCCATTTGCGAAAACTGAGGTTAGGTTATAAGTATCATCAAACAAACAAATATCGGCATCAAAACCTACTTTCAAATGTCCTTTCCGAGGCAATGCCATCGTTTTGGCGGCATTCGCTGTAATGAGTTTGAAAGCTTCTTTGGGTTCGATGCCTGCTTGCGTTATCAATTTCCTCACTTGTGCCAAATTACCCTCAAGAGGCGCTAAGCGGTAGCGCGTTTCCCCTGTGTCGGGGTCAACACTTTTCACGCCGCCATTTCCATCACTGCTGAACGTAATTTGTTCAATAGGAACATTGTTTTCCAAAGCCATCAATACCGCAATGTAAGGTTCTGCGAATTTTGTTCCGCCTGTGGTAAGGTCAATCATTCCGCCCATTTTGGCAAATTCCAACCCTTGGTTGAATAAAAATTCGGTACGGATAACATGCGTTGGCGAGATATAAGGAACGAATGTAGGATACTTCTCCGCAATATCAAGAAGTAATTGCATACCTTCGGGGAGCGCTCCCAAATGCACGTGCATCGTCCCTCTTTTGCCCGAAGTAAATCCTCCCAAGCGTACTTGGTTAAGAATCGAAAGCAATTGTTTTTCATCAGGAAATGCCGAGCGGTCATCGCAGATAGCTATCTTACAACCGATGACGGGGTCTACCAAAATCAAGTCATTGGCTATGCTGTCTGTGAGCGTAGGAGTAGGAAGTCCGTAAAATCCCGTAAGCATATATGCCGATATATTATTTCCCCGGAGCGACATTGTTTTGGCATAGAGTTGCGGCAATACTTTCACGAATCCGTCAGTTCCCAGAGTACCGACCACCGAAGTGGTACCGCACTGAATCAAATCACGAACTTTTACCTCTGGTGCAAGCGAACGAAAGCCTGTTTGTCCGCCACCTCCACTGGTATGCACATGAATATCAATCAGCCCGGGGGTCGCTATCGCCCCTTCGCCATCAAGTATTTCGACAGGTAAATTTCCTACATCAATATGGGGTGCTATCAACACAATTTTACGGTCAGAAATCAAAATATCTGTATACCGGTTTTCTGAAAGCGTATCGAGCAATCGGATGTTTTTAAGTACTATCATGGTCTTACATATTAAAAAAATAATGGTAGATAATTAGAAATAAAGTCGTCCCTACGACGGGAATAAGATTTCGTTTGGCAAGGGCAAAGGGCGAAACGCCCGCTATTTTGGCAGTAGCAATAACAACCCCCGCAATGGGGGAAGCGGCTCTGCCCAAACTCGCCGAAAGCTGCATCGGGAGTAGAAAATCAACCGTTTTGATGCCTACGCTTTTTGCTATATCCGGCACTAAAGGTCCAAAGGAAAAAAACGAGGCATTGCCGCTTCCCATAAGTATTGCCGCACAGAAAATAATGAGCATTATCAGCACACCTATAAAGATGCCTTGAAAACCTAGATGCAATGACGTATCTATCAAAAAATCAATAAATCCTAAACTAATAAGCCCTTTTGAAAAAATCTCGGCACAAACTATCAGCGTAACTACACTGACAAACACACTGGACATCCCTTCCCAAAACGACGTAACGGCATCGAACAAATAGCGTAAATTCCGCCGGCGTACAAATTCAAAAAACATAGCAACAAACATCGATACAATCATCGCCGTAGTCGTTTTTAATTCAATTGACACACCCAAAATCTGTAAATGCTTTGAAAAAAGAACTAACAAAATTAAAGGCAACATCGGGAAAATAGCGTACACAAGCGGAACGCCCAGCGGTTCGTTGCTTTTAGTAATGGCTATTTCCGCCGTTTGGGAAGTTTTCTCTTTTTTATCAAAATACCGCATCGTGATGAAGTACAAAAGCATCATAAACAGCGTACCCGGGATGACTAAAGCCAGCTGGTGGTCGATAAAATAACTCATCGAATTAATGTCAGAAAGTAATGATGCCATCGCTGTATTGACAGAACTCGGACCGATGTCAAAAACCGTCGTAGCGGTAATTACCGAAGCCGACGAAAGCCGGCTCACACCAAGACTGACCAGCACAGGCAATACCGAAGCCGCAAGCAACAAGCCCAAGCCCGTAGCACTCGGTATCGCTATGGATAATAATTGCCCGATAGGGATAATGGCTACCGCTGCTACGTAAGGATATTTCTTGAATAACGAAAGCGGACGCATTGAAAAATGAACTAAAGCATCACTCGCCTTGATTTTCTTCATGTATTCCACATAACCGCCAATCGCCATTATCATAAAGCCTACGTTTGCCAAATTGGTCGTAAATGATTCTTCTACTATTTTGAAAATATTGAAGAACGTGGCGTTGGTACTCTCATGGGGCGTACTTACATTTTCCATACCAATTACAGAAGCTATGGAGAGCATCAGCAATCCTACTACAATCAGTACGCCTTGCGGATTGTGTTTTTTGTAAAGCAAAACAGCTGTCATGACGATAACCTGAATGGCTATAATAGCACCTACATATATCATATCAAATGTGTAAAATTTATTTATTCGGATACGACTCCTTCGGCTGTGGTAAGTTGGGCAAATAATGCGGCCGGAATCACGAAAGGCGTTCCTGTATTGCCCGATACATTTATATAAACCAATGCTGCATATTGCGAAGGTAACCGCAAACCGCCGGCAGTAAGTTGATGGTTGGGAAGGTGGATATGGTTCATGTCTTTATTGGCCGTCAGGTCAATAGCTGTCAGGAAACGATTGGCAGGTGCCGATGAGGAAGTGCTCGCGGCATAACGCAAACGCAGCAGAGTCGGCGGTACAATTAGCTCGTTCACATAATTGGAATTCATCTCCAATATTTCCAATTTGCTCAAAGCCGACAAATCCAATTTGCCTGTCAATGTATTGGACGTGAGTTTTAAATCGGTACAATTTACAAAATATTGTATCCCGTCAAGGTTTTCGATTTTCTGCCGTGCTGTGGCTACGCCGGCAGTTTCAAGATTTCCCATACGGGTATTGTCTTTTACCAAATAAAGCGTTCCGGTAACTGTCGAAGCGATAGTTACGTCTATATAAAAAGTATTGCCCTCTTTGCGGACAATATTGTCGGGCAGCTTATTGCTATCGCCTGCGTCCAAGTTGGACAAATATTCCAAATATTCGGCAAAAGCCACATCGGGAATTGCAAAATCTGTTACTACTGTAGTTCCTTTCACGACTCCTTCGGCGGTTGTCAATTGGTCATACAATGCGTCGGAAATCACAAAAGGAGCCTCTGCATTGCCCGAAAGATTGATGTAAGTAAGGTCTGAATAGCTGGTCGGCAATTGCAGTCCCTGTGTAGTTATCCGATGGTTGGGAAGATGCAGGTGATTCAGATTTGTGTTGCCCGACAGATTAATCGCTGTCAAAAATCGGTCGGCGGGTGCATTATCTGCGGAACTCGCATTGTAACGCAAACGTACTACCGATGAAGGAACGGTGAGCTCGTTCACATAATTGGAATTCATCTCCAATATTTCCAATTTGCTCAAAGCCGACAAATCCAATTTGCCTGCCAATGTATTGGACGTGAGTTTTAAATCGGTACAATTTACAAAAAACTGTATCCCGTCAAGGTTTTCGATTTTTTGAAATGCCGTAGCCACGCCTGCGGCTTGAAGATTTTGCATACGCGTATTGTCTTTTACAAGGTACAACACTCCTACCACACTCTCTGCAAGGCTTTTGTTAAGATAATATTTACCATTGGTAATGACCACAATATTGGCCGGCAAAGCGTTTGCTTCTGAAGCCGCCAATCTCGAGTTATGCATCAGATATTCTGCAAAAGCAGCATCTGCAAGTTCATACATTTCGTCTTTGGGTATACTTTCCCCTGCGACATCATTGGTCGTGCAAGCCGATACTCCTATGAAGAGTGTCGCCAAAAACAGCAAAGTTCTAAAAGTCTTCGTATTCATTTTTTAAAAGGTTTAAACTGATTACTTCGCCAAATTTAGTTATCAAACCTTTATAAAAACATTAATAAATACTTTTACGAACCTATTAATACGCCACAAAAAACAAAAAAACATCAACTTTAACACTTTTCGATAACTTCGCATCCGCTAATTCCTCAAGAACGTTCCAAGCAAAAATCGCTAACGGAAGATTTCATTTTACAAAAAACAAAAAACCTACTCCGATTTTTTAGTACAATCCAAGTAGGTTTTTCTGTTTTCTGCCGGGCAGATGCTTATTCCAAATCTTTCCACCAGATAGTGTGTACGCTCGTGCTATCGGTATATTTTACCGTTTCACCCAACATTGGGATAAGAACATCAACTCCTTTTTCCCTGATTTTCAAGGCATTGTCCAAAGGTTCTTTCCATGAATGCTTTGCCAGTGGGAATTTGGAATGATGTACCGTAAGTATCTTTTGGGCATTCAAATCTTGGGCGGCTTGCTCCAAATATTCGGGCATCGTATGGATATATTTCCAATCCTTATCATATTGTCCGTTTTCGATAATGGCAAGATTGATATTCGGAAAACGCTTCCCGATATCCGCAAAATGCGTATCATAGCCACTGTCCCCACCGATGTAAATCGTCTGCGAAGGCATTTCCAACATAAATGAAGACCAAAGCGATTGTGCATTTTTGAAGCCTCTCCCCGAAAAATGCCGCGCAGGCAAAGACGTTATTGTCAGATTGCCGAAAGTCGCCTGGTCATTCCAGTCGAGTTCCGTGATTTTATTTTTATCAAATCCCCAATGTTCAAAATGCTCGCCAACGCCCAATCCTGTTACGATATGTTGGATTTTATCTTTCAAAACTTTGATAGTTTCGTAATCCAAATGGTCCCAATGGTCGTGTGAGATGATGAGAAAATCAACTTCGGGCATGTCTTCAGGACGGTATTTTTCGGTTGTTTCAAAAGCTTTGTTCAGGAAAGTCAAAGGCGAACCCGACACAAAAACAGGGTCAACCAAAAAGCGTATGCCGTCCGCTTGCAACAGATACGACGAATGTCCGAACCAAATAAGCAAATCTTCATTTTTATCAAGCTTTGACAAATCAGTTTTCACCATCGGAAGTACCGATTTGGGGTTGAGTTCAGGGTTTTTCTTTCCAAATACAAATTCAAACAACACCGAAGCCATCGAGCCGTCGGCAGTGAGTTGTGGTGTTTCCGAAAGGTTTACAAATTTTCCATTTTTATAATTCGGTGATTTCTTTATACGTTCCAAGCGTTCGCCGGAAGGCAATTTCCCGAATTGGGGTTGGTTCGTAAAAACAATTGCAGCAACCGCCAACGCAGCAATAAGAATTGCAAATATCCAAAGCATTTTTTTTAATAATTTCATTAATGTTATATATAGTAATTTTTCTATTGAGAATACTACATTCTTTTAGTAAAAATGTTTGCAAATATAGTTTTTATTCGCCGAACGAAATGAATTTTTATTTTTTTTCGGCAAAATGCAAAAAAATAGTGCCCCAACACTTCGCTATCATATAGAATAGCCGGAAGGGGCAACACTGTTTGTTTTATTTTCTCGGAGAAATAATTAGCTGGTTTTCAAATACATTATTTTTTAAGTTCCAATGTTTGGATACGGTTTCCGCCGTCAGTTGATTTCCATTTTTGTGATTTTCGTTTGTTTTCCATGATAATCCACGTTTTTGCCAATTCCGAACCTTTGCCTTCAATAGTGATGTATTGGTCATTGTCCCAACTCCAGCGGAAAGGCTGTTGGTCATCTCTTTGGATGCTTAGCACGGAATAATTCAGGTTTTTCTCTCCCGAACCGTTGCGCTTGAAAGTCATCGTCCCGATGTTGGATAGCGAAACGGCCTGTTCGCCCGGAGCTGTGGTTTCGTACCGTTGTACCGTCCAAGTCCCGACCATTCGGTGTGAGCAGGAAGTCAACAAAAAAGTAGTAATCATAAGGGTAAGCGGTAAAAAATATTTTTTAACCATAATTAATTGTTTTTGTTAATTAAACATCATTATTCGCAATAATACAGCGCAAATATACAAACAAAAAACGGAAAAATCAAATTTACATTGCAAAAATATTTTTTTTAGAAAACAACTATCCCACAACGTAAAAAACTTCCATTGCGGGATATTGACCGATTTTTTATTTCAATAATTGCTCGGTCGCTTCCACGATTCGGACAAACTCCCTCCGGTAGCCGTTGGGGTCGTTGTCCATTCCTTTTTTGGCGAGTTCTACGGTTTTGGCAAACGTACCGTTACCGGCAAAATCCGACTGTCGGAGTAGCTGTCCGTACATCGCAACTGCCATGGCAAATTGGAAATCGGCGGACGGTTTTGCGTTGGCAGAAGCCGTTTTCACAGGGATTTCTATCTTTTTGCTTTTATTGCTGCCGATGGGTTTGTACCGAAGTTTGACGGTTAGCATTTCATCGGTATGGGCGTATTTTTTAGGTTTTTCGTTTTTTTCGGGCTGGTATTTGAGCGGGTCGGTTGAGGCCGGAATTGCCACCCCCACAGGCACGATTTCGTAGAGAGCCGTTACGGTGTGTCCCGCTCCGAGTTCGGCGGCATCTTTGGTGTCGTCGTTGAAATCCTCATCATTGAGCAATCGGGTTTCATAACCAATTAAGCGATAGGCATTTACCGCTGACGGATTAAATTCCACTTGCAGTTTCACATCTTTCGCAACGGCGTACATCGTACTGCCAAACTCATTGACTAACACTTTGTTAGCTTCTTGCAAATTGTCGATATACGCGTGGTTGCCGTTGCCTTTTTGGGCGAGCGTTTGCAGTTTGTTATCTTTATAATTTCCCATTCCGTAGCCCAAAACAGAGAGAAATACGCCTGATTTTCGTTTTTCTTCAATAAGATTTTCAAGTTCGGAAGTCGAAGAAATTCCTACGTTGAAATCGCCATCGGTACAGAGAATGACGCGGTTATTTCCTTCGGGCAGGAAATTTTTCTCGGCGGTTTTGTACGCCAACCGGATGCCTTCTCCGCCAGCCGTTGAACCGCCAGCCTCCAATTTATCAAGCGCTTCGATGATTTTCTGTTTGTCGGCACCGCTTGTGGGCGGAAGCACTTCGCCTGCCGAACCCGCATACACCACGATGGACACTTTGTCGGAAGCCCGTAAATTATTGACTAACAGTTTCATAGACGATTTTACTAACGGAAATACGTTATACATTGACCCTGACGAATCTATCAGAAAAACAAAATTGCTCGGCGGTAATTTTTCCGACGGAATTTCTTTGGCTTTGACCCCGATACGCACAATTTGATGTTTATCATTCCAAGGGCAAACGGCGGTTTCGGTAACGATATTTACAGGATGTCCGCCTTTGGGTTGCGGATAGTCGTAGCTGAAATAATTTATCATTTCCTCGACCCGCACGGCATCTTTCGTAGGTTTTTCTCCGTTGTTAATCATCCGGCGGATATTGGCATACGAAGCGGCATCCACGTCAAGCGAAAACGTCGAAAGCGGATTTTTTGTTGCTTTCATAAAACGGTTTTCTTGGAATGATGTATATTCTTCGGTCGAACGAAGCCACTTCGGGTTTCGCTTTCCGGTAAACATTTGATTATTACTAACGTTGCCAACCATTGCCGATACTTTTTTTTGCGTTGCACCATAGCCGGTAACAACCACTTCTTCTAATATTCGACTATCCTCTTCCAATTGCACATTAAGCTGATTGTGAGTAACTTTCACTTCTTTGGTAAGCATCCCGATATACGAAAAAATGAGTATTTTTCCTTTTTCAATTTTTATGGAAAATTTTCCATCGTAATCGGTTGAAGTGCTATTGCTGCTATTCCCTTTTTCAATGATATTCGCCGCCGGTAAGGCAACTCCTTGTACATCGGTTACAATGCCACTGACTTCCATAACTTGTCCCGATACGGTTGCGGAAAGCAGTAACGCCGCCCATAACCAACTGTTTTTTACGATTTTTGCTAACATAATAAGGTGTTTTAAAAATTATTTTCCCTTTAGATACAAAAGAAAACGATTTTCCATAAACGAAACGAAAAAAAATATACCTTTGCAGGAAAGCGTAAATTTTTCATAAATCATTGAAACACAAGGCTAAAATAAAATCACTGACAAACGAAGAGTTGTTTCGTTTTTATTTGGAAAAACAAGACACCGACTTGTTTGCCGAGCTCTACCGCCGTTATATCCCGATGCTTTACGGATTGTGCCTGAAATATCTTGGCAATCAGCACGATGCACAAGATGCCGTGATGGATTTGTACGAAAATGTATCGGAAAAAGTGTTTCAATACAACGTGCAAAACTTCCATACGTGGCTGTACAGCGTTGCCAAAAACCACTGTTTGCACCAATTGCGGAAGCGGAAACAAACCATTCTGACCGATTTGGAAAGTGTTTTTATGGAAAATGACACTTTTTTTACTCTATCAGATGAACCGCAATCCAAAAAAGAACAAAAAGCATTGGAGTTTTGCTTGCAAGCACTCGATAAAAAACAGCGCAACAGCCTCCAACTGTTTTATTATCAAGACAAATCGTATGCCGATATCGTTACCATAACGGGCTATACGTTACAAAAAGTGAAGAGCTATATCCAAAACGGAAAACGGAATTTGAAAAATTGTATTGTGAAACGGTTGGAAATGTAATAGTTATGAAATTCAAAAAATACATAGCAGGCAAACGGCACGGCAAAACCGCCAACCGACTTGAACGGAAAGCAATGGACGACCCGTTTTTGCAAGATGCCATTGATGGTTACGATGCGGTAGAAGACAATCATTCGGAAGCTATAAAGCATCTTGAAAAACAAATAGTTACGATTAAAAAGAAACGTTCGTTGCGGTATTGGTGGTGGGCAGCTGCAGCCGTATTGCTGTTGGGTACCGGCATTTCGTTTTGGCAGTCGCCGAAGCCGGAAGAACTACCGGTTGTAGTTTCGCCATCGGAGGATAAAATGCTTCCGAAAAAAGATTCGCTGTGGAAACCCGTTGAAATTATTCCCGATGAAAAACCTACCGATGAAGCCGTTGTAACCGTTCCAACAAAAACTGAAATAGAAAAATCTATCGGAGAACCATCCGGTATTACTTCCGAAAAATCAAACACTGCTGTGGACGTTTTTAAAAAAAATACCGTTCAAAAAGAAACTTCAAAAATCGCTTCGATAGCCGGTGAAAAAATTATTGCAGGACAACTAACCGATGAGCAAGGCGTACCACTTTCCGGGGCTACGGTATCACTCAAAGGTACAAACAGCAGTACCACAACCGATTTTGACGGGCATTTTGCAATTACCGTTCCCGATGAAAATAGCACACTCGAGTTTTCATATCTCGGTTTTGAAAAACAAGAAATCTTCGCCAAAGATTCGCTCGGACAAATAGCGATGAAGGAGGATTTGCAACAGCTTTCAGAAGTGGTCGTAACCGGCTTCGGCACGCATCGTAAAGCAGCTGTTGTCGGGGCAATAAATCCGCTAAAAGAAATATTTGGCGAAAGCGAATTCAAAAAATATCTGAAAGAAAATATCGATACAGAAGCTTGTAACGGACAAAAAATAACATTAAAACTTTCTTTTTACATCAATACAAAAGGGCAAATACGACGTGCTGAAATCCTTGAAAGCAATTGTAAAAACATCGACCGGCAGGTCAAAAAACTCATGCGAAAATCACCAATATGGTCGGCAACCGAGCAGTTCATCATTCTTGAAATAGAATTGTAATTTCTTAAAAATAAACTATTTAACGTGAATTCGACGTGATAAGTCATTGAATATTAGTATCTTATTCTCTCGGGAGCCCTCACCCCCAACCCCTCTCCAAAGGAGAGGGGAGCCACTCGGATAGCATTGAG
>JAUNTM010000054.1 GCA_030538675.1 Capnocytophaga sp.
TATTTTAAAAAACCACTAAAATCAGACTTTTCGGACAGCTTCCTTGGGGTGAGGGCTAAGGTACTGACACTCAATAACTTATCACATCTAACTCACGTTTTTTATGAATAAAACATTTATAAAAAGCCTGAGGAATCTTTCCTAAACCCGAAAAGTTAAAATCCAAGCACTTTTTTACAAATCAAAAACGGAATGTCGTTTCGTATAAAACAAATCTTTTATTTTTAATAAAAATGCTAACAGCAAATACACGCCAAACCACGCCCCGAAAGTAGCGAAAGTACCATAAATAAAGAAAATACGCACATCTTTAGCACGCATCCCTAAGCGTTCGGATAAACGCGAAGATACGGCAAAACCATGCTTTTCAAGAAAAAAACGAAAATTGGACAAAGTTTTCTGCATGAAATTTAATTTTTAAACGACAAAAATATGAAAAGTTTTTTTAAAAGGCATTAGCCATTAGGGAAACCATATCAAACCCAATTTTCCCGATGTTTCACAACGGGCTGAAATGAGTCGCCCTTTCAGGGCTATATCATTATGAAATTTATGTTTGTTAAGCCTGAATGGCTGGCTTATTTCAGCCCAACGTGCAAAACGTTGGGGAAACAATATCACACATCAAACCACATCAAATGCGAAGCCTATCGAACCATTTCAAACAACATCAAATCCCCATACAAAAACCTGTCAAAAAGTCAGTTTTCTGCTAGTGGTACGAATATTGACAGTAATCTGTTAAAAATAAATAAGACTATGAATTTTAACAACTATACCATTAAATCACAAGAAGCCGTACAAAGGGCTCAGCAATTGGCTCAAAGTCTTGGACATCAGCAGTTGCAAAACGAACACTTCTTTAAAGCTATTGAAGAAGTCGATGAGAACGTATTGCCATTTTTGTTAAAAAAACTAAATATCAATAAAACTCAACTCGACAACGCACTTGAAGCCGCTTTACAATCCTTTCCGAAAGTAAGCGGAGGCGAATTGATGCTTTCGCGGGAAGCAGGCACAATGCTCAACGAAGCGAGCAATATCGCCAAAAAAATGAATGACGAATACGTTTCGGTCGAGCATTTGATTTGGGCAATATTCAAATCGTCATCAAAAATCGCCCAGGCGATGAAAGACCAAGGCGTAAAAGAAAAAGACATCGAAAAGGCAATCAGTGAGTTGCGCAAAGGCGAACGGGTTACCTCAGCGTCTGCCGAAGAAACCTATAATTCGCTCAACAAATACGCCAAAAACCTCAATCAGCTTGCCGACAGCGGTAAACTCGATCCCGTCATCGGGCGCGATGAGGAAATCCGCCGTGTGTTGCAAATCCTTTCTCGGCGTACCAAGAATAACCCAATGCTCGTGGGCGAACCGGGCGTAGGGAAAACCGCCATTGCGGAAGGATTGGCACACCGCATCGTGCAAGGCGATGTGCCTGAAAATCTGAAAGATAAAGTAATTTTCTCGCTCGATATGGGAGCACTTATCGCCGGGGCGAAATACAAAGGCGAGTTTGAAGAGCGGCTCAAATCGGTGGTCAAAGAAGTAACCTCATCGGACGGAAACATCATTCTTTTCATCGACGAAATCCATACGCTTGTGGGAGCCGGAGGAGGCGAAGGGGCGATGGATGCCGCCAATATTCTCAAGCCGGCATTGGCCCGGGGCGAACTGAGGGCTATCGGGGCAACGACGCTCGACGAATACCAAAAATATTTTGAAAAAGACAAAGCTCTCGAACGCCGTTTTCAAAAAGTAATGGTCGATGAGCCCGACACCGAAAGTGCGATTTCTATCCTTCGTGGCATCAAAGAGAAATACGAAACGCATCACAAAGTCCGCATCAAAGACGAAGCCATCATCGCGGCAGTAGAACTTTCCGAGCGGTACATCACCAATCGTTTTCTCCCCGACAAAGCTATTGATTTGATGGACGAAGCGGCTGCCAAAATGCGTATGGAAATCAATTCCAAACCCGAAGAATTGGACGTTCTCGACCGAAAAATAATGCAACTCGAGATTGAAATCGAGGCCATCAAACGTGAAAAAGACGAGGAAAAACTCAAATCATTGTACGTAGAATTGGCAAATCTAAAAGACGAACGCAATGAGATTTTCGCCAAATGGCAAGGTGAAAAATCGGTGATTGACGAAGTACAGGCAGCCAAAGAAGCCATCGAAAGTTACAAACTCGAAGCTGAAAGAGCCGAACGCGAAGGCAATTACGGAAAAGTCGCCGAACTCCGGTACGGAAAAATCAAAGAAGCACAAGATAAATTGGCATCGTTGCAGGAGAATTTGGATAATTCGCAAAGCAATTCGCTTATCAAAGAGGAAGTTACCGCCGAAGACATTGCCGAAGTGGTTGCCAAATGGACAGGCATTCCCGTATCAAAAATGCTGCAAGGCGAACGTGAAAAGCTGTTAAATCTTGAAAAAGAATTGCACCGCCGTGTCGTAGGGCAAGAAGAAGCCATCGAAGCCGTTTCCGATGCCATCCGCCGAAGCCGGGCGGGACTGCAAGACCCCAAAAAACCGATTGGTTCGTTTCTCTTTTTAGGAACGACAGGCGTCGGGAAAACCGAACTCGCCAAAGCACTCGCCGAATATTTGTTTGACGACGAAAATGCGATGACCCGCATTGATATGAGCGAATATCAGGAACGCCACTCGGTCAGCCGCTTGGTCGGCGCACCTCCGGGGTATGTCGGTTATGACGAAGGCGGACAACTCACCGAAGCCGTCCGACGCCGTCCGTACTCGGTTGTTCTGCTCGACGAAATCGAAAAAGCACATCCCGACACCTTTAATATATTGTTGCAAGTGCTTGACGAAGGGCGGCTTACCGATAACAAAGGCCGTACCGCCGATTTCAAAAACACCATTATCATCATGACCTCCAACATCGGGAGCCATTTGATACAGGAAAGTTTTGAAAAATATGCTGATGATGTCGAGCAAGCCATCGAACAATCGAAAAGCGAAGTATTGCAATTACTCAAACAGACCGTGCGTCCCGAGTTTTTGAACCGTATCGACGATGTGATAATGTTCACCCCGCTCAACGCTTCCAACATCCGAAGTATCGTGCGTTTGCAGTTGCGTTCGGTCATCAATATGGTTGCCAAAGAGAACATTTTGCTCAATGCCACCGATGAAGCGATTGATTATCTCGCCCGAAAAGGATTTGACCCGCAATACGGCGCAAGACCTGTAAAACGTATCATCCAAAAAGAAGTCCTCAACCGTCTTTCTAAAGAAATTTTGAGTGGTAACATACAGAAAAACAACATGATACTCTTAGATTCGTTTGACGGACAATTGGTATTTCGCAATCAAGTAGAAGGTCTTGATACAAACTAAAATCATTGTTTCCCAAAGGCAAAACACACTGATTTTTAATAGGGCGTGCCCCCCAATTTTTAATGATTGGGGGGCGGGCTTTCCGCTGCAATACACTTGCGAAAACGCTTTTTTTGCACGACCTGCAGTGGCTTCCTCCGGTCGCCCCCGCAGTGTCGGCAAAAAATAGCGTTCCGCTTCGCTTTATTTCCGCTACTATCCCTCACGCAAGGGAGTTAGACAATAAAGGTAACGCTATACAAATCAGTATTATATGATTTCGGCAGAAGCCAATGCCAACGTGTTTTTTGAATTGCTCAAAGGCGAAAGGACAGGGAACAAAAAGTAATCGCCAAAACCGCTGTAAGTGTTATATTTACAGCGGTTTTTTTTATTTTTATTCTGCGTTAAACTATTTGCGTGTGTAATTTTTTGCTATTTTGCTTCCGAAAATTAAAAATTTATAAGCAAAGAACTGATTTCTTTGTCCGCTGTTTGCTTTTAATTTTCAACTTCCAACTTCCATTTTTAATTTATAACTTTTAAAATAACCGTAAAAATCTATTTTTAGTTTAAAAATAAAATCATTTTACAGCTAAGTATTTTGTTTTTCAATATATAATCCGACATTTGCATTGTAATTATAAACTAAAAAAAATAAAACATAGTATGTGTGGAATTGTATGTGCTTTTGATATAAAGCAACCAACCGAAGAGTTGAGAGGACAGGTTTTGGAAATGAGTAAAAAAGTGCGTCATCGCGGTCCCGATTGGAGCGGTGTATACAGCAACGGAAAAGCTGTTATCGCCCACGAACGATTGGCGATTGTAGACCCGACCTCGGGCAAGCAGCCCTTATACAGCCCCGATGGGAAATTGATATTGGCAGTCAATGGCGAAATCTACAATCATAGGGAATTACGAAAACATTTCGAAGGCAAATACGAGTTCCAAACACAATCGGATTGTGAAGTAATCTTGGCGCTTTATCAAGAAAAAGGGGTTGGATTTTTAGATGATTTAAACGGAATTTTTGCCTTTGCGTTGTACGACACCGAAAAAGACACGTATCTGATTGCCCGCGACCATATCGGGATTATACCTTTATATATAGGATGGGACAAATTCGGGACGTTTTACGTGGCTTCCGAACTCAAAGCCCTCGAAGGTGTTTGCACGAAAATAGAACTCTTCCCGCCCGGGCACTATTTGTTGAGTTCCGAAGGAAAACCCGTACGATGGTATGACCGGGAATGGAAAGACTTTGATGCGGTAAGCGATAATAAAACTGATATTCAAGAGCTTAGAGAAGCCTTGGAAGCCGCCGTACACCGCCAATTGATGTCCGATGTGCCTTATGGCGTATTGCTCTCGGGCGGTTTGGATTCGTCCATCACATCGGCAGTTGCCAAAAAATTTGCTTCCCGGCGCATCGAATCGGATGACAAAACAGAGGCTTGGTATCCGCAACTGCATTCGTTTTCGGTGGGGTTGGAAGGTTCTCCCGACCTCAAAGCGGCACGGTTGGCGGCAGAACACATCGGTACGATACATCACGAAGTAAAGTTTACCATTCAAGAAGGGTTGGATGCTGTCCGCGATGTGATTTATTATCTCGAAACGTATGATATTACGACTGTGCGTGCTTCAACGCCTATGTATTTGATGGCAAGAGTTATCAAATCGATGGGGATAAAAATGGTACTTTCAGGCGAAGGTTCAGACGAGCTGTTCGGCGGTTATTTGTACTTCCACAAAGCCCCCAACGCACGGGAATTTCACGAAGAAACCGTCCGCAAACTCGACAAACTGCACATGTACGACTGCCTGCGAGCCAACAAATCACTCATGGCATGGGGCATCGAGGGGCGCGTACCATTTCTTGACAAAGAATTTATCGACGTAGCAATGCGATTAAACCCTCAGGATAAGATGATTACGCCCGAGCGAATGGAAAAATGGGTGTTGCGGAAAGCATTTGAAGAGTATCTTCCTGAAAGCATCGCCTGGCGGCAGAAAGAACAGTTTTCCGACGGCGTAGGATACAGTTGGATTGACAAACTCAAAGAATTGGTAAACGAAGCCGTTACCGATGAGCAGCTGGCAAACGCCCAGTTCCGTTTCCCGATACAAACCCCAACGAGCAAGGAAGAATATTATTATCGTAGTATTTTTGAGGAGCATTTCCCTTCCGATTCGGCAGCGTTGAGCGTTCCGTCCGTACCATCGGTAGCGTGTAGTACGCCTACGGCATTGGCTTGGGACGAATCGTTCCGCAATATGAACGACCCCTCCGGAAGAGCCGTTGCCAAAGTACATGCCGACGCGTATAAAAAATAAAAAAAGACGTACAATTCGTATTCGCTACTGCCGTTGGTAGTGAATACGAATTTGCTTTGCAGCCTATTCTTTTAAGTACTTACGAATTAATAAAAATTATAAACTTACAAGGAACTTTATTTTTAAAAAAAAATCAAATAAAATCAGAAAGAATAAAAAAAATATTCTACTATTTATATTCACTATAAATAAACTGCAATTTTGCATTTAATTTTAGTAATACTTTATGAAAACGATATAGTTTCATAAGTATTTTTATAAAATATTAATGTCTAATTTTGTAACGGTATAAGAACTGTAAATATAATACTGTAAACGTTTAGTGACCATGTCAGAAGAATTTAAAAGTGCACAGCCGATCATAGAGCGTCCTACTCCTATTGATAAAGAAGTTGATTGGGATAAGTCTAAAATCATCATCAGTGAAACGGATACATTTGGTACTATAACCAACGTAAACGAGGTGTTTGTAGAGGTGTCGGGATATACGGCTAACGAACTTATCGGGCAACCGCATAACTTGATACGCCATCCTGACGTGCCTAAATTGGTATACAAAATATTGTGGGACAACCTTAAAGTAGGTAATAATTTTGCAGGAGTTGTTAAAAATCTGGCAAAATCAGGCGACTATTATTGGGTAATTACCGATTTTGAAATGCGTAGAGACGGCATGGGCAATATCACCCACTATATCGCCAAACGCAAAGCGGCACCACAAAATGTGGTTGACTACGTATCGTCATTGTACGAAACGCTTGTCAAACTCGAAAAAATAGGCGGGATGGAACTCAGTACGCGCTTCTTCAAGAATTTTCTTGACAAGCAAGGCAAAGATTATATGGACTTTATCATCGGATTATTGGAAGAGAATAAAGAAGAGGTAGCCGAAGCTACCGAAATGGCAACTATGACGTTTGAAAATAAAGAAGGAGATACCATTTCTGATGAGATATATCAAGTAAAAGACACTATGAATGAGAAGCGTAAAAACTTCTTTGAGCGTTTGTTCTCGTAGTTTTCTTGAGGAACGGATTTTTTTAATTTTTGAAAATAAAATAGTTAGTTATGCTTAGAGAATTATCACTTAATTTCAACAGACCCGAGCCTGTGAATGAGGAAATACAATGGACGGGAGGAGTGTTGGTTACAGAAACAACGCTTGACGGAATCATTACTAAAGTGGATGAGTCTTTTAGTGAGATGTCGGAGTACTCGCCTTTTGAGATTGTTGGCAAATCACACAGTATTGTACGCCATCCCGATATGCCCAAATTGATATACAAAATCCTTTGGGATACCATCAGCAGTGGAAGTACTTTCGTAGGAGTTATCAAAAATATGGCAAAATCAGGAAAATATTACTGGTCGGCTGTTGAAATTACCAAAGGAAAGGATGCTTTCGGTAACGAACGATATATTGCCAAGCGGAAAAATATCTCACGTGATGTGATAAAAGATACTGTCGAACCTCTGTATGAGAGTTTGCTTAAACTCGAAAAAGTGGGTAGTGATGCGCTTAGTACGCGCTATTTCAAGAATTATTTGGCGAAATTCGGCAAAGATTATATGGACTTCATGGTGGATATCTTGGGCGATGATGCCGTACAGAAAGAGCAATATGCAAAGCATGAAGAAGTAGCACAAACGCCTACTTCGCTGGATATGCTAAACGTAGAGGTGTCAGACACTATATTCCACGTAGAAAAAGAAGAGAAAAAAGTAGAACGAAAAACATTCTTTGAAAAGCTCTTCTCGTAAACATTATTTTCAAAAAAAATAAAAAAGCATATTGTGAATGAGGACAATATGCTTTTTTTTGTATTCTTTACATCGCTTTTCCTTTGTCAATCGCTTTTTTGACCGAGCCGTTTTCTTTCAATAATCGTTCGGCTGTACCGTGGTCAATAGCGAGTTCATCCATCAAAAAGCGGATGCCTCTGTCCACGAGTTTGTTGTTATTCAATTGCATATTAATCATTTTATTGCCTTTGACGCGCCCTATTTTTATCATCAAAGCTGTCGAAATCATATTGAGCGCCAACTTCTGCGAAGTGCCACTTTTCATTCGCGTACTTCCGGTAACAAACTCAGGTCCCACATTTATTTCGATAGGAATATCTACCTCCTGTGAGAGTGGGGCGCCGGGATTGTTGGTGATGCATGCGGTCAACAATCCGTGTTTGCGAGCCTGCATCACCCCACCGATAACGTATGGCGTTGTCCCCGAAGAAGCGATACCCACTACGCAATCATCAGGTGTGGGGCTGAAAGGAGCAATGTCTTCCCATGCCTGGTTTCTATCGTCTTCGGCGAATTCTACGGCTTTGCGTATCGCGGTATCGCCTCCTGCAATGATGCCTATGATGCGGTCATGCGGAATTCCGTAGGTAGGCGGAATTTCGGAAGCATCAAGTACGCCTAAGCGTCCGCTTGTACCCGCGCCTATGTAGAAAAGCCGCCCGCCCCGCTCAAACCGGGGGATAAGTGCCGTTACCAATTTTTCTATTTCGGGGATTGCCAACGCTACTTGTTGTGCTACTTTTTGGTCTTCATTGTTCATATTGACCAATAGCGAGGCTACATCCATTTGCTCGAGATGGTCATAACAAGATGCTTCTTCTGTGATTTTTCGGTATGTTTTCATATTGATTTACAATATATTGAGATGTTGTCTGTATTCGTTTAATTTTTCTTCCGAAGGGTTTAATTCGGTAATCATGGTGTGTATGGTGCCCAAATCGCAAGTTTTGTAGCGTTGATGGGTATTCAATTTTTCAGAGATGGTAAGTAATATTACTTTTTTTGAAGCGTGGATTATTGCCTTTTTTACTTGCTCGCTTTCCCAATCCGAACCTGACAATCCATTCGGGATATTGATATAACCGCTACCGATAAAGCTGTAATCGACTTTGATTTGTGAGAGTTCATGCACGGCTTTACCGCCAAAAGTTACTTGCGAATCGTGTGAAAGAATGCCTCCGATAAAAATCACTTTCACATTGTTTTTTTTCGCCAATTCTGTTGCGACGGGGAGGCTGAGCGTAAAGCACGTCAGATTCAGTTTGGCAGGAAGCATCCTTGCCAATTCTGCACAGGTTGTACCACCGTGAATGAGGATTGCATCGCCGTTTTTGAGCATCCCGATGGCTTTGCACGCTATGGTATTTTTTTTCTCAATAGCATATATATAGGTGTTGGTACGTGCCGAACCACCAAAACCTAATGAGATAGCTCCGCCGTGTACTTTTTTGAGTTTTTTGGTTTTATGGAGCTCTTTGACATCTCTCCGGACGGTGTCAATCGATACTTCCAAGCTTTCTGACAAATCCGAAAGCAATACTTTATTGTGAAGCTCCACTTCGTTGAGGATGTATTGAAGCCTTTCTTCTCTGAGCATACGTATTTATTTTAATCGGCTGTTGAATGATGCAAATATACTGAATACAATTCATTATCATGGCATTTGTATCTGACAAAAACAGCATAAAACAGCGTAACAGCCTGCCTAAATCTGTTTTTATATCTTAAAAATGCTGTTTTGTGCCGTATTATTTGATTTTATCAGTATATTTGTTTTTCGATTGCGGCGGATGTACTATCCGCCGGACAAATAGTATAACATTATGCACACGTACAACGTATTGGGGCTTATGTCGGGGACTTCGCTTGACGGATTGGATATGGCGTATTGCCAGTATCGTTTTGTACAACAATGCTGGGAGTTTGAGATTGTCAAAACACGGCAAATAGCGTATACCGATACCCGCCGTAAAGAATTGGCCTATGCCGTAACATTACCGGCTGTCGAACTGTTGGGATTACACCACCGGTATGGCGATTGGCTCGGCGGGCAAGTACGCCAATTTGTTGTACAAGAGCAACTAAAGATTGATTTTGTAGCGAGCCACGGGCATACGGTACACCATCGTCCCGATTTGGGAATTACTTTCCAAGCGGGTTGCGGGCAGCATCTGAGCAATCGGTGCGGATTGCCTGTGGTGTGCGATTTTCGCTCGAGCGATTTGGCACTCGGTGGGCAAGGCGCCCCTTTAGTACCGATGGGCGACCGTTTGCTCTTCGGCGAGTATGATTTTTGCCTAAATATCGGTGGTATTTCCAACATTTCGTTTGAAGACGGCTCGCAACGAATAGCGTATGATATAGGGATTGCCAATATGCTGCTCAATTATCTTTGCAGGAAGATACAACAGCCTTTTGACCCCAACGGCGATATAGCACGAAGTGGCACGTGCAATGACGAATTACTGCAAAAACTCAATGCGTTGCCATATTATAAATCGGCATACCCAAAATCAACAGGGTACGAATGGTTTGCCAAAGAAATTATTCCTCTGGCAGAAGCCTCCGCCGATACAGTTCCCAATCTGCTTTGTACTGCGGTACACCACATTGCGTATACAGTGGCTTTGGCGCTCAAGCTGCATAGTGTGGGGCGGTTTATGCCCAAAGTATTGGTAAGCGGGGGTGGAGCGTTCAATACATTTTTGATTGACAGTATCCGCAACTATTTGCAAGACAGGGCGGAAATTATCATTCCCGACTCACAAATTATAGATTATAAAGAGGCTTTGATTTTCGGTTTTTTGGGAGTGTTACGAGAGCGGAAGCAAGTCAATACACTGCATTCCGTAACGGGAGCGAAGGCAGATTCATGCGGCGGCATTTTTTATTTTCCTCAATAGTAATATAGTAATAATGAATCTATTATGAGCATACAGTTGGTGCTACTTGCAATTTCTTTATATTTCGGATTGCTGATGCTGATATCGTACCTTACTTCTCGAAAAAGTGGCGATGACACCTATTTTACGGGCGACCGCAAGTCCCCTTGGTTTTTGGTCGCTTTCGGTATGGTCGGCAGTGCATTATCGGGGGTTACGTTTGTATCGTTGCCGGGCTCGGTGGGCAACAACCATCTGTATTTTGCACAGTTTGTATTGGGTAATGTAGCGGGGTATTTGTTCATTGCTTTTGTACTCACGCCTTTGTATTATCGGTTGCAATTGGTATCGATATACGGGTATTTGAAAGAACGTTTTGGCAACATATCGTACAAGTCGGGGGCGAGTATTTTTTTGGTATCACAATCATTCGGGGCGGCGTTACGGCTGATGCTGGCTACCAAAATACTTCAATTTGCTTTTTTTGACCGCATCGGAATTCCTTTTTACCTGACGGTCATCATCATCATCGTTTTTGTGTGGCTCTACACGTTCAAATCAGGTATCAAAACCATCGTTTGGACAGATAGCATACAGACTTTCTTTCTTATTCTCAGTGTGATCATTATTTCCTTAGGAATATCAAAAGCCTTGGATTTTTCCTTTTCCGAGACGATTACTCAGATTTCACGTCATCGGTATTTTGATTTTTTCAATTGGGATGTCAAGTCGGGAAATTATTTTTTCAAACAATTCATCGCAGGTTTTTTCGTTTCGGTAGCGATGATAGGATTAGACCAAAACATGATGCAGAAAACCCTCACGTGCAAGAATGTATGGGATGCCCAGAAGAATACGCTCACCTATAGCTTCGTGCTGGCGATTACGCAAATACTGTTTTTGTGCCTTGGGATATTGCTCTACATTTACGCCGGACATATAGGGATACATCTTTCCGTAAATGACTCGGGCATGCTACTTCATACGGACAACTTATTCCCCGATGTGGCTCTCAATTACTTGGGAGTTGTCGCAGGCATCAGCTTTTTGTTGGGGATTATTGCGGCTTCATTTTCGAGTGTCGATTCGGCTCTTACGGCATTGACAACGTCTTTTACCTATGATTTTTTAGATATTTCCAGCAAATCACCGAAGGATAAAAAACGCATCAAAAAAATGGCTCTCGTCGGATTTTCATTTGTTTTATTTGCGATTATCATGCTTTTTTCACGCAGCCAAGGCGATGTTATCTCTCTGATATTCAATGTGGCAGGCTACACGTATGGACCTCTGCTCGGGTTGTACATATTCGGAATGTTCACCAAACTGAATGTGCATGACAAATGGGTGTGGCTTGTGTGCATAGCCGCTCCACTTATTACCTACGCACTGAGTTGGTATATGCGCAACGGTTTCGGTTTTGACTTTGGTTTTGTAAGTATAGCCATCAATGGGCTATTGACTTTTATGGGGCTGTTACTTTTGCAGAGAAAATAATACGCTGTTGACTAAAAATAATACGCCGGTTATTTCCCAATACTGCCAAAGCTAAATGAAAATCTATTTTTTTTAACGAATATAATATTGTATATTTGGCACGCAATGAAGTTGCATCAATAGATTACTAAAACAAAAATAATGTTGATTACCAATATTTTAACATAAGAATAAAATTTCCATAAACCAATGAAAATAAATTTAGACGAAAAAAACAGACACATCATAGCCTTGCTGCAAGAAGATTCTACACTTTCTGTAAAAGATATTGCGGCAAAAATAGGATTGTCATTCACACCGACATACGAGCGCATCAAATCTCTTGAAGAAACCGGCGTGATACAGAAATATGTCGCACTGATAGATCGCGAAAAAGTAGGATTGCAAATAGCCGCATATTGTAATGTTACCTTAAAAGAACAATCAAGAGAGGCACTTCTCAATTTTGAAAAAGAAGCCAAGCGAATCCCTGAAATTACCGAAATAATATCAGTATCAGGAAGTTATGATTATATGCTTCGCGTCATAGCAACCGATATAAAAGCCTATAACAATTTTGTACTCGAAGCCATATCCAACCTGCCCAACATCGGGCATTATCACAGCAATATCATTCTTGCCGAAGTAAAACGAGAAACTTCCTACAAATTGCCCGCTCCCGAAGATATATAACTCATACGCCCCTACATTATTTGCAATGAACAAATTTCACCCACTTACGGTACGGAAAATAGAACCACTCACAGCATCGGCTGTCAAAATCAGTTTTGAGATTCCCGAAATCTTACGCAACGTATATCACTTTGAAGCCGGACAATATATCACTTTACAGCAAACTATTGACAATCAAAAAGTAAGACGTGCTTATTCCATCTGTTCTACCGGAGATGATACGATGCTCAGCGTAGCGGTCAAACGTATCGAAGGAGGGATATTTTCTACCTATGCAACCACACAGCTCAAAGAAGGCGATGTATTGGAAGTGCTTCCGCCTTTGGGAAGTTTTATATTTTTTCATGATATTTTTGGCAATAAAGATTTGCTGTTAGTCGCCGCAGGAAGCGGTATCACTCCTATGATGAGTATTTTGAAAACGGCTCTGAGCAAAACCGGAATCAATATCGTATTGCTTTACGGTAACAAATCAGCCGAGGAAACGCTCTTTTTCAACGAAATAGAAACACTTAAAAACCTATATCCCAACCGGTTGCACGTGCATTACGCATTCAGCCGTAAGGTCTGGAACGACCACCACTTTGGGCGTATCGGCAAACCGATTATCAACTATACGCTTAACCAATACAAGCACCTCAACCTTGGGCGGTATTACATCTGTGGACCTCAAGAAATGGTCGATACTACTCAAATCATACTCGAAGAAAAAGGCATCGAAAAAGACAAAATATTCACCGAACTTTTCGTTGCCAAAGAAGAAAAAAAGCCACTCGAGCTCGAAGGACAAGTCAGCATCACGACACATATAGACGGGCATACGATCACGTTTGTTACTGACAAAAAAGTGTCATTACTCGAAGCCATTGTTGCCCACGGTGGCGATGCGCCGTATTCATGCCAAGGCGGCGTATGCAGCAGTTGCATGGCTCACATCTCGGACGGAAAAGCCGAAATGATTAAAAATCAAACCCTTACGGACAAAGAAATAGCCGACGGACTGATTCTGACCTGCCAGGCATACGCTACAACCGACACTATCACAGTGGATTACGACAACATATAATTCCTGAAAATATGAATCCGTCATCACAAGGCTGGGTGTCAAAATATGGAATTACACTCGCCAACCAGCACTATTTTAATTCGCATGGCGAACTCTACAACTACCTTCGCACCTTAGGATTTATCTATGGCGTGAATGTCAGTTTCCCCACACAAATCGTGGCTTCGCATACATTTTCGCCCGATGAAATGGCTAAAACAAACTTGCTTTTCGCGCTACATCAAACATTTTTGATAGAAAAGGGGAAAACTTCTTTTTCGGATTTTTTGCAAACGGCCAATCAGTTTTATACCGCTTTGGAAATACAATCCGTAAAGGATACGTTTTCTGAAAATGAAAAAAAAATAGCCCTGCAACTCGAAAAAAATATTGCCCGCAGGGTACATCTCGATACCAATATCCTTACCAAAAATTTCTCAAATCTACTGATTAATGCGTTGCTGTATGTCGATATTTTACTTTTTGTGAAATTTCTCAAAAAAAACAATAAAAATCTTCTGAAAACTGCTTCAAAAATAGAGAAATCACTGTTGCATATCGTATCGCAAACGCTGCAGATGAAAACAGAAAAATCTGCTTACGACCGAAATTTGATAGCTCTTTTTACCGCTTCTGCCTCCCGCTGGAAAGATGACGGAAGCCTAAAAATACCCGATACAGCTCTTTTGCGCCATAAATTCAACCGTTGTACACTACGATATTTTGTTGATATGAGTGCTTTGGCGGCTTGGAATAATCAAAAAATAGAACCTGCCGAAAAAGATTATATCCAAAAAATAACATCCCAATTCGGATTGCCCGAAAATACAGCGACCCAGGCTATCGCCTTTCTGATTGATTTTTTCCAAACACACCAAAAGAAGATTTACATCTCAAAATCAAGTAATTACGTTCAGAATTTTTACGAAAATACCACGCAGTTTGTCTACCGTCTTGTCATTCGAAATAAAAAAAGAATTGTTGACGAACTTATTCAAAACAAAGAATTGGTAGTACTATTGACCAAATCTGCCACCGAAGAACTTTCTGCCGATGAAAAGCAAAAAGTACGCAAACAGTTGGTTGATTTGTGTAAAGTAATCCCTTCGTTAGCGATTTTTATTTTACCCGGCGGGAGCCTTCTTTTGCCTATTTTCATCAAACTTATTCCGGGCATACTTCCCGCTTCTTTTGATGATAACCGAACTTGATAAATGGTTCTGGAATTGTTTTAGTTAAAAATTCAATATTATGCATTTCTGACGGACGGATGATGCTTGTTTTCGTCATAATTTTCATTGTTTTTCAGGAAAAAGTTCTTTAGACCACATGATTTTTTCGTCATACATGTTCTGTCTCCATTGTTCGGGGGATAAGTTGACTTCGTATTTGTATTTTCTCGTTCTTCGAGGATTTTTAAACCAAAAATAAAAATCATACGAACCGCCTACAATGCCCTTGCCGGGAATATATGCAAAACGGTCGATACCTCGCTGGACGTTATAGCCATCGGAAACATTCCAGCAATTGAAAGTCCAAAAGCGGTACACATCATTTTCTTTTTCAGATAAGTAAATTGTCCGCAGATAGTCGGGAAGAAAATCTATGGTAGGGTACAATTTATATTTTGTTTTTTCCTCCACTTCTTGCATTGACGAAGGAAGTGTCCCTAAATTAATGACAAATTCTCTTCCTGAAAAATCAATGCCGGAAGGATAATCCACAATGAGAAACCATTCGAATAAACTTAGTTTGCTTTTGTAATATTTATTTCCTTTTTTCTTTAAAACTACATAAGCATTGAATTCTTTTAAGGGTATATACTTTTTTGCAGTTATGTCTGTATAAAGAAAGTTAATAATTCGGTGAGTTATCCTATCGGTTGAAATTATAGATTCCTCAATAGTCTCTATTTTTATCTCCTCCCATGTTTTTCCTTTTTCCAAATCAGGTAAAACCGATATTAGCAAAAGCCTATTCTCTTTCATGATATTATATACGTCTATTTCTACATCTACTCCATATAGCTTTTTTGCGTTGAGTGTGTATTTTTTGACATCATGGTTTTGGTGGAGACTCTCAAGAAGGATATATTTTTGCTCTTCCGTTTGTGCCTTCAAAAAAAGCGTAAATAAAAATCCAAAAATAAATATTTTATATTTCATAATACCGCTATTTACATTTTGTGCCTTTTGCGTTCGTATTGTTTCGTTCATTTTGATTGAGTTGTTTTTCCCAATCATACATTTCTGACGGACGGATGATGCCTGTTTTTGTTATAATTTTCACTGTTTTTCAGGAAAAAGTTCTTTAGCCCACATGATTTTTTCGTCATATATGTTTTGTTTCCATTGTTCGGGGGATAAGTTGACTTCGTATTTGTATTTTCTCGTTCTTCGAGGATTTTTAAACCAAAAATAAAAATCATACGAACCGCCTACAATGCCCTTGCCGGGAATATATGCAAAACGGTCGATACCTCGCTGGACGTTATAAAAACCAATCACTCGCCAGTCAGAATATGTCCAGAAGCGATATAGCATATCACCGTTAACTAATTCTTTACGTGATAGATAGATGTTGTTCAAATAGTCAGGGGTAAATTCGGGTATGCCAAGAGGTACTGGCAGCTTTTCTCCTACGGTTTCAAATTTTTCCATAGAAACCATCTCTTGTCCTAAGTTGATAATACTATTGGTTGGCATTCCTATTTTATAAAAAGGCGGATAATCTACAATGTGAAACCATTCAAAAAGGCAGTAGCTGCATTCATAATAACTGTTTCCCTTTCGTTTGATAAGTTTGTACGTATTCATTTCTTTAGCTTCTCTGTACCCCTCGTATGCTACTCCTTTGTAGAGGGCATCCATACCTCTGAGCATAATTTTCTGGGCAGTTTGCAGCTTGCTTTCGTACAGCTTGATATCTATTTTTTCCCAGTCTTTCCCGGACTCCAAATCGGGCAAAACCGAAATGAGTAAAAGCATCCCGTCTTTCCAAAAAACGTTGTACATTTCAATATCTCGATCAATTCCGTATAATTCTTGAGTATTTAGCGTGTATTTTTTGATGTCATAATCATTCGCCAAACTGTCAAGAAGGATGTATATTCTATGGTCGTCTTGTGAAAAACCGTAAAAACCTAAAAATAAAAAAATCCACTTCATTGTCATCTGCATTTAGTTCCACTGATTCCTTTCCTGTGATTATCATTTATCATAACTTCACTTTGCGACATACTTTTTGCTTCAACAATACCCATTATAGCTAATGCTCTGGCATCTCTTAAAGACAGTCTACTATTGAATGATAATAAAGAAGATGATAGGTTTCCTATATAAGGGGCAAAAAGATTATGCCCTTCGATTTGAATTAATTGATATTTTTTAATTTTCTCTCTATTTCCGTATAAAATCTCTACTTCTTTAAGATTAGGATATTGATTATTAAATTCTACTTCTCCCAATCTGCCTTTTTCATAAGCTAAAAAGGCGTGAACTACTTCATGATACATAGTTACCAAAATATATTCTTGAGAAGAATTGTTGAGAATATCGGGGTTTAATCTTATGTCTACATCTATACCCAAAAATTCTCCATTGTAATTCCTAATTGCTGTTGGCAATGTCTCTCCATCTATATTAGTACCTATTAAATTCAGATTCACCGTAAACGTTACATTTACTTTTTCCCCTACGTCAAACGTTTCCTTTAACAACTTTGCGATGTCGTTATTGAGGTTTGGCAGGGCTT
>JAUNTM010000055.1:0-5080 GCA_030538675.1 Capnocytophaga sp.
AAAAAAGTCATTATGAAAATGAAGATTTTTTATCTGCTTGTGTTCTTCGGGGTATTTCCGCTGATGGCACAAGTATCCGTTTCCGGTGTGGTAACGGATGAAAACAAAAGTCCGATTCCGGGAGCGAGCGTACTCGTAAAAGGTACGAATCGTGGTGTAGCGACGGATTTTGACGGAAAATACCAAATTGAAACCCGAAGCGGTGAGGTGTTGGTATTCAGCTCCATCGGTTTTGTTTCGCAAGAAATATCGGTGGGGGGGGTAATCAACTGACTGTCAATGTATTACTGAAAGAAGATACCCAGCAGCTTGACGAAATCATCGTAGTTGGTTACGGTACTTCTACCAAACGTTCCTTAGTTTCTTCCGTTTCTACGGTAAGTTCCGAAGAGTTGGTCGCAGCTCCTTCCACGAACATTACCCAGAGCCTCGCAGGGCGTTCGCCCGGTATCATCGCCAAAGGTGCTACGGGGCTTGACAACCGCTCTACCATTACCATTCGCGGCGGTGGTACGCCTTTAGTCGTTATTGACGGCGTTATCCGCAGTTATGATGATTTTGCCAACATTCTTCCTGAAGACATCGAGTCGATGTCCATTTTAAAAGACGCTTCCGCAACAGCCGTGTACGGGGCAAGGGCTGCCGACGGTATTATCCAAGTGGTTACGCGTCGTGGCAAAGAAGGCGTTTTCACATTGGAGTATGACCAGCGTTACTATTGGTCGGCACCTACGTATCTGCCCACCAAACTGGATTCGTACCAGTACGCCACCACCGCAAACCTCGCCAATGCTAATAGCGGTGCAGCACCCAGATTTTCCGACGTACAATTGCAGACCATCCTTGACCAGTCCAATCCGGCGAACTTCGCCAATACCGATTGGGCAAAGCTCGTACTGAAAAAGTACGCCGAACAACAGAAGCACAATATCCGCCTTTCGGGAGGCGACGAAAAAAACCGGTTTTTGCTCTCGCTCGGACACATGGATACAGGGTCGCTTTACCGTAACGGCACGCACGACATGCAGTTGACGAATTTCCGCTTGAATGACAATTTTTGGATACAAAACATCGGGCTCAAAGGCGAAGCCCAAATTGACGGTTATCTGAAAAAAACAAACCACCCATTTACATCAACTTCCAGCGGTTACGGTAGCGTATTCAGCCACGTATTCCAGAAATTACCGCTGGAGCCGGCAGTGAACAACTTCGGGCTTCCGCTCGGCACGACCATTGACAACCCTTACGTGGAAACCCTCAGCGATGCCGGGTACCAGAAGTACAATGCCATGAATATCAACGGGATGCTCGGTTTGGAATGGAGCGTGCCGTGGGTGAAAGGATTGACTTACCGTCCGCGTTTCAATTACAGAAGCAATCTTTCGGACAATAAAAATTTCCGTAAAGACCCAATACAATACGAATGGGACTCGACCGTGCCGATTGCCGTTGCCAAACCACGACTTTACAAAGGCGTTACCAAAGGCTACGAATACACCATTCAGAATTTCTTAGGATACGATACCAAAATAGGGGAGCATTCGTTGGGATTTTTGGCAGGATATGAAATAAACTATTGGTTTACCGACCACCAAAACCTAAACCGTGTGGATTACAATTTCCCGATTGACCAAATTAATCCCGGTCCTGAAGAAGGCATGACCAACGGCGGCTGGGAACGCGAAGGCGGTCGGGCAGGTTTTGTCGGGCAGGTGAAATACAACTACCTGAACCGTTATTTTGTAGAAGGAAGTATCCGCCACGATGCTTCGGATAAGTTCCCGAAAGACAAGCGTTGGGGAACGTTCTATGCCGGCTCACTCGGTTGGATTATCAGCGATGAGGCATTCATGAGACCACTCAAAGAAAAACATATTTTGGACTTGCTGAAGTTCAAAACATCGTATGGCGAAGTAGGGCAGGATAGCGGCATCGGGCAGTTTGAATACCTGCTTTCGTACGGGCTTACGTCCAATGCGTATATCGTAGGCGACCGAATTACACAAGGATTTTCCGAAGGAGCGATACCGTCATTGGCACTTACGTGGTACACTTCCAAGCAGTTCAATATCGGTTTTGATTTCGAATCGCTCAAGAACCGCCTTTTCGGCTCGTTCGAGTATTTCTATACCGCTACTACGGGCTACCTCGCACCGCCCAACCCGCTTGATGTAGGCTATACCGCACCGCTCGGAAAAGCATTGCCGAAGGTTAAAACCGACAGCGAATACCGCCGTGCCGGATTTGAAATGCAACTCGGTTGGAAGGATGTCATCGGTGACTTCAAGTACAACGCTTCGGTCAATATGACGACTTTTGATGCCCTTTGGACGAAACACTACGATGAGTCGCTCGAAGCTATCATGAATCCGTACAGACGCACAAGCCAACAGACAGGCTACTACGGCATCGGTTACGGTAACACACGCTTTTACAACAGCTCCGATGATATTTTGAACAGTCCCAAACGGCTTACGTCAACCGCTTTGACGGCAGGTGATTTACGATACGAAGACTTCAACGGCGACGGAAAAATCGACGGACAAGACCAAACCCGAATAGGCAAAAACGGATTCCCGAGAGCCAACTACGGTATCAATCTCGGCTTCGAATACAAAGGATTAGCCTTCAATATGCTGTGGCAGGGAGCAACCCGTTTTGACATGTACATGGGCAATACCGTAATGGGAACAAGTGCTATGGGAGCATATCCGCTGTATGATTTCCAATTGGATTACTGGCGTCCTGACAATACCGATGCGAAATTCCCCCGCTTGATTAACGCACAGAGCGTGAACGGACAAAACAACGTTGTCGGTTCGGATTTCTGGCTTATCAACGGAGCGTATATCCGTCTGAAAGACTTTAATCTTTCGTATGATTTCAAAAGAGTATTGCTCAAAGATAATTATGACTGGCTGCGTACCCTGCGGCTGCACGTGAGCGGACAGAACGTACTCACTATCTCGGAAGCTACCAAATACGGATTAGACCCCGAGAACGGAAACTCGAACTTCTTCGCCTACCCTGCGGAGAAAGTATATTCAGTAGGTATTAATATCGGATTCTAAAAATGAGATATAACATGAAAATAACAAACTATATTGTAGGACTGCTTGCAGGAGTTCTCGCAACTTCGTGCAATACGCTCGACACCAAGCCCTTTGAAAGTTATGACGATGAAGTGGTGTGGGGCAGCAAAGAAAGTGCCGATGCTTTCGTTATCAATGCGTACAACGGTTCGGTAACGAGTTTCATAGGGCAAAATGCCAATATGGAAAGCTACACGCCCAACGGAATACACAGCGACTTATCAAGCCTTGACCAATTTCCTTACGAAACGATGGACAGATACCACAATTCGGGTTTTGGGAAGTTCGGTGATTTGCGTAATGCGAATTTGATAATCAAAAAAGCCCAAGAATCGTCGGTGCTTAATCCGCAGCAAGTCAAGGAATTGGTAGCCGAAGGGCATTTCCTTCGTGCCGTGAGTTTCTTCCGTTTGGCATTGTGGCAAGGGCGTTTCGTCCCCATTACGGAATATTTGAACGAAAACGACACCCAAGCATTCCACACACCGCTGACAGCCTCGCCGGTAGAAAGCTACAAACTCATCACCGACGACCTGACCAAAGCCTTAGAGATGCCTGAAACATCTCTTTCGGGAAGAGCCAACCGCTATGCCGCACACGCCTTCCGCTCAAGAGTGGCACTGCAAGCCTATGCGTACACAGGCGATGCAAGCTATATTGATATGGCAATCGCTTCGGCAAATGCAATCATCAGTTCGGGGCGGTATACGCTGAGCAGCAATTACGGCAATATGTTCAATAACGAAGACCCGTTCAACGGAGAAATCATTTTGGGATATTACCGCAAAAGCATCAACACTACCGTAGGAAATTTTAACGAGATGATTCGTATAGTTCCCAACATCAATAACAGAGAAATTACGCTGGCTAACGGTGGTGTGGATGCCGATGGAAATCCTCTTGCCGGAGGAGGTCCCTTCTTTAAAGATGCCAACGGACGCTCGTTTGAGGGCTGGGCACAATATTTCCCAACGCAAGACCTTGTAGACCAATATTTGGTCGTCGATGATGCCGACGGTACAGCCAAAGCATGGTACGAAACATCGCAATACCTCAATGCCGTCAGTGAGCAACCGGCAGCCAGCCTTGCCAAAGGTGATTTTGCCAAAGCCGCTGATGTGGGACACGATGTACCGGAAGATGCCGATATGGGAAGCAATGACCACGGTTCGATAATCGTCCGCTACGGAGTGGTCAATGCCGCACAGAATATCAGCGACATCATGTACCAAAACAGAGACAGACGCTTCTCGCAAACCATCGTTCATGACCAAAGCACATGGCTCAAAGAAGATGTAACTACCAACATACGGGGCAATCTCTGGGCTGGCATACGAAGCCTTACCGGAGGGCAGTCGGATTCTTGGTACACCACCGCCACGGGCTATTATTGGCGTAAAGGCGTGGTGGAAGCCGACCCGCGCGTATATGTGAGCAACCGCATTGACTATCACTTCGTATTAGCCCGCTTGGGCGAAGTGTATCTCAACTTGGCAGAAGCCCAACTCTTGAAAGGAAATGTGGGTGAAGCCGTTGCAGCACTTAATATGACACGGGTTACGCACGGAGGGCTTCCGGCATCTACCGCCGCTACCCTTGAAGATGCTTGGAAAGACTATATCCGCGAACGCCGTGTGGAAATGGCGTATGAGAACGACATCTACTGGAGCTACCTGCGTTGGGGTAAATACGGAGGTTTTGCCAATTACGGTTTGCCCGCAGGCGATGTAGTGCAGGATTTGAACAAATCGGTACACAAAATCCAAATAACAACCGACAGAAGCAAGTTCTTCGTAGCCCAAGTAACCCGAAATCAAGGAAACAGAGTGCGGGTATTCACGCCCAAACGCTACCTCATGCCGATTCCGCAAGGACAGCTTGACACACGCTCGGCAAGCGGTATCAATGATGCACAAAATCCGGGATGGTAGATGATAGAGGCGAGAGCCAATAGCCAAATAGGGATTAGAAAACACTAATGGCTATTG
>JAUNTM010000055.1:5090-16742 GCA_030538675.1 Capnocytophaga sp.
CTAACTCCTAACTCCTTAAAAAAATGGCTATTGGCTAATGCCTAATCCCTTAACAAAAAACAATAACAAAAATGAGAACATACATATACATCTTAATAACAACCGTATCATTGGCGATGACATCGTGCTTGAAGAGCGGTTTGGAAGATTTGCCGGAATTTGAAGGCAATGACATTACGGGAGTTTCAAGGGTGGAATACCGCTTCAACAGCAGTAATACCACACCCGTAAACAATGAGAATATAGTAGCATTCGTTACATTGAACAAAGCCCAAACGATTGATGCAGTCAATAAAACGGTGGCTATCACCGTTACGGTTCCGGCAGCGACCCAAACGTTCCCTCAAGCCGAAAGGGACAACGTGAGTTTGAACAACTTAGTGGTCATTCTTGATATCTCAACGGCAGCCATCATATCGCCGCTTGACGGTTCCCCTAAGCTCGGTGTTCCGGGCAACTGGTCGCAGCCCAACCGCTACGAAGTGAAAGCCGCCAACGGAAGTACCGCCATCTGGACAGTGGAAATAACAAGCCTGACGAAATAGAAATTTTAAAGGCTAAAGTTTTAAGGAAAAGCACTCTGCCGTTGCTACGGTACGAGTGCTTTTTTCTTCAAACTGAAAGAAAAAGGCTCGTTAAATCTATCCTTAACCAAAACAGCATACGCTATTGCATCAGAATACGAAATAATTTTAAGGCTTACAATCCGGGGACACAAAAAGAAATAAAGGTAAAATTTACTTAGTGGAGCAACCCGATTTGTACGTAGTGTACGACCCCTAAAAAATAATGAGAAAGGCTGATCGGTGCTCCTGATTTGATTGCCGAAATCCTTTCGCTGGGCAATTTCAAAATGGAAAATACAAAATTTTGCCACCTAGTGTAGAAGGCGGCATCATCGAGTTTATGAAATTTCCGCAATTGGAAATCAACATGGACGGTATTTTCAAAGACCTTGCCCGATAAGATTTTCATTTTCCGATTGGATTGCTTATTTTTGCAGCATAATTCATCGTAACTATGCTAAAGCAAAATTTACAACTTAAACTTTCGCAGAAACTTTCTCCCCAACAAATCCAGTTGATGAAGTTGGTACAATTGCCTACGCTCGCTTTTGAGCAACGGGTAAAGCAGGAAATGGAAGAAAATCCCGCCCTCGAATCGGGGAAAGAGGAAAATGAAACGGACGAGTACGCCGATGAGTTTGACAATTCCATGGACGATTTTGGCGATAATGACGTCATTGACACCGATGACATTAATATTGATGAATACCTCAGTGACGACGAAATCCCCGATTACCGCCTACAAGCCAACAATTACAGTGATGACGATGATGACAAGGAAATTCCGTTCAGTGGCGGAGTTTCATTCCACCAATCACTTATCAATCAGCTCAATACATTCACCCTGAGTGATGAAGATTACCTTATTGCCGAGTTTTTAGTCGGTAGTATTGACGATAGCGGATACATTCGCCGAAGTATTTTAGACCTCACCGACGACCTTGCTTTCACTCAAAACATCTACACCGATGAAGATAAAGTAAAACAAATCCAACAACATATTATCTTCCAGCTCGACCCTGCCGGTGTGGGGGCGTGCGACCTGCAAGAATGCCTGCTCGTACAATTACAACGTAAAAAAAGTTCGCCTTCCACCGACCTCGCTATCGAGATTATCGACAAGGCTTTTGAGCAATTTACCAAAAAACACTACCAAAAACTGCAACAGAAATTCTCCGTAAACGAAGAAGAATTGCGAGACGCCATACAGGAAATCGAGCGGCTCAACCCCAAACCCGGCAGTTCCTACAGCAGCAATACGCAGATTGAGCAAATCATTCCCGATTTCACTATCCGTGTCAACGACAATGAGTTGGAACTAACCCTCAACGGACGCAATGCACCCGAACTGCACGTATCACGCGAGTATTCCACCATGCTCGATACCTATAAGAATACTAAAGAAAAATCAAACTCGCAGAAGGAGGCAGTTTTCTTTATCAAACAAAAACTCGATGCCGCCAAGTGGTTCATCGATGCCATCAAACAACGCCAGCAAACGCTCTACGTTACCATGAACGCCATCATGCACCACCAAGAAGAATATTTCCTCACGGGCGACGAAGTAAAACTCAAACCACTAATACTCAAAGACATAGCCGATGTCGTAGGGATGGATATATCCACCGTATCAAGGGTCGCCAACAGCAAATACGTAACCACACCTTACGGCACAAAGCTCATCAAGGATTTCTTTTCCGAATCCATGAAAAACGACCAAGGCGAAGACGTATCCACCCGCGAAATCAAGAAAATCCTCCAAGATACCATCGCCAAAGAAGACAAACGCAAGCCTCTCCCCGATGACGAACTTGCACAGCTCCTCAAAGAAAAAGGCTACCCGATAGCCCGCCGTACCATCGCCAAATACCGCGAACAGTTGGACATTCCCGTAGCACGGCTCCGTAAAGAACTCTAATGCGGTATCCATTTTACCTCATACAATTCCTATTCCACCCGATATGGTATCCTATGTACGGAATGATATTCTGTATCATCTACTCGCCGGAAAACATCCCTGTCGAACTTGCCAAATACACCTGGACAGCACTCGTACTTTCATCCGTAGCCTTCCCTACACTCGCATACATCGGACTACGGATTTTCAACTGGATGCCCTCCCCTTTTCAAATATATCCAAAGAACAAAACAATAATCATCTACGGATATATGGTAGTCTTACTCATCCTCAGTGGCCAACTGATACCCCGCGAACTATTCCCCGAACTCTCATTCTATATTTCAGCACTTTTGACAGCGTATTTCATTTCGGTACTGCTGATTTACCTCAAAATTCCCGTCAGCCTCTACACAATGGCAGCAGGCTCATTCACATCATTCCTCATTTTTACGGGCGAACTGTTTCACATTGACATTCTCACCCCCTTGGCGTGCATGTTCATCCTCAGCGGATGGGTCGCTTCGGCACGCATCTATCACCAACAACAATCCCTTACAGGCACAACCATCGGTTGGCTCGTAGGATTTTCCCCTCTTTGGATACTTCATTTCGCCACATTATAAGTATATAGCACCAAACCAATTATTTATTTTTTAGGGCGTGCCCCCAAAAAAAGTGTAGGCATGGTCCTCCAGCAATTTTCCTCAGCTTAGCCATTTTAAAATTTTCAAATTATCGCATTTTCTCATTTTTTGGGGTCGGGTCATCCGCTGCAATACACTCGCGAAAACGCTTTTTTTGCACGCCCTGCGGTGGCTTCCGCCGGTCGCCCCCGCAGTGTCGGCAAAAAAATAGCGTTTCGCTTCGCTTTATTTCCGCTACTACCCCTCACGCGGGAGAAAGCTATTAGGCATTAGGGAATAGCCATTAGCCATTAGAAAATATCCCACTTGCCAAGCCTGAAAGGCTGGCTTACTTCAGCCCAGCGTTTTACGTTGGGCAATGGAACAGCCATTAGAAAACATACCGCTTGCCAAGCCTGAAAGGCTGACTCAACCCAACCCAACCCAACGTAAAGCATTGAATAACACGGCGAAACCAATTAAACAATCCCTAAAGCATTTCGGGAAATAACTTTTCATAATCAAATTATAACATTTATTTATCAAAAAATAAATACTCGATAAATAAAAATTATTATCTTTGTTGCTGTAAAAATAAAATAACAAACACATACTATCACCAAAAAACTACCTTTTATGAGCAACGAAAGCAAATGCCCATTCCACTCGGGCGAAATGAAATCCCAAACACAAGGCGGTACCACCAACCAAGACTGGTGGCCTAACCAATTGAAACTAAACATTCTGCGTCAGCACAGTGCCGAATGCAATCCGCTCGGCGAAGAGTTCGATTACGCCGAAGCTTTCCAATCGTTGGATTTGGAAGCCGTAAAAAAAGACATCAACGAACTGATGGTTACCTCGCAAGATTGGTGGCCTGCCGACTACGGACACTACGGCCCCCTTTTCATCCGTATGGCGTGGCACAGTGCCGGAACATACCGCACGCTCGACGGACGCGGAGGAGCATCGACCGGAAACCAGCGTTTTGCACCGCTCAACAGCTGGCCGGACAACGTTAACCTCGACAAAGCCCGTCTCCTCCTTTGGCCTATCAAGCAAAAATACGGAAACAAAATCTCATGGGCGGATTTGATGATTCTCGCCGGAAACTGCGCCCTGGATTCGATGGGACTGAAAACCTTCGGCTTCGGTGGCGGACGTAAGGACATCTGGCATCCTGAAGAAGACATCTATTGGGGGACAGAAACCGAATGGCTCGGCGACAAACGCTACTCAGGCGACCGCGACTTGGAAAATCCGCTGGCTGCCGTACAAATGGGACTTATCTACGTGAACCCCGAAGGTCCTAACGGACAGCCCGACGCCCTCGCTTCGGCACATGATATTCGTGACACTTTCGCCCGTATGGCAATGGACGACGAGGAAACCGTTGCCCTCATTGCAGGCGGACACACCTTCGGGAAAAGCCACGGAGCAGGCGATGCATCGCACGTAGGCAGAGAACCCGAAGCCGCCCCAATCGAAGAGCAAGGACTCGGCTGGAAAAACACCTACAAATCGGGCAAAGGTATTGACACCATCGGTAACGGCATCGAGGGTGCGTGGACACCGACCCCGACAAAATGGGACAATACGTTCTTCGAGATGCTTTTCAAATACGATTGGAATTTGGTGAAAAGCCCTGCCGGAGCGTGGCAGTGGGAAGCCGTAGGTCTGGAAGATGATGACCACGCCCCAAAGGTAGATGGTTCGGGCAAAACCAAAATTATGATGATGACATCGGATTTGGCATTGCGTTTCGACCCTATTTACAACAAAATCTCAAAAGATTTCTTGAAAAATCCTGATAAATTCGCCGATGTGTTTGCCCGTGCGTGGTTCAAATTGACACATCGTGATATGGGACCTATCAGCAATTATCTCGGGAAAGATGTTCCTACCGAACAGCTCATCTGGCAAGACCCAATTCCTGCCCCGGCTTACGTTCCCAACGATGCCGATATCAAAATTTTGAAAGAAAAAATACTGGCTTCGGGGCTTACCGTTTCCGAATTGGTAGCAACAGCTTGGGCTTCGGCTTCCACGTACCGAGGTTCGGACAGAAGAGGGGGAGCCAACGGAGCACGTATCCGCTTTGCACCGCAAAACCAGTGGGAGGCTAATAATCCAACGCAAACCGAAAAAGTAATCGCAACGTTGGAAAAAATCCGTAAAGATTTCGGGAAAGAAGTCTCGATTGCCGATTTAATCGTGTTGGGAGGTTCGGCAGCCGTAGAAAAAGCCGCCAAAGATGCGGGACACAACGTGGAAGTTCCTTTCACCGCAGGGCGAGGCGATGCTGTTTTGGAGCAAACCGATGTGCATTCGTTCCATGTATTAGAACCTAAAGCCGACGGTTTCCGCAATTATAAAGGCAGTCGTGTAATGGGTGTTACGGAACATTTGTTAGTCAATCGCGCCCAGTTATTAACACTGACAGCTCCCGAAATGACGGTTCTCGTTGGCGGATTGCGTGTGCTTGGTACGAATACCGATGGTTCGCAAAACGGTGTTTTCACACAGAAACCTCAAACGCTGACCAACGATTTCTTCGTGAATTTGTTGGATTTTAATACTACTTGGTCGGCAATTGATGAGCATGGTGAAGTATTTGAAGGCAAAAGCCGAAAAGACGGAAGCAAAAAATGGACGGCGACCCGTGCCGATTTGATTTTCGGGTCAAATTCAGAACTGCGTGCCATCTCGGAAATCTACGGACAGGCTGACGGGCAAACCAAATTCGTCAACGACTTCATCAAAGCATGGACGAAAGTGATGAACCTTGACCGTGTTGGGGTGAAGTAAATTATTTTCATTTATCATTATTTTGATAAGAGGCTGTCCGAAAAGTCGGACAGCCTCTCTTTGTTTCGCCTGAAAAACACACGCTTTTCAGCGAATATTTTTATACCACATGCGTTTTGGCTATTTTATTGATTTGAAAGCTTTTACAACTTCTTCTGTGGTGAACAAGTGGCTTGAAATCAGGCGGAAGTTTGCCAATGCTGCTTTGTATCCGTCGATGTCCATATCAGGGAGAATCGTCCCTGCGGTAGCATCGGTAATTACGGCTACTTCAAATCCGTTTTCCACCAATTCTCTCATGTGTGAGTCCACACAAAGGTTGGCTGACATTCCTGCCAAAAGAATTTTGCTGTATCCGTGTTTGCGTAATTGTAACGCGAGGTCGTTGCTTTCTGGTCCGAAAATTTTGTGGGGGCTGCTTACAACTACATTCTTTTGGTTGATGTATTTTTTGTATTGCTCGAGCCAGTCAGCACCTGAGTTTTCAAATCCTTCGGTGGTAAGTTCGCCTTTGCGGTCGAACATTTTGATGGCGTGCATCAAGGTTTCACCTGCTCCTTGGATTGTCCAGTTATGGTCGTGCGGATAGTAATAATGTGGCGATACAAATACGGTAATGCCTTTTTCTTGAGCGATTTTAAAAAGCGATTCGAGGTTGGCAACGGTGTTGTTCTCGGTTACGCTTTCCCCGACAACGCCCCACGTTGCCCCGTTCGGGCTAAGAAAATCGTTTTGTGGGTCGGTGATGACGATGGCTGTTTTTCCGTCTATAACAAATCCCGGGTCAGGTACCTGTGCAAAGCTGTTTGACAATCCGCCGAATGTGATGACGGCTGCTACTAAAATTCGTTTCATACTAATTAATTTATGTTTAAAAATTCAACGGTGCAAAAATATGGCGGATTCCTTACCTACGTAATGGATTATTAAGACTAAAATATGGACAAAAAATATTCTTTGGGATATGCATCGGAAAGTACAGAAATATACCTCTGTCATCCTACTATCGTAAAATTGTATAATATAAAGTGTTGTTTGTAGAAAACATACGGTTGTATAAAATAGTGAAAATAGCTGTAAATCAAGCTCTTTTGACGCTATGCTGTAATCGTTAAAGTTCTTGTTTCGAGGTTTATTTTTCAATTATTTTGTATGAGCTATTGTTTTTTTTGCTATGTTTGCCCTTGCGTATGAACCAAAATGAATAGGATTATGCAAAAAATACTACATATCAGCGGACATAAGAGCCTTACTCAATCTTTGTCTAAAATGCCTTTGAAAGCAGAAATTATCACTTGGAATGAAATTCTTTGTGAAGGAAAAACCACGACCGATGTCGGAAGTGAACATTTCTGGAAAAACCGTTATGATTTTTTCAAAAGTGAATACAACACAGGAAAAGCGTCATTTATTGACAGTATTCTTAAAGAATACCGCAATCTGTGCAACCAAAAATCGCAAGACGAAGCCGTGTTATGGTTTGACCAAGACCTTCACAGCCAAATCAATATGATTGCCGTAATGAGCTGGCTCAAGGAGTACCGCAACAACATTCAGGTATCGTGGGTCAAGAGCGAGAAACCGCTGGCTTCGATGTCCGAAAAGCAATTGAAGACGGCGCTTGGACACCGCGTAATGCTGACTACCGATGATGTTGAACACGCCGATTACGTTTGGCAACTCTATTGCAGCGAATCGCCACTTGCCCTCGAAAAACAAGCCAAAAATACGACAACCAACCTCTCCGCTCTTCCTACTGCTATACAACTGCACCTCAAGCGTTTCCCTTCCGTAACGAACGGACTTAATATCGTTGAAAACAACATTCTCCAGACCGCAATATCTTTCAACGGAAACAAAGCAGAGCTCATCACCGAACTTAGCCAACACAATCCACAACTCGGATTTAGCATCGCACAATACGAAACCGTAGTATACCGCCTCAAAGACCTTTTCGCTTCACTAAAACCCGTCCAACTCAACGGAAAAGGACTTGAAGTTGTCGCCAACACCACGAATATGTATCCGCTGTTGCGAAACGAAAATGATTACCTCGGCGGAACACTCAAATATGATTTCTTGTATTACGGGGCTTCGGATAAATTATTGAAACTGTAATTTTTTTTACTACGAAATTATTCATATTATATATGTCCATCAAAAATTCCGAACTCATTTTAAATCCTGACGGAAGCATTTACCATCTTAATATCCGCAAGGAACACTTGGCAGAAACCATCATCTTGGTAGGCGACCAAGACCGTGTGGAACGCATCAGCAGCCGTTTTGACACGGTCGAATATCGTTTCCGCAAGCGGGAATTCTGCACACACACAGGCATTTATGACGGAAAACGCTTGTCGGTCATTTCAACGGGAATTGGCCCTGACAATATCGATATCGTCATCAACGAAATCGATGCCCTTTTCAATATTGATATGGAAAAACGTCGCCCGAAAGAAATGCTTACTTCGCTGAATTTCATACGGGTAGGAACTTCGGGTTCGCTTCATGCGGATATTCCGGTGGATAGCATTGTATTGTCATCACACGGATTGGGAATGGACAATATGTTGCGCTCGTATGCCGATGCCGATTGGGTTTGCGATGCGGAACTCGAAAAAGCATTTGTCGCCCATACGCAATGGGATTTGCGAAAAGGAACGCCGTACATTGTCGCCTGCGGGCAAAATCTGAAAGAAAAATTATCGTCAAACGCTGTTTTTGAAGGAATTACAGGCACTGCCCCCGGCTTCTACGGCCCCCAAGGGCGTGTCCTCCGATTGGCGGTGCAAGACCCGCAACTCAACGACAAACTGCATACATTCGCTCATCACGAGCATCGGATTACCAATCTTGAAATGGAAACATCAGCCATTTACGGACTGGCAAAATTACTCGGGCACCAAGCCGTATCGCTCAACGCCATCATCGCCAACCGAGCATCGGGAACCTTCACCCAAGACCCGAAAAAGGCGGTTGAAAACCTTATCGAATACACCTTGCAACAACTCACAAAATAAATGCAACTTTCTATGGAAGAAGCACTTACAGGACAAGAATTGCACAACCTCGCGATGAATATCGTAGGAGCAGCCCTTCGGGATGAGCTGGGATGGGAGTTTTTGCTCGTCAATAGCCAACTTGCTAAAAATCCGCAGTTTGTGTGTTTGGACAAAAACAAAAAAAAGCATTTTATCATCGTTCGAGCTATCCCTTACGGGGAAAATCCTGATAGCTACGACCCTGTTTTTATGCAAATTGTCCGTACCAAAGCCGCCGAAAACAACGGTAAAGCCTATTTTGCGGGCGTGGGACTAACAAATCTTGAAAACGAAGAATTTCCGCTCTATAAAAACAAACCGTATAAAGTCAATTTTAAAGGACTTTTGGAGATTGTGTGATTAGCTCAAATATCACGAGCCAGAGATGCTGATTTTGCCAACGAAAAATAGTATATTTGCAAAAAATATATGTTATGAAAAATACTGCACAATATATCAAGGATGCTCAAAGAAATAATATTTTAGCCGTTATTTCTATAGATGAACACACCCAATTTCTTTACGATAAAGCTGATTTAAAAGAGACGCAAGACATCCCTCAATGGCATAAAGATATCTTACAGCAAGATTTACAAAATCTTGAAATAAGTCTTGCAGAAGATACTAATTCAGACAATTGGAGTTTGGAAGAAATAGAAAGGGAAATTAAAGAAAAATATGGCTATTGATAAGATTATTATACGCACTAATGCTAAGAAAAGACTTTTTGAAGCGTTAGAATTTTACAATAATATAGACCAAAAACTCAAAAAGAACGAGTGTACGTACTTAATATTTTGCATACAAGTAGGAAAATAAGATACACAGGAGGAATTCAAGCGGAAGATGTTTCATTTGAAAGAGATGATGACAACTTTACAGATGAATAACACCAGTATTGGCTCTTCCTTCTAAAATAAAACTAACATTGCAAATGGATTTTTATTATAAAAATACAATTCAAAAATGGCTTAAAACGATTATTTCTCTTTCGGTTTTACCATTTATTTCCTGTGAAGAAAACCGACCGAAAATAACGGAATACAGCGGTTACGCACAAGGTAGCACCTATTATATAAAATTCGTTTCGGATAGCGGTGTCCAAAATTTGCACCCTGCGATTGATTCTATTTTAGAAGTGATTGACCTTTCGATGTCGGCGTACCGCCCCGAATCATTAATTTCAAAAATAAATGCTGGTGAAGACGTGCAAGTTGATGCCCATTTTGAAAAAGTTATAAAAGCCTCCCGGCAGATTTGGGAAGAAAGTGGCGGACTGTTCGACCCGACCGTCGGGGTGCTGGTCAATGCGTGGGGGTTTGGTAAGGATAAATCACATAATGTACTAACAAACAACCAGATAGACAGCTTGCTGACAATGGTCGGCTTTGGTAAAATAACGTTCACTGACGACAGACGTATTGTCAAAGAAAATAAAAATATCGTTTTTGATTTCAATGCCATTGCACAAGGCTATACTGTAGATGTGATTGCCGATTTCTTAAAATCGAAAGGAATTACAAATTTTATCGTTGAAGTGGGTGGCGAAATGTATCTCGGCGGACGCAATACATTGACCGACAAAGCTTGGACTATCGGCATTGACGACCCTTTACAATCGCCTGACGAGCGGGAACTTATCCGTACGGTGCGGTTTTCCGACAAAGGACTTGCTACTTCGGGCAACTACCGAAAAGTATGGACGGACAGCCTCACGGGAGAGCGTTTTGTGCATTCCATCAACCCGATTACAGGAGAAGCCAAACAGAACAATATGCTCAGTGCTACCGTCATAGCCGAAAGCAGTATGCTCGCCGACGGATACGCTACAATGCTGATGATTATGGGCAAAGAGGAAGCTGTACGCTTTTTGGAGCAACATCCCGAATTGGACGTGATGCTTATCTATAATGATATGCACAATAATACGGCTTTCTACGAAACAAAAGGATTTAAGAAGTATACGGAATAAGATTTTTGATTTTTTTATACAAAAACAGAAAAGACCAAAATCACATTGATTTGGTCTTTTTTTATGATGCTGACAACAGGTCTCAGAGGTTAATTATCTTTGAAACTTCCTTTGAATTCGGACTGATATTTTTTGAAATCATCATTCGTTTTGAATTTTTTATAATCCTCATTTGCCGCAAGTTTGAGGTACAATTCTATCTGCGAAGGTTTCAAATAACCGCTTATCGGGAAGATAGGATTGGCTTCTTCGTCAAAAAACATCATAGTCGGATACGCCTGCACGCCTAATGCTGCAGCAAAATGGTGTACGCCGTTACGGCTGTTTTTACGAGCTGGGTCGTAGTTAGGATTTTCAAATTTTTGTCCTTTGTAATTCACAACCTCATTGCCTTCACCGTTGAATTTCACCGCATAGAAATTTTTATTCACATACTCGGCTACATCCTTGTTTTTGAATGTGTTACGGTCAAGCATTTGGCAAGGACCACACCATACGGTGTATACGTCCATGAATATTTTCTTGGGTGATTTTTTTTGTGCGGCGACCGCTTCGTCCATGGTCATCCATTTGATTTCTTGAGCCGAAACCGAAGCTATTCCTGAAATAATTAACGCCACAACGGCAATGTATCGCTTCATAGTAATTGATTTTAAATTGATATAAGAAAAACGTGGCAAATATAATACCATTTTTTTAAAAATACGTTTTTAGTAATAGGTAGATTCAACTATCAAAC
>JAUNTM010000056.1:0-8320 GCA_030538675.1 Capnocytophaga sp.
GCCAAACAGGAATTAGCCAAACAGGAAATAGTTAATAGAGAAGCTAAAATACTATCGTTTTTTTCAATTCTGTGATTTTTTGGCACAATAAATGCAATCCGTTACCCATTCAATTTACTAATGGACGAAAAGGAACTCATATCACAACTCCAAAACCCGAAGACGCAATCCAAAGCCTTTGAGATTTTGGTACAACAATACCAACGAAGATTGTATTGGCACATCCGCCGTATGGTGCTTTCACACGATGATACCGATGATGTGTTGCAAGACACTTTCGTTAAAGTATTTAAAAACATTACTAATTTTCGAGGTGAAAGTTCTTTATTTTCTTGGTTGTACCGGATTGCTACCAATCAGGCGTTGGATTTTCTGAAAAAAAGAGCTGCCGAAAAACACACTTCTATCGAAGATATTCAAGCCGACCGTGCCTCGCAACTGCAAAGCGATGCTTATTACGAAGGCGATGCGATGCAACTCAAATTCCAACAGGCGATTGCCACATTGCCCGAAAAACAACAATTGGTATTCAACATGAAATATTTCGAGGAAATGAAATACGAAGAAATATCCGAAATTCTCGATACTTCGGTGGGGGCGCTCAAGGCTTCGTACCATCACGCCGTACAGAAAATTAAAAATTTCTTGGAAACCAATTAAACTTTTTACCTTAAATATCGTCAAAGATATATGAAGCAAGATGAATTACATATCAAATCAGGAATGAGCGTTCCGGAAGGCTACTTCGAAAAGTCGTACAAGCAGCTTTCCGATGAGTTGGCGCTACGTTCTATGATATCTGATAAACAGGAATTTAGCGTTCCCGATGATTATTTTGCGAACGCTGAAAAACGAATTTTAGAAGCCGTTGCCAACAAACCGAAAGTCCGGAAACTATCCGTCTGGCGATATGTAGCTGCATCGGCAGCCATACTTGTTGCTACACTCACCGTTTATAAAAACGTCTCGCTTCAAGATCATTTTACAGACAGTAATTCATTGACTAACAAAGATATAGAAAATTACATCAATGAAAGCCCGTGGGGAAACAACTTCTATTGGCTTTCCGAACAAGTTCAAAATTCCGATGTGGATTTTACGGCAGATTATACTATATCCGACAGCGAAATAGAGCAATATCTGAATGATTATGCGTATTTGAACGATTATGATTATTAACAAAAATGAAAATAATGAAAAATATAACACTTTTATTGATTTTGTTTCCGATGCTTTTACTTGCTCAAAACGGACAAAAATATGAAAAAATAAAAGCCTTGAAAATCGCTTTTATCACCGAAAAAATAAATCTAACTCCTGAAGAAGCAAAAGATTTTTGGCCTGTGTACAACCAATATTCCGACGAAATCCGTAATCTGCATCGTAAGGAATTGGGAAATCTCCGTAAGGAAATTTTTGGAAAAAAAGAAAGCATCACTGAAAAAGAAGCTGTTGATTTCTTGAAAAAAGAAGAAGAAATCAATGAAAAAATACAAACTGCCAATAAGGAAATGGATAAAAAACTCCGCAAAGTGATTTCTGCCAAAAAACTACTTTTTCTAAAAGAAGCCGAAAGGGAATTTTACAATAACTTAATGAAGCAATCACGAGGGAAATAATTTAAAAAAAAGGCTGCACAAAATGTTTTGTACAGCCTTTTTAACTATATAACTACTATAAAAACTATTCTACCGTTACGCCAAACTTCACGTCAAGGTCGGTTGCACCACCTGTTGCCGAACCCAAATTGGCATTATCCGTGTCGCTTACTGCCGTTGCCTGATGCTTGAGAATGATGCCTAACTGCTTACCCGATTGGGCTGCGGAAACCGTCAGGCGTACTTTTATTCCTAATTTTTTGCCGTCGGTGCGGGTTGTTGCAGATTCATCAATACGAGTAAAAGTATATCCTTCTAAGGTTGTGTTATACACAAAAAAATGTTCGTCTTTTTCTGCTATCACTTCGCTAAGAATATTTTCGTGTTTGTCATTATTCAGTGCTTCAATTGTGATTTCATAGGTTTTCCCTACTGATAATGAGATAGTTTCTCCCATTTCGCCTGCGTGAACATCATAGGTAGTCGGGGTTGCTGTTCCGCCTACTTCGGCTACCGAAATTTCCACTTCGTGAATGCCTTCGTGGTCGTGAATGTGCTTCGGGTCATCTTTAGAACAAGAAGCTATGATTACGGCTGTGGCAGCCAAAAAAGTTGTTTTTAAAATATTATTGAAATTTTCCATTGTATTAAAATTTAATGTGTTTTTAAAATTGATAAACGATTTGTAATTGAATTTGTCGCCCCATTTCATCAGCGAAATAGCGGAAACGGTTTAAATAATTCCGATACGAAGTATCCAACAGATTTTGTACCGTGAGATTGACCTGCATCGGGTGGCTTCCCCAATCAAACGACATTCCTGCACGCAAATCCACCAGAAAATAGCCTTTCGGCGGTTGGCTTATTTGCACCGTTTTATCGACCAACTGTCCGTTTTCTATCACATTGGTCAATGTAAAATCGTAATTCGGGAAACGTTTTTGCTGAAAAACCTGCTGAAATCCACCACGAATATAGGGCTTGAACGCATTGTTCCAACGGTATTCTACGTGGGCATTCCATTCTATCGGCGGCATACTGATGAGCGGTAATTCATTGGTTTTGTCCTTTCCGTACAGATACGCCAACTTAGATTGAAGCGTCCACCGCTCGGCGAAATCAAGATTTACATCGAGGTCAACACCTTGAATAACAGCATCAATCTGCTTGAATGACCACACAGGGAAGGCTCCCCGAATGGTGTATTCCGCTCCGGTCGGGATTTGGTAAATATAATCATTGATGAAATTCCGGTATGCCGTAACATCGACCCGAAGTCCGTCAAAAACAGGAAATTGCTTCCGATAATTCAAACTGAACTTGTGGGCTTTTTCGGGACGGATACGCACATCGCCCAACTCAACCGACACCACCGAATGATGCAATCCTTCGCTGAATAACTCCGCCGGATTGGGAGCCCGTCCCGCAAGGCTGTAATTCGCCAACAGCTCTCCACCATCGGAAAACGTATGCGATATCCCAAGCGTTCCCGACCACACCGAATGGTCAATCACAAAATGCGTGAGCCATTCGTTGCCGTAATCGCCGATGATTTTATCCGAAAAATCGGTATCGTACTTCATCTGTGTCCAATACCTTTTATAGTAATATTTTTTGGCATCGGTACGGTTGAAATCAAATCGGATACCTGCTGAAAGTCGGGTTTGCACTGCTGCTCTCCATTCTGCCGAAGCGAACGCTCCGCCCGTTGTTTTTACGTAATCGGGAATCAGCCGTTTTACTTGTGTTTCGGGATTGGACGTGTTGTCTTGGAACATTCCGTCGATACCGAACGACACATCGAGGGTGTGATTCCAAAAATCGAACGGCTCAACAACTACGGCTGCCGAATGCGTTGCCAAACCGATATTCATCGACGGCGTATCACGATTTTCGCCCAAACGCGTATCATATTCGTAACGGCGGTTGAACTGAAACGCGTACTGTGCCGAAATCTTCCCGAAACTAAGCATTTCTTCGGCTTCGATTTTCGCCAAATGATGTTGCACTTGTTGATTAGGCTTCCTGATTTCATACGAAAAACCTTCATTTACAGAGGGTTGCCCGCTGTTGACAGCATTCGCCAAATCTGCCAAATTCCCGATGTGTGCCGCACTGAGTATCGCCAACCGGGTGTTAAAATAACTGTACGAAGCCAATATTTTCCTAACGGAAGTACTGTATCCGCCTTGCATCATAAACGCTCCTTGCCGCACGCCCGAATTGGTCAAGTAATAATCGGGAGCTTTCAAATCGCCCGACAAACGGTACGAACCTTGCACTTGCAATGCCCAAGGCGAAGAAAAACCTCTCTGTATCAAAATGTTAGCTCCTCCTCCCCTGCCGTTGGTCGCTGCCGTCAATCCGGCTTCGCCTCGCAACGTGTCGTTTACGGGAAGCGGTGCGTATTTAGCGATAATAATACCGCCTACCGCATCGCCACCGTACCGCAACGCCGAAGCCCCTTTGATAAGATTGAGTTCGCCATACGCATTCACGTCCATATTCGGTGCGTGTTCGCTCCCCCACTCCATATCTTCCTGACGCACACCGTTATTCATCATCACGATGCGGCTGCTGTGCATCCCGTGAATGACAGGTTTGACGATGTTGCTTCCTGCATTGAGGCTCGTTACGCCACTGATGCTCTTGAGTGCTTCGCCCAATCCCTGCGTACTGTACGCCCGAAGTTCGTCTTTGTGCAAATGGATTTCGGGAACGGTAATTCCCAATACATTAGGAACTTCGGCACAAACAACCACTTGTTGCAATTCGTTCACGCTTTCTTCCAAAAGTATTTCTATAAGCATTCCCGACGAGCGGATTTCGGACGTTCCCGAGTAGGTTTGATACCCAAGATAATTAATCTGATAATCGAGTTTTCCTAACGGAATATGCTGCAAAACCGCCATTCCCGAAGCATCGGTTACGGAATGTTTGTTCAAATAATGAACCACCGCACCCTGCAACGGAATGCCCAACGCCTTATCTTTTACGGATAATTGCACGGCAACGGATTGCGAATACACCGACAGCGACACGCAAAAAAGCAGTGCCACAACTAATATTTTTTTCATCAAATGATTGTATAAGATAAACCACTATCAATCAATATTTTATATAAATGACTGATATTGAATAAAATAGATAGATCCAGATTTTTTAAAAAATCTGTCGGACTTTTATGCAATCATTGCTGATGGCGGTCCTCGTGTATAAAAGTAGTAAAAAGAAAATACGTATTCTCTTTCTATCGGATTAAAAAATAATTCAAAATCCGAAGGAAAGAAATTCCACGTATAATCTATCTGTAAAAAAGAAGAATTTTGTAATAAAAAAACGCAATTGGTGTGAAAATCCTGCTCGCTAATGTGTTGTGAATGTTCGCATTTGTGAGATTGTGCAGTCGTACATTCATCTTCAAAGGCGTGATGTTCGTGAAAAAATTCCTGAATAGGAAACGAAACCACCGCAATGCTAAAAAGCAAAAGCGTAGCTATAAATTTTCTATTTCGGTATATTTTTTTCATTTTAAAAATTTGATTTTCAAGAAATTGAAAAACAAAAACTGAAAATTATATTTTTTTCATTTGTTGTTGCATCATACGGATTTGGTCGGTGAGCATATTTTGCTTATCAAGCTTTTTGGCTTCCGAGAGCAATTCTTGAGCTTCACGTTTCCGACGTTTTTGCATCATAATTCCTGCGAGGCTTAGTTTTGCCATAGCAATATCATAACTCATAGTAAGACCAAGCTTGAGGGCTTTTCTGAAATATTTTTCAGCTTGGGTAAGATTGACCTGCGATGCCATAATGCCGTGCAGGTAATTATAGTATCCTTGCTGTTTTTTGATGAGCGCCGTCTCGGGATCGGCGATTTTGTCCAACCATTTTTTTGTACCTGCAAAGTCTTGCTTCCGCAAACGGAAAAACGCCAAAAGAATAAATTCGTTACGGAAAAACAAAAATATCGGAACAAGCGACAAGAAAACCAATGCAATACCGTTACCGATATACCCTTGTGTGAACTGATAAACCGCATAGCCTATGATGAGTGCCGCAAGCACCAATTTGACATATTTGTTTTGTATAAATTTCATTTTAGATTTTTTTATAAACTACCATGTATCATTTCTGCCGAACCACAAACTACCGTTGTAGTCCTTCGTTTTTTCAGAATGGCAAAGCTACGAAATAACTACTGAATATAAAAACTATTTTCGGTTTTCTCCACAAAAAAACCGCTTGAAATACATCAAACGGTTTTTCCGAATTTAAATTTATTATCAATGAAAAAAAATTATTTCCCGAAATGATATGTTACGCCCACATGAAAACCCCATGAAGAGTATGGTGCATCGGGCGGATTGGAATTAGTCCAGTCATATTCGTCTTGCACTAAAGGTAACAACCTTCCTACTGCCGATTTAGTAGCCTCCGGCACGATAGGCGAAGCTAATAGATTATTAACACCTCCTACCAATTGGTCACGAGTAATGTTCTGCCCTGCAAAAGTAGCTGAAAAGCTATCCAATTTAGATTTTTTTCTTGGAACAGCAATATTCAAGTATTCTACTTCTCCAAAAATAGATATTTTATCCGTTAGCTTGTGTTTATATCCGACAGCACCAATAAAACCAAAAGGAATTTTACCATGGAAATTGGTTTGAAACGCTGCATTTAACTCAGCCTGTACGGTTGGGTCTGTTACGGTTGGGTTAAAAAGTGCCACAGGTAATGTATGCGAAACCTGAGTATATGACTCGGTACGTCCGCCCACTTTGGTAACACCACCTGCTCTCACGTATATATTCTCCGTGATATTAACCACCGCCGAAAGTGATGCCCCAAACGCCCGCCCGCGCGCATACGTACTCATGGTAGGAATTCCGGGAGTGTTGGTTACTTTTTGTGTATCCGTATTTTCTCCATGCAAATAACCAAGTGCCAACTCCGCACCAATCGTATTTGTAAAAAAGTATCCGGCTCGCAATTGCGTTTGTATCCCGGCACCATAACTACCTTCCAAATCGGTTCGTACACCTGCATTGACATCCTGCCCTAATACTTTCTTATTCGATTCAAACCCGTATCCGCCACTAAGCGATACGTAAAACTGACTGTATGCCGAAGCACTCAACACAAGTGCCGCAAGCATTAAAAATTTTTTCTTCATAACGTAATAATATTAATAGTTAGGGCAAACTTATAAAAAAAAGTGAAACTACACAACATTCGCTTAATTTTTTCTTGAAATTTTATTTACATTGTTGTGCTATTTTGGATATTAATTCTCAAAATATGGATTATCTTCTCGGTATATCGATACTTTTTCCGTTGGTAATCCGCGACATCACGTCAAGTATGTATCAATATAATAACGTGAGGCTGATATAAATAGGCAGCTTCTATCCTTTCGAAAATTACCCAAACGATAAGCAACTGCCCGCTACGAACACCTCTTTACGCAACGTAGTATTTTATTTTGAACTAAGACTATGTAGACAGTCATTTATCTTGACCATGAAACTTAGTATTACATATCTAATTGTTGGTAATAAAAAAACGGAAAACTTTCGAGTCTCATGCTGGTGCGAGCATTTTGCCCGTACCAATAGATAAAAAGAAACCGTGAACCGGAAACATACATTTCTTGCAGACTTTTATCAAGGAAGGTACGAGCAAGATGCTCTCACCAGCAAAGGAATGTTTTTGCATATCTGCAAATGTAATTTTTTTTCAGAAACAAAAACAGCTATTTCCTTTTTAATTTACTTCTGAAATGGTTTCCGGTAATCCAACTGAAAAATTAAAGGCTTCGCTGTCCGAATTATTCCAGACGGCAAAGCCTTTAAATTTTTAAACTATTTTGTGTTACTATTGCTGCTTCACGTACAGCCAACCGCTTCGGTTGTGTCGGTTGCCGTTTTGGTCGGCGTATTCGAGTATGTAATAATACGTGCCTTGCGGTAATTTTTTCGAGGCTTCAACAGTCGTTCTGCCTTGCGAAATCCCCCTGAAAAGATTATCCACATTGTTGTAGCCCGATTTTTCGTATACTTTTACGCCCCAACGGTTGAATATCATCAGGTTATTGTCAGGATAGCATTCAATACCACCGATGATGAAACCGTCATTCAAGCCGTCGCCATTGACCGAAATCGCATTGTAAAACTGCAACTCGCAACCCGACACCGCGAATGTTACCGTTGCCGTATCGCATACATTCGTAACGTTATGGCAGACCGTGTACGTTACCGTGTAATTGCCTGCCCGCACGTTTGCCGGAACGATGAGATTACCGTCGGCATCAATATATACGCCCGTAGCTTGCGGGTCGGTAATCGTGATGGTTACTTCGGAAGGATTGACGGCAACTCCGTTATAAGTATCGTTCGTCAAAACATTGCCTGCCGTACCGCCGCTTGGACTCAACGGATTTGTGAAAACATCATCATTAGCGATAATTGTATTAGTCGTAGGCGAAGTCGTTCCCGTAACATCAATCGTTACTGTGGCGGTTACGCAATTCGCAGGAACTGCCCCGACTTCGCAGATTTCATAGGTAAACGTGTACGTGCCTGTCGGAACATCGTCAGCAATGGTTACTGTGCCGTCAGGATTTAAAGTCAAGCCCGTAGGAAGCGTTCCGACAACTGTTGGGGTGGACACATTGACGTTGTTCAACGTATCGTTAGCCAAAATGCTGGCAGTCGTACTGC
>JAUNTM010000056.1:8420-16698 GCA_030538675.1 Capnocytophaga sp.
TTTCATACGTAAACGTGTACGTGCCTGTCGGAACATCGTCAGCAATGGTTACCGTACCGTCAGGGTTTAAAGTCAATCCCGTAGGAAGCGTTCCGACAACTGTTGGGGTGGACACATTGACGTTGTTCAACGTATCGTTAGCCAAAATGCTGGCAGTCGTACTGCTGGCGGTGGCAGTAAATGTATCGTCATTGGCAACAATCGTGTTGTTTACATCAATCGTTACTGTGGCGGTTACGCAATTCGCAGGAACTGCCCCGACTTCGCAGATTTCATAGGTAAACGTGTACGTGCCTGTCGGAACATCGTCAGCAATGGTTACTGTGCCGTCAGGATTTAAAGTCAAGCCCGTAGGAAGCGTTCCGACAACTGTTGGGGTGGACACATTGACGTTGTTCAACGTATCGTTAGCCAAAATGCTGGCAGTCGTACTGCTGGCGGTGGCAGTAAATGTATCGTCATTGGCAACAATCGTGTTGTTTACATCAATCGTTACTGTGGCGGTTACGCAATTCGCAGGAACTGCCCCGACTTCGCAGATTTCATAGGTAAACGTGTACGTGCCTGTCGGAACATCGTCAGCAATGGTTACTGTGCCGTCAGGATTTAAAGTCAATCCGTTCGGAAGCGTTCCGACAACTGTTGGGGTGGACACATTGACATTGTTCAACGTATCGTTATCCAAAATACTGGCGGTGGTGCTGCTGGCGGTGGCAGTAAATGTATCGTCATTGGCACAAATATAATTTCCTATGACAACAGCATTTGATGCTACCGATTTACAACCATTGGCATTTTCTACCGTAAATTGATAACTTGTGCCGTGAACCAAATCACTTATAGTGGTGCTACTTCCAGTACCTGTCGCTACGCTTGATGTTCCGTAGGTTATTGTCCAATTGCCTGCCGGTAAATCACTCAAAACGACACTTCCTGTCGGTGTGGTACAAGTCGGTTGTGTGATAGTTCCGATGGTTGGAATGGTTGGCGTAGCATCCGTTACGGTTAGCGTAGCACTTGCCGTAGTACACGAAGCTGTTTCATACACGTATTGATACGCTTCTGAAGAAAGTAAGGTATACGCATCTGCCAAAGGCGTTGTTTCGCCTTGTCTGTACACCAGTACATCATACGTAATTCCTAATTCGTTTTTTAGGTTTGATATCCAATCGCCTACGGTAATACTGCCACAAACGGCGACATTGGCAATAGCAACAGGCTCTTGGATTACTGAAATATCAAATGATTTTTCAAACGTCAAACCGTTACAGCTCACGCCCACGGCAGTAACCGTATACGTACCGCTATAGATGCTCTGCAATGACGGAATGGACAATTTCGGTTCGGTGGTGGTGGTTTGCGTGCCGTCGGGGAAATGCCACACGTAATTGTTCGCTCCTAACGAAACAAGCGAAACTTCTACCGAATCACCGATACAATTGACGCTTTTCACAGGATTGATTTTGAGAATGTTAGGGTCAGTGAGCGAATATACGGTCAGTTCACGCCATATCGGGGTAAAAGGACAGGTATTGTCGGTAATTTTCACCCAACGGGTACTGTTCCCGGCTGCGAACGTACCGAGATTGGTAAAGGTTACATCGCCTCCTTTTCCGGACGTTTTTTCGTCAATTTTCGTTCCTTCACGGACATCGTACAGCTCGTATTTGTATGTGTTATTGTCATTCACGCCGTTAATGGCTTCAATATGGATTGCTCCTTCGGGCGTAGGCGAATCATCGCAGCGATAGCCGTAATAGGTATCAATATCATACGTAAGTACTTCATCTTGAATATCTACCGTAAACGTTTTGACACACGCATTGGCATCACCGTTGATATAGCTTGTGATATAGCTCAGTTCGTTGCTGTAAACAAACGTATAAGTCCCTGTGGAATTGACGTTTTTGGGCAGGGTAAAGTATGAGTCAAACGAAGAATTATTGGCGGGGGCGTAATATGCCGTCCAGCGGTTTAATTGTTCAATGCTCGGAGTTACCGTTACATCGCCTTTGGAGATACCTGCCGGATACCCGACAAGAATTACGTAAACGCGTCTTTTGCTTCCGCTGATAAATATCCAATCCCCATCAGGATTGCCCCGGAACGGATAGACTCTCACGTTGTTACAGTCGGTAACAATTTCGGGGGTAAGGTCTTTATTACTGTTTACGGGGGCAGCTACCGTGAAAGTCTGTCCGTCTACTCTGTTGTAATTCACATATTTCACGTTACCGCAAGGGTCTTCAATACGTATGCTGTATTCGCCGTTAGGCAACACAAAATCCTGACGCGTATTCTGATTGGAAGTTGAAAGCACATAAGCACCTTCTGTACCTGTATTGTCGCTGGTAATGGTTTCTCCTACTTTGATTTTGCCCGGCTCGTCGGTATATCCGGCAGGTGCCGACACCAGCGTTATTTTACTGCCTACCATAGGAAGTACCTGACCGCCTCCGTCTCTACGGTGGTACACACGGAAAGATCCCCGTTGCTCGGTGATTTGCCCTAAGCAATAGTTTTCCCAAATAAACCCGACATCATAACGCAACGATGCGTACCACTCATCAAACGAACGCGTAAACGAAACCTCCTGCCCGTCGCCTGAGGTGATGGTTACGGTATATCTTTCGCTTGGCGAAAACGGATTGCCGTTCTTATCGACGCTGAATGTGGTCGAACCGCCGTTGCTGCCGTTTGTCCCGATAGAGCCTGTGGCTACTTCATTACCGGTGCTGTCTTTCATGGCATACGTTGCCGGATAGCACGCCATCATACCTTCTGCCTTTATGGTTACTTGAGGATTGGTACAAACGCCACTGAAGCTGTACTCGCCCGACATAAATCGCATATTGCCTACCTCCATTGTACCGATACAGTCCGAGCCTTTGATACGCAGGTAATAATTCGGGCGTTTGGTAGCATCACCTTGTAAGTCCTTATACGTTACGCCATTAGCTGCCAAATCATAATAGATGGATTTTTGGTTCCGTATCACGGTAGCCGGAACTGCCCCGATTTCCCTCCACTGGTTTGCCGGAATGTCTTTGGGGTCAGTGATGCCCAAACGCTGCATATCGCTTGGCGAAAGTGCCGCATACTCGTACATATTGGCATCAAAGAACTTTCGTAATTCATTGGAGGTTAATACTCCATAACGAACATTCATATAATCGCAGCCAAAGTCATTATAGTTCTGGTCGCCACTAAATTCGGAACGTGTCGGGAAATCTTTTGCGGTTTTGGCTATCTCAATATCGGATTCTTTAGGGTCGCCACACGCCAGACGGATAGTAGCAACGTATTTCCCTGCAGGTACATTGCTGATGGTTGTAGCGTAACTGTCGGCTTGGGTAAGCGTAATTTGCTTGCTCCCTGTGTATTCGGCAGGAGCGGTAAGTTCAACGGTATACGAATTTCCGGGGATGGGTTTCTGTATTTCGATACGCAATTGCCCTGTGGGTGCACAGTTAAGCGTTTGCGAAATCGGTGCGGAAATGTTGACCGTTTCCGATTCCGCTACTTTGGTCAGCGTTATAGGAGTGTTTTTTTCACATTCGGCAAAAAGAGTAGTCCCTTGAAAAAGACGTACTTTGGCAGTATAAGTGCCTGCTCTCAAATTCCCAAATTCGTTATTGGCAACAAAACCTCCGTTGGCAATACTTCCGCCGGCAGGATTTCCGGCACTGTCAAACAAGCCCCATTCTACCCTGTCATAAGGAAGCGTTGTGGCTACGCTAAGGGTAACTTTGCCGTCATTGCCACATGCGGACTCGTTAACACTGACCGCATCAACCGTAATCGCTGAACAAGGAGCCTGCGAATACATAAAATGCGGTACGGCAGCTATTGCCAATAAAATAAAAAACTTTGCTTTCGCCAAATGTCTTTGAAAACCAACGAAGTCTGAAAAAGATTTTGCCTGTTTCATGTAAGTAAGTATTTATAAATAGTGTGATCTTTACTATGCTGATTTTATGGTATTCGCTAAAAAATCAATGAACACCATTGACTAAACGCGGCAAAGGTAAATGAAGTATTTTCAAAAAAATATATTTTCCGTTTTTTTATAACTAATTTTGAACATATTAAATGAAAATTAACTTCTAAAAAAATACTTTATTCCAAATAAAATTATTATTAATTAAAAAAACACCTATTCCTTCGCTTCCTTGTAAAAAGCCAATGCTATTCCACAAAAAATCCGTATATTTGCGAAAGTGATTTTTCACCTATATATTATACCAACTTTTAAACTTTCGTAATATGAGAAAACCCGTATCGTGGTTACTTGTTTTTGTTGCTGTGGCTCAAGGTGTTGCACAAACCGCACCGCTGCCGGGCTACCGCTACGGAAACCAGCAACCTACCGGACAGGAATGGCAGTCGCCTGCCGATTACGCTCAAAACAAAGAGCAACCCCACGCGTATTTCTTCTCTTTTGAAGACAAAAAATCCGCCCAAAAAGTACTCCCCGAACACAGCCGCTACCACCAATCGCTTGACGGTACGTGGAAATTCCGCTGGGTAGCCAACCCCGACGAACGTTCTGCCGATTTCTACCAAAAATCATTTGACGTTTCCGCTTGGGACGATGTTACCGTACCGATGAACTGGAACGTGGCGGGCATCCAAAAGGACGGTTCGCTCAAGTACGGCGTGCCGATTTACGTGAACCAACCCGTGATTTTTATGCACCAAGTGAAGGTCGATGACTGGAAAGGCGGCGTAATGCGGACACCTCCCACGCATTGGACGACCTACAAACACCGTAACGAAGTCGGGGCGTACCGCCGTGATTTTACCGTTCCCGAAAACTGGGACGGACGTGAAATTTTTATCAATTTCGATGGCGTGGACTCGTTTTTTTATCTTTGGGTAAACGGAAATTATGTCGGATTTTCAAAAAATTCGCGCAACCAAGCCTCGTTTGACATCACGCCGTACCTGCAAAAAGGCAACAATACGGTGGCGGTGGAAGTCTATCGCAACAGCGACGGCTCGTTCCTCGAAGCACAGGATATGTTCCGCCTGCCGGGGATTTTCCGCTCCGTATCGCTCACTGCCAAACCCAAAGTGCATATCCGCGACCTGCGTATCATTCCCGACCTCGACAAAAATTACAAAAACGGTTCGCTGCTCGTAACTGCCGACATCCGTAATTTGACCAAGAAAAAAATCAAAGGCTACACCATTGATTATACGCTCTATTCGATGCCGCTTTATTCCGATGCCACAACCGAAGTAGCGGGACTAAAACCCGTGAGCAAAGTGGCGGACATCAATCCTAATTCCGTTCTTTCCGACAAAATTAAAATTGATGTTCCAACGCCGAATTTGTGGTCGGGCGAAGCTCCGTACCGTTACGCTTTGGTCGCCGAACTGAAGGATAACAAAGGAAAAGTCGTGGAAACCGTGTCGGCGTACACCGGCTTCCGCAAGGTGGAAATCAAGGACACGCCCGCCAGTGAAGACGAATTCGGGTTGGCAGGACGCTACTTCTACGTGAACGGCAAACCCGTGAAACTCAAAGGCGTAAACCGGCACGAAACCAATCCGATGACGGGGCACGTTATCAGCCGTGAGCAAATGGAAAACGAAATTTTCATTATGAAGCGCGGCAACATCAACCACGTCCGCAACTCGCACTATCCGCCTGCTCCGTATTGGTTCTACCTCTCCGACAAATACGGCATTTATTTGGAAGACGAAGCCAACATCGAATCGCACCAATATTATTACGGTGATGCCTCGCTTTCGCACGTAAAAGAATTTGAAAACCAGCACGTCAGCCGTGTTATGGAAATGGCTCACGCTACGGTGAACAGCCCGAGTATCGTCATTTGGTCGCTTGGAAACGAAGCCGGACCGGGCGTGAATTTCGTTACGGCGTACAATGCCCTCAAAGCCTTTGACCCTTCACGACCCGTACAGTACGAACGCAATAACGACATTGTGGATATGGGCTCGAACCAATATCCGTCCATCGCCCAAGTCCGGGAAGAAGTAAAAGGAACATCGAAGCGGAAATATCCGTTCCACATCTCGGAATACGCCCACTCGATGGGAAATGCCTGCGGAAATTTAGTGGATTATTGGGAAGCCATCGAATCGACTAACTTTTTCTGCGGTGCTGCGATTTGGGATTGGGTTGACCAGTCGCTTTACCATTACCGCCCCGACGGAAAACGCTATTTTGCCTACGGTGGCGATTTCGGCGACACGCCCAATGACGGTATGTTTGTGATGAACGGCATTATGTTTGCCGACTTCCAACCCAAACCGCAATACTACGAAGTGAAAAAAGTATATCAGTATGTCGGTGTAAAAGATGTTGCTGTTAAAAATGGATTGGTTTCCGTTTTTAATAAAAATTATTTTACAACATTGGACGATTACCAAATCCGTTGGTCGCTTTACGAAAACGGAAAAGAAATTGAAAACGGATTGCTTTCTGCGGACGGAATTGCACCGCGTTCATCGAAAGAAATCAACATTCCGTACAGCAAAAATCTTCTGAAAACAAATGCCGAATATTTCGTAAAAATCCAGTTTTTACAGAAAAATGATACGCCTTGGGCGAAAAAAGGATTTGTACAGGCGGAAGAACAAATACAAGTGCAGGAAGCTACGCAATGGGCATCGCTTTCGGACATCGCCAAAAGCAAAACAAAACTGAAAATCAGCGATGTAAACGGACGCAAACGCATCGCCGGAAATGATTTTTCGGTGGAATTTGACCTTGCCACAGGTACGATTTACAGCCTCCGATACGGCAAAAATTCGGTCATCGAAAACGGCAACGGACCCAAACTCGATGCGTTCCGGGCACCGGTGGACAATGATAACTGGGCTCGTGGGGCGTGGATTGCCAACGGATTGCACAACCTCCGCCACAAAGCCAACCTCAACGGCGTTTACACCCGCGGCGACGGCTCGGTGGCGTTGTCATTCGATGTGATAAGCCAAGCTCCCAACGGGGCGAAACTCGAAGGAGGAGATTCCGGTCGTAACAAAATTGTGGAACTGACCGACCAGCCGTTTGGCGAAAACGATTTTAAATTTACGACCAACCAAATCTGGACGGTTTATCCCGACGGTTCGGTGGAATTGCAGGCGGGAATCCAATCCAACAAACCCGAATTGGCGTTGGCGAGATTGGGCTATGAGGTCGTCGTGCCGAAATCGTTCAAAAATTATACGTATTACGGACGAGGTCCTATCAATAATTACAACGACCGCAAAACGGGACAATTCATCGAGCAACACCAATCGACCGTGGAAGGGCAATTTATCAATTTCCCGAAACCGCAAAGTATGGGCAACCGTGAAGATGTCCGCTGGACAGCACTGACCAACGATGCCGGCGAGGGCGTTCTCTTTACTGCCGATTACCCGATGGCAGTTTCGGCACTGCCTTACGATGCGGTGGATATGCTGCTTGCACCGCACCCCGACAAATTGCCACCTGCCGGCGATACGCACCTCAAACTCAATCTCGGTGCGACCGGACTGGGCGGTAACAGTTGCGGACAAGGACCACCGCTTATCAGCGACCGTTTTTTTGCAAATAATCACGCTATGTCATTCATAATCCGTCCGTTGCAGGAAAATAATTTCAGCCAAACGGCGCAGGTGAAAAGCTCGGGCGATATGCCGCTTTCGGTGATGCGTAACAGCGTAGGTGTGGTAACGCTCGTGTCGCTTGACCCGGGAGCAACGATTCAGTACACAATTGACGGTGGAAAACCGCAAACGTACAACGCTCCGTTTAACCTCCGAAAAGGCGGAAATGTAACGGCTTGGTATCAGAAAAATCCGAAAATAAGAGCCAATGCCCGCTATGAAAATATCGAGAAATTGCCTATTTTCATTTCGACCAATAGCGAGGAAACGATTTACGGCGGCGAAGTGAGAAGGCTTATCGACGGTAATCCTAACTCCATATGGCACAGTATGTTCTCGGTAACGGTGAGCCAGTATCCGTATTGGGTTGATTTCAATTACAATGAAGAGAAAACGATTAAAGGATTTACGTTTTTGCCACGCCAAGATGCCAGCACAAACGGTACCATTAAGGACTTCCGCATCCAAGTGAGCCAAGACGGTAAAAACTGGGGCGAAACGGTTATCGAAGGACAGTTTGCCGACGATAAATCATTGAAAACCATTCTGTTTGAAAAACCTGTAAAAGCCCAATACCTTCGTTTTAACGCACTTAGCTCGCAAAACGGACAGGATTACGCTTCAGGAGCGGAGTTTACGATCATTGAATGAT
>JAUNTM010000057.1 GCA_030538675.1 Capnocytophaga sp.
AAATTTGAAGATTTGGAAATTGCCTGAAAGATTTGAAATCTAATGGCTATTGGCTAATTCCTAACCCCCTAAATTATTTGAAATCTAATGGCTAATTCCTAACCCCTAAACTCTAACCCCTAACCCCTAAAAAAATGAAATATACAGATACAGGAAAAAAAGACACACGCAGCGGTTTCGGTGCCGGACTTGCCGAACTCGGGCGTACCAACCCTAATGTAGTCGCACTTTGTGCCGACCTTATCGGCTCGTTGAAAATGGAAAAATTCATCGAAGAAAACCCCGAACGTTTTATCCAAGTCGGGATTGCCGAAGCCAATATGATAGGCATCGCCGCAGGGCTGACCATCGGTGGAAAAATTCCCTTCACGGGAACGTTCGCCAACTTTTCTACCGGAAGGGTGTATGACCAAATCCGTCAGTCGGTAGCATATTCCAATAAAAATGTTAAAATTTGTGCTTCGCATGCGGGGCTGACACTTGGCGAAGACGGAGCTACCCACCAGATATTGGAAGACATCGGGCTGATGAAAATGCTGCCCGGAATGGTGGTCATCAATCCTTGCGATTATAACCAAACCAAAGCCGCAACCATTGCCATTGCTGACTACGAAGGACCTGTTTACCTGCGTTTCGGTCGTCCTACGGTGGCAAATTTCACTCCCGAAGACCAGAAATTTGAAATCGGGAAAGCTATACAATTGACTGAAGGAAAAGACGTTACGATTGTCGCCACAGGGCATTTGGTGTGGGAAGCACTACTTGCTGCCGATGAACTTTCCAAAGAAAATATTTCTGCCGAAGTGATTAACATTCACACCATCAAGCCGTTAGATGAAGATGCAATATTGAAATCGGTATTGCGGACAGGCTGTATCGTTACTTGCGAAGAGCATAATTATCTCGGCGGATTGGGCGAAAGCGTTGCCGGAATGCTCGCAAGAAACAATCCTACACCACAGGAATTTGTAGCGGTCAATGACAGTTTCGGCGAATCGGGTACGCCTGCACAGCTGATGGAAAAATACGGACTGGACAAAAAAGCTATTATCACGGCAGTCCGTAACGTATTGAAACGTAAATAATTATAATAGTATCAAAATATAATAACCCAATGCCAAAGGTCAATAAACTCTTTGCTACGCTTCTCGGATGTTGGTTTTTGATGAATTTGTTACAAGCCGTCTTCACGGGAATCCATAGTGATGAGGTGTATTACGCTATTTGGGGCAGGCATTTGGCATGGGGTTATTTTGACCATCCGCCGATGGTTGCCGTGCTTACGTATTTGAGTTCGCTGTTATTTGACGGACATTTGGGCGTGCGGTTCGTTACGGTATTATTGCAACTGGCAACACTGTTGTTATTGTGGAATGCCATACGTCCGCAGTATCGGCAGACTACGCAGAGCGTATGGATTTTTTTCATCGTGGCGGCTTCGTTGGTCATGTTTTCCGTGTACGGATTTACCACCACGCCCGATACGCCCTTTCTCTTTTTTGCTGCCTTGTTTTTGTATGCGTACCGACATTTTTTGCAAAAAAATACAATACAGTATTCGCTTTTGTTGGCAATCGCCATGGCGGGCATGTGTTACAGCAAATACCACGCTGTATTGGTCATCGGTTTTACGGTATTGTCAAATTTTAAATTACTGAAAAACAGTAAGTTTTGGCTCGCTGGGATAGTCGGTTTGGTGTTGCTTGTGCCTCATTTTTGGTGGCAGTATGCCAATGATTTTCCGAGTTTCCAATACCACTTGGTATCGCGAAGCAAAGGTTTTGAATGGAAATATTTCTTTGAATTCTTCCCCGGACAGTTGGGCATTTTCAATCCTTTTACATTTGGGGCGGTTGTTTATGCACTTTGGAAATGGAAACCGCAATCGGATTTTGAACGAACGCTTTACTTTTTGATACTAGGCATTTTAGGATTTTTTACGCTTTCCACCTTGCGAGGCAGGGCAGAAGCACATTGGACGGTAGCCGCATCACTCCCGATGTTGGTTTTGTTGGTAGAGCGGGCGTCCGAACATTTGGCTTTACGCCTATATATTCTACGTTATGTAGGATTTTCGTTGGTTTTGGTGGTGGTAGCACGGGGTATTTTAGTAACTGATTTTTCAGAAAAATTCGGATACGAAGACCATGATGATTACTATAAAAATATCGAAAAAATCGCCGGTGGGCGTCCGGTACTTTTCAATGGTTCGTTCCAACCGCCGTCATTTTACCAGTATTATACAGGAAAACCGGCTTCGGTGGTCAGTGCTATCGAAAACCGCCAAACGCAGTATGACATCTGGCAGTTCGAGCAGGATTTTATAGGAAAAGAAGCCTTGTTAGTAACCGAAAAACCGCCTTATACCCAAGTATTTGATGTGGACGGACAGCTTTTCAACGGAATGATTACCGACCAATGGCAGACTTCCAACAGGCTTCGCATACGTTATGAATTGGATAAGCAGACGCTTAAAGGCGGAACGATAATCGAAATTCCCATTGAAATATCAAATCCGACAGCAACCGATGTGGTATTTGATAAAGGTATTTTTTCATTAGCACCCAAAGTCGTTTTTTTGGTACACAAGCGGCATTATTATATTGAAAATGTAGAAGTTATACCTGAAATAACACACGTAGAAGCAGGTGCTATACAGCATGCCAAATTGCGTTTTGAAGTTCCGGCAATAGCCCCGGGCGAATATAAATTTTCGGTAGTAATCAATTCGTTTTTCGGGCATACGCTCAATAGTGATTTTGTAAAAATATCGGTCGAATAAATGGATAAAATACTCATATACCGATTTCTTAAATTCGGAATAGTCGGCTTGTCGGGCGTGGTTATTGATTTTTCGGTAACTTGGCTACTCAAAGAAAAACTGAAAGCAAATAAATATCTAGCCAATTCCATTGGATTTATCGTGGCGGCTTCTTCCAATTATATTTGGAATCGGATTTGGACGTTCGAAAGTCAAAATACGCATATTACCACTGAATACTTTTCTTTTTTGGGAATATCGGTTATGGGGCTATTACTGAATAATTTGATGTTGTATTTCCTTTCGGAAAAATTGCGTTGGAATTTCTACCTTTCAAAACTGTTTGCTATCGGTGGCGTTACGATTTGGAATTTCGTGATGAATTATCTTTATACGTTTTAATATTTCAAATGTAATGTATATTCCATTGTAAATTATTGAAAATCAATATTTTTTATTTTTGAAAAATTTCTCAAAGTAAAGTATTTGATAATCCACCGCATTGTTCCAATAAGTTGCGTCATGGCTTCCCGGGCGTATGATATAATCATGAGGAATGGTATGTGCTGATAATTTGTTGTGCAAATCGTTATTGACCGATAGAAAAAAATCATCTTTGCCACAGTCAATAATAATTGCTTGATTTTCAGATATTTTTTCAACAAGATTAATGACAGTGTATCTGTCCCAATGATATGGATACAAGTCGATAGAGCCAAGTCGGTCGGCAATATTCCATTTTTCAGGGAAAGGTCTTATATCTACACCGCCGCTCATACTTCCGCACGCTCCGAACGTATCAGGATTTTGGAAAGCATTCCATAACGCTCCGTGCCCTCCCATGCTTAATCCGCTGATAGCTCGTCCGTTACGGTTGTTTTGTGTAGGATAATGAGCGTCAATGTACGCCGTTAATTCTTTAGAGATGAAAGTTTCATAACAGAAAGAAGTGTCTATCGGGCTGTTCCAATACCAGCTATTTTCACCATCAGGACATACAAAAATTAGTTTTTTTTCATCGGCGATAGCGGGCAATTCAGGTTTGATATTGAGCCAAGTAAATACATTGCCGTTATGTCCGTGAAGTAAATAAATAACAGGATATTTTTCCAAAGATGGATGTCCGTCTGGAATAATGACTACAACATTAATAAATTTGTTCATTGACGGACTCGCTACCCTAATCGTATCAATAGTTGCCGCATGAACAATTATAGAATACAAAAAAAGTAATAATGTGATAGATGTTTTCATAATCGTATGGCAATATTATTATGTTACGATTTTGGATTTTTTATCAAGGGTAAACTAATCCAGCGTAATCACTTCGTCTTTGTTGACAGACAAGACACCTCTGACAGATTCGAAGTAAGCAATTGCTTCCTCTATATTCTTTTCTTGCGGTATCCGTATGGCAATGCCGTTGAGGTTTTTATAGTCATACAATATGGTAGCGCCGTATTCTTTCACGGCGGTTTCCAAAGCCGATTTTCCTACCGCAACATCGTAGAAAATAATCAGATTTCCTGTCGTTTGGACGGTGTCCGCGTTAGGATTTGCCAACGTGGGTGGTACGCTTTTGCATTGGAATGCTGAAAAACAGACTAATAATAAAATTAATATATTACTTTTTTTCATTTTTAATGTTTTTTTGAGATTAGTTGAGATATTCCCAGCAATGATAGAGATAAAATATCGGGAAACGCATAATTCCCCGATATTTTCATAGAAAAGATAAAAAAATCAATTCACTTTTCGGATTTTCGGAATCATAAACAGGAAGAATGCTGCCGTAACGCAAAGCACCATAATAGCCCCCACTTGCGATGCCGTAAGGTCGGAAGCCACGCCCATGATGAACGGAAACAATGCACCGCCCGAAATTCCCATAATCATTAATCCCGATACTTCGTTCTGGCGGTCAGGTCTGTGCAACAAGGCTTGCGAGAAGAATATCGAAAAAATATTGGCATTCCCAAAACCGATAAGAGCGATAGCGGCATACAGCACCATCTCGTTATGGCTGAACAGCAATCCTGCGAAAGCGATGATAATCAATACCGTACTGAACGCAAAGAAACTGCGTACCGACATTTTCGCCAAGATGAAAGCGCCCAAAAACGCTCCAAGCGTGCGGAAAGCAAAGTATATTTTCGTGCCGATAGAAGCATCTTCAAGCGTATGCCCTAAGTGTTCCATCAATATTTTGGGAGCACTGACGTTGATCCCCACATCTAAGCCTACGTGACAAAGTATTCCGATAAACGACAACAAAATGAAATTATCGCCCAAAAGCGAAAAACATTCGGCAAATGATGAAGTTTTTTCCTTTTCGTTGCGTTCTTCGATATTGGTAACTCCCAAAAGGAATACTGCCAGAATAGCCACCGCTAAGAATATCGGGAACAACAACCGCCAGTCGCCCATTTCGGTAGCTGCCCACACGGCAATAAACGGCGTGATGAACGATGCTATCGCTTTGACAAACTGACCAAAAGTAAGCGAACTCGCCAATCGTTCGCCACTTACCAAATTGGAAATCAACGGATTGAGCGACACCTGCATCAGCGTATTCCCAATCCCTAACAAACAGCAAAAAACGAGCATCATCGGGTAGGTGTAGCTCACGTAAGGCAGTACTAACGCCGCCGCCGTAACCACCAAACTCAAAAGTACCGTTTTACGCCGCCCGATGCGGTTCATCAGCATTCCCGTTGGTACGGAAAACACTAAAAACCAGATAAATACCATTGAAGGAAGCAAACCTGCCATGGATTCCGAAAGGTCAAAATCACGCTTCATATAATTGGAGGCTATCCCGACCAAATCCACAAAGCCCATGGCGAAGAAACTCAGCATCACGGGAATGAGTTTCCAAAGTATATTTTTTTGATTCATAATAAATTAAAAATTAAGGTGTTATAAAATTTTGTTGGTTACAGGGTTATGGGTTCATCAACTCGTAAGAAGGCCATGCTCCGTGCTGGGTACACACGAAAGCTGCGATTTCCACCGCTTTTTTGTGGGCTTCGTACACGGACATTCCGCTCAGTACCGAATGCAAAAATGCCCCCGAAAACGAGTCGCCTGCTCCTACCGTATCCGCCACGATGACTTTAGGCGTATCAATCGCCGAATACAATCCTTTTTTGTTGTAAATATGGCTGTAACGACTTCCTGCCGTGAGAATTACATACCGCAAATCGTATTTCCGTATCAATTTCACGATGGCTTCTTCGTCAGAAAGATTTTCAAGCCCGAACATCGGTTTGATAATTTCGAGTTCTTCGTCGTTTATTTTTAAAATCGTGGACAGTTTGAGCAGTTTCCGTATCGTTTTTTCGTTGTAAAACTGTTGCCGGAGATTAATGTCAAAATAGCGGATGCAGTCATCGGGCGTGGCTTTAATGAGTTTTTTCAGATTTTTACGAGATACTTCGCTGCGTTGTGCCAGTGTCCCGAACGCAATGGCATCGGCACGCTTCACGATAGCTTTGGCTTCTTTGCTCGCAGGAACGTTATCCCATGCCACGCTGTCCACGATAGTGTATGACGGAATGCCGTCGGTAAGTTCCACCATTACGCTTCCGGTGGGGTGTTCTACCACTGCCGTACAATGGCGTATGTTATTGGTATCCATTTCGTTAATGAGTTCCGTGCCGGGCAGGTCATTGCCCACCGCACTGATGGCATAGCCTTCCGCTCCGAGTTGTGTGGCGTGATACACAAGGTTCATCGGCGCGCCGCCTGCTCTTTTTCCTGTGGGAAATACGTCCCACAACACTTCGCCTATTCCTACGATGACGGGTTTTTTATGAGTCATTTTTGTTATTTTTTAACCGCAATATTTCATGATCACGGTGGTTCGTTTATTCAGAATAACAGTCGGTATCTGCACATAATTACAAATGCCGGACGGGTCTTTTTGCCGTATCTGCGGATTATTCCGAACTTCCTTTTAGTTTTTGGAGGGTGTATTCTATCTTATAACCGTCTTTTTCCGGCACAAACTGAAGGCTGTCGTAATTTTCCGTAGGGAAAACGAGATTCGTCATGGCAAATTTACCATTATTACCGAAAACTTCAATACTTGATTTATCAATAAAAAGTGTTAAAAAATATTCCTCTTCTACCGAATTGAAAGGAGCTTTGGTCGTTGCCGGAAAATCAGCACTAAAATCGGTAAGTCCTGATTCATTTCGGTTCATGACAAATTCTCCTTTTTTAACATCAATGGTCATTTTCAGCGTTTCTCCTTTTCTATTCGTCAGATTGAAAGCGATTTCCGAAGCATTGTTATTTTTGATTTTCAAGTCGATACGGTACGCCCCACTGCTTGGAAGCGGCTTGCGGACGGTTTTGTTTTTTACAGAAAATGAAGCCGTTTCGGGTTTGCCGCTTGCCAGCAAATCCAATTCTTTTACGGGGCGGCTTCCCATGCTAACAGTGCCGTTTTCTTCAAACAGGAAAAGCTCACGCGGAACGGAATTTGCCGAACGGAATTGCGTTGTAGGTACGTTTTGGGCATACTTCCAATTGCTCATCCACGCGATAGCAACAATACGGTTATCGGGAATGCCAGCCCATGTAACGGTAGCGTAATGGTCTTTGCCGAAATCCATCCATTTGGTAGCATCAGGATAGCGGTTTGTGAATGTTTTTCCATCAAAATCCCCTATAAAATACTGTGTTGCCGAGCCGCCAAAAGGTCCGTTATCGCCAATACTGACAATGAATACCCATTGCTTTTTGTCCGTTCCTTCAATCGGAAGTTCGAACAAATCGGGGCATTCCCACACGCCGCCGTGCGAGCCTTGCCCTTCGCCGAAACGGCTTTCTTCCGTCCAGTTTTTCAAATCGGGCGATGAGAAAAATTGTATTTCCTGCCCAACGGCAAGCGACATTATCCATTTTTGGGAAGCCTCATGCCAGATGATTTTCGGGTCGCGGAAATCGGGTACGGAAGAAACAAGTACAGGATTTTTGTCGTATTTGGTAAACGTTTTTCCGTTGTCAAGGCTGTATGCGATGCTCTGCGTCTGGTTATCGCCCGCCGAAGTATACACCGCCACGATAGCTCCCTTACCGAAACCTGCCGTATTGTTATGGTCAACCACGCTGCTTCCGCTGAATATCGTTCCCCAAGCATCGGGGAAAATGGCGAGCGGCTGATGTTCCCAATGTACCAAATCTTTACTTTGAGCGTGTCCCCACGTCATGTTGCCCCACAATGAGCCGTAAGGATTGTGCTGATAATAAAGGTGATAAATGCCGTCTTTGTACACCATTCCGTTGGGGTCGTTCATCCACCCGTAAGGTGGCGTAAAATGGTATGACGGACGGAATTTTTCGGTGTTACTGCTGTCAAATTCATCTGAAAGACGGATATGTTGCCAGCAAAGGGCATTTTTGTTGATGTTTTTTACTTGCAACCGCATTGCCTTGCCTTTGTACGGCTTCAAATCTATCGGAACAAAATACGAAATAAGACTGTCCGCCAAGCGAATATTAGAAGACAAAACCACTTGATTGTCAATCACTTGTTCTACTTGAGCTTCCGCAGCCCATTCTTGCACGGGAAGTAATAAGTAATTATTCTGAACGTTGTCAATTTCGATAATAGAAATATTTTTATCCAGATGACGAACGGTCTGGGCGGAAAGCGCTGCCGTAACTGCCAAAAGCGTAAAGGTTATAATATTGGATAGTTTCATTTTGTTATTTTTTATATAAATTCAACTTGAACGTAGCCTGTCCGTCAAGGGTACGAATGCCCCAAGCGTTTTGGTTCATACTGTAGATGCGGTTGCTGAACGCCGTAGTGCCGTTTAGATAAACCACGCATACCGAATTTTCGATAACGATAGTAACGTCATACGAATCGGCGGTGGGCAATGTAGCCGTATTGAGGACAGCGGTTACGGTACCGTTGTCAACGGCATTACAAGTTATTGTTTTTGCCGAAATATCGAGCAAGATACTGATTTTTTTGCTACGAATGCCTCCCAAACCGAAGTCAAAACCGAATTGGGTGGCACTTCCGGGATTGATATTTGCTTCAATTCGGTGGATGCCTTTTAGTTTGTCAAATGTTGCTATTGCCGTACCTCCCGAAGCATTCATGGTAAATGTATTGCTATCTGACACGGTGGTATTGGCAAGAGTCGATGTTTTTAACGAAACAGAATTTCCGATACCGGCGACAATAGTTTCAGGGACGGTAACCCGAAGCGTTCCATCGGTATTTTGCAACAATTGATGCACGACCAGATTGCCTGCCCAATTGTAATTATTGGCATCGGAATGGTTTTCGCGGGTAGCCGTCCAGCCGAACAAATACCGCTTATTGCCGTCGGAAGCTGTTTTCCCTGCATAGAAAGCATATCCGTCAAGGACATCATTGTCAGGCACTTCCCATTCGGCACTTCCCGATTGCCGGTAACGGTACAGCACCCTGCGGTTGGCATTTGCCCAATCCCAATTGGAATAGACTAAATATTCGTAATTACCGATTGCAAACACATCGGGGCATTCTAATATCCGCTCGCCGTTGTAATAGTAAGGTTCTTGAATTTCCCACTTCTGCAAATCCGCAGAAGTGTAATTGGCAATGACTGCCTGCCAATCGTTTACAGCAGCCACGTAACCCCGTGTGGTAACGAGCATTCGGTACACGCTGCCGTCTTTGTACACAAAAGGGTCTCGGAATTCGTCGGCATCGTAACCGTCTGCAGCCTGTAAGGAAAAATCGGTCTGTTTTGTCCACGTTTTCAGGTCGGTAGATGTGGCAAGGTATATTTTCTCTTTCGGATTTCCACGGTCGTTATGTGCGGTGTAAAATCCGTAATAAATACCGTCTTTCTCAATAAACGAACCTGTACCCAACGCATCTTCTTGACTGCCGTCTTCCCCTGTGGGAATGGCTTCTCCGTTATCCGTATAGGTAAGGAAATCGGTAGTGGAAGCGTGGTATATCGGGTGATAGGTAGGGGCACCGTCGCGGGCATCGTGCAGGTAGAACACTTGGTAAGCACCGTTGGCATACATCGGCATAGGGTCGCCGACCCAGCCATCCGACGGTTTCCAATACAGACTGTACTCTTGGTACAGTTCATTAACGTCAAAATATGGCTCGATGTCGGTATGAACGCCGTCAATACTGTCATCGCTACAAGCGAAAAGAGCCAGTACAATCGGTAAACTATAAAAATATTTCTTCATGTTGTCGTATTTTACAATTATTTTTTCAGAAGATAATTCAGGACGTTTGCCGTAAGCCGTTCCAAATTTTTACGGTACGCATTGGCAGGCGAATCGGGTTCGTTATACCAATCGTAGCTTTCTACCGCAATGGTGATGACCGCTCCGTAACTTCCGTTGCGTTCGTATTCGGTGATGATAGCACGCTGGTTCATGGCATCGTCCCAATAGAAACTTGCCAATTGCTTACCACCGTTTTCGTTTTCCCACTTGGCGACATCAAAGTCGTAACCTGTCCACGAATCAAAATTCCAGATGGCATTATGTCCTTTTACTTTCACACCTTGACTCATGATATAGAAGCGGCGGGCTTCGCCAAGCGGCATTTCCAGTCCGTTGAAAATCGGGTGGGTTTCGTTTCCACTGAAATTCATCCCCCAGTTTTCACCCAATACGGATGGTTGATTTCCCCATCCCCAATCGTTATTATACATGCGGTTGTCTTTGGCAATATCCAAACTGCTTCCTAACTTGACGCCTGCCGAACTCAAAAACAATCCGCCTCCTTGTGCCCGATAGGCTTTCAAAGCATTGGTAACGGCAGTGTCGGTTGCCCCTGACGGCAGATTTCCGTCATCGCTGTCATGGTGGAACCATATCACACCGTAAGCCGTGAGGTCTTTTCCGTTTTTGATATCGTCAAACGAAATGTATTCAAAATCAGCAAAATTCCCGGACATCCACGTGTAAGCTGCTTTGTTATCGGCATCGGAAAGCTGTTCACCTGTGGCAGCACCGCCCAAGAAGGCAACAGGTTGGATGTCCGATTTTTCCACCGTAACGGTGTAAACAAACTTTTCGCCCAGATATTCCAACGTATACGTTACAGGATTGGTAAAATCAACCGTTGTGCCCAATGCCGGGCTTACGGTAGCATCGTCGGTTATTGAAAATGTAGGTGTAAGTGCCGAAACGTCCCATGATTTGGGATATTTTACGGTTATCGTCCGCGCGTTGTGGTCAATGCTGCCGTTGTATTTTCCGATAGCAAACGATGAGAAGCTGGCACTGATATGCGAAGCGATGACTTTGTAGTCATGATACAAATTGCCGTTGACCACGCGGTACGTTGTCAGTACGGAAAGGTCAATCGGTCCTTGCGGATTGTCCGGCAATATAATTTCCGCTCCGGGCGAAAGCGTATACTGCGGCTGTAATTGCGTCAAATCGCTTCCATGCGGAAAAAACAGCGTAATGACACCGTCTTTTCCTGCTCCGTCAATGGTTTCCACCGTTCCGCCGGCGGTAAATGTCAGTATTTTCACACCGCCTTCGTTGGCGATGGGTGTGCCCTTGTCATCGCTGCAAGCCGAAATTCCTGCGAGCGTAAATAAGGCTATGATAAAATGGTATAAATTAATACGTTTCATTATTTTTCAGATATTTATTTGTGTGATTACCACCCCGGATTTTGGGTATAAATTCCGTTGGTAAAGCTGATTTGCTGTTGCGGAATCGGGATGTATTCGTCTTTGTTTTTATTGAATCGGGCGGCAGCGTAGTAGTAACGGCGCGGCGTTTCGGAAGCGAAATATTCGTTCAGCACCTCTTCGGCAACGCCCCAGCGAACCAAATCAAAGAAGCGTTGTCCTTCCATGGCAAACTCCAAGCGTCGTTCCCAACGGACGGCTTGGCGGGCAAAATCTTGCGTCCAATTGCAGTTGGCGCCATCTACGTAATTTGCTACCGACAAATTCGGTGCGTAGCTGACCATAGCGGTACTTGCGGCGGCACGTTCACGTAATTGATTGACCAACGGCAGTGCTTCCGATTCCCGTCCGAGCTCCACCAAGGCTTCGGCTTTTGCCAGAAGAATATCGGCGTAACGAAGGATGATGCGGTTCTTGCTGTTTCCGTAGAAAGGCGACAGGTTCACAAAACAATCGCATGAGGGGTCAACGTTTTCTTTCAGCGAAGCGTAGTAGCCGTACACGTTCGGGGTGCGGTTCCAATTGCCCCGATATATCAGGTCTTGATTGTATTTCCAAGGGAAATCGGGCATGGCTACGGTGTGGAACAAACGCGGGTCGGAACTGTCGGTATTGCTGTCATAATTTGCATTATTATAGGTGTCGAATTGTGGCAGTCCGTTGGTGGTTTTAAAGGCATTGACTAAGTTTTGCGACGGTTTGTGGAAGTCGCAACAGCCCAAGCCCATCGGCAGTGAAAGCACATCACCGAAATTCAACCGTCCGAACATCGTGCCGTCGCTAACGGAATATTGTACGGCGAAGATGGATTCACGTCCGTTTTGGTAAATTCCCGGAAGGAAATTATGGGCAAAATCGGTTTCCAATCCGTAGGAAGAACCCAGCACTACATCGGCATACGTGATTACGTTGTTCAAATCGGTGGCATCAACGCCGGTAAATCCGTTCATTTCGTTCTGGCGGAAAGCCTTGAACAGATACGCTTTTGACAAATAGGCAGCCGCTGCGATTTTATTGGCACGCCCTATTTGCGGTTGTGAAGCAGGCAAGAGTTCGTAGGCTTTTTGGAAATCTCCGCAGATGAGTGCCCAAAGTTCGTCATTCGGCAAATTATTGGGAACTTTTACGTAATCGTCAAGAGGCGTATCTTCGTCAACATACGGAATATGTCCGAAAATTTCTTTCAAAATAAAATAAAAATGTCCTCGAAGAAAATACATTTCTCCCATACGGACATCGCGGTTGGGATATTGCGAAACGTCAATGCTTTTCAGAACCGACAATGCTGAATTGGCACGCGAAATTGCCTGAAAGCAGTTGAACCACATTCCGTCGGCTTCGCCAAAGTCGGTTTTTATGTTTTCCGATATTTCATAAAAATGGAAATTCACGATGTCGTTCTCATCGCCGCCACCTTTGTAGCTGTCATCGGAACGGACATTTCCGTAAGGCCACAAACTGAAAGGAATGTCGTAATGGTCATTGCCCAATGAGGCGTAAGCGGCTGTTACCAAGCCTTCTACCTGTTCGGCGTTTTTTACTTGTTCTTCGTCAAGGATGCCTTGCGGATTTTGTTCTAAAAAGTCGCTACAACCCAGCAATACGAATGCGGTTGCGGTGTATAGTATATTTTTTATGGTTTTCATACGATTAGGTTTTAATTTTTTTTTAGAATGAAATATTAGCCCCGATAATCAAATTGGTGGGAATCGGATAGCCCCAAGCGGGATTTTCAGGGTCGACACCGTTGAATTTTTTTGATGAAAATTGCAAAATGTTTTGGGCACTAAGGTACATTCTGAATTTGGTCAAACGGATTTTTTCGATAACTGATGCAGGAATGTTGTACCCCAATTGTATATTTCGGAGTTTCAAGTACGAACCGTCTTCCACGTAATAGCTTGAAAATCGGGCTTCGTTGGCGGTATCTGTGTGCGAAAGTGCGGGAATGTCCGAATTGGGATTCGTAACGGCGTCCCACGCATCGAGCAGGCGTACACCTTTATTAGAACGGGTATCGGATACGCTCCAAAAATCGGAAGAATATTTGAGTTGGTTGATGACTTGGTTGCCGTAAATTCCTTGGAAATACATATTGAAGTCAAAATTCCCGTATACCAAATTAATGTTCAAACCGTAGGCAAAATCAGGGTTGGGGTCTAATATCCACGTTCTGTCATCCATCGTGATTTCGCCGTCGCCGTTGAGGTCTTTGTAGCGGATGCGTCCCGGTGCTTTTCCGGATTGTATTACGTGCTGGTCTACTTCTTGCTGCGATTTGAAAATTCCGTCGGCAACAAATCCGTAGAGCGAACCGAGCGGTCTGCCCAAAATATTGTCGGTAGTACCGTTGCCACCGTACGAGTTTTTAACCGATTCGGGCAAGTAAGTAACTTTATTTTGGTTCGTTGATACGTTTCCTGTAACATCAAAAGTAAGCCCGAAATTTGTTTCGCCACGATAGCCGAGCGTAAATTCCAATCCTTTGTTTTCTATGGCAGCTCCGTTGTACCATTTGGCAGCTCCTTCGCCCTGAATGGCGGCATATCCGGGCGAGTAGAGAATATCTTTGGTATCTTTGATGTAATATTCCACCGCTCCGTAAAGGGCTCTGTCGAAAAATCCGAAGTCGATACCGTAATTGGTCTGCGTGGTGGTTTCCCACTTCAGGTCAGGATTGGCGAGTTGGGCTCTTTTAAATCCGGAAGGCAATAAGCCGGAGCCTGTTCCGTTGAGGTCATACGCCGTTCCCCAAATGGAAGTCCACGTAGGGTCGGCAATGCCGTAATCGGTGATGTAAATATTGTAGACGGCAGAGTTCGACATCTCTTGGTTGCCCGTTTGTCCCCAACCGAAGCGGAGTTTCAGTTCGGAAAGCCATTCTTTGTCTTGCAAGAATTTTTCTTGGTCTACACGCCAACCGAGGTTGAATGCAGGAAACGTTCCCCAACGGTTGTTTTTTCCGAAGCGTGACGAACCGTCGTACCGCATCGTAACCGAAGCAAGATATTTATTATCATACACATAGCCTGCTTTTCCGAAGTACGATTGCAATGTATAGCCGGTACTTGCTCCGGTGGCGAGGGCTGTTCCGGTGCCTACGTCTGGCCACATGTAATCGGGTGTTTGTAAGGCGTAATCTTCTTTTGATGATGAGAAATTGATGTCGGATTGCTTGAACATTTCCGTTCCGAACATGGTTTCAAAGCGGTTTTTCCCTATTTCGAAATCGTACGTTGCTACGTTCGTCCATGTCCATTTCAGCCAATGGGCTTGTTCTAATCTTGACAGCGTTTTGTCGCTTTGCAGATAGCCTGTATGCCAGCTGTATTGTAACGACCGCTTGTAATAATTACCGTAATCAACACCGTAGCTCGAACGGATATTTAGATTTTCGACGGGCTGGATATTGATGTACGCATTGCCGAATATCCGCCAGTAATTGTAGCGGTTATCGCGGTTGTCATACACTATCCTTGCGGGATTTTGCCGGTCGGGAAGTCCGTTAATAGGACCGCCCCAATTGCTGCCGTCATCGGTACGGACAGGAATGAAAGGCACTGCGATGAGCGCATTTTCGATGATTTTGTCGGGTTGGACAACTTCGGAAGTGCGGTTGAGCGTGAAGTTTTCTCCGATAGAAACCACGTCGCCAAAGAGCTTGTATTCATTGTTCAAACGAAGCGAAATCCGTTCGAAATCCGTATATTTCACGATACCGTCATTATTGTAATATCCTAATGAGAAAAAGTGGTTGCCATGCTCCGAACCGCTACTGACCGAAAGGTTGTACGATTGGGCAAATCCTGTGCCTGCCACTTCCTTGAACCAATCGCTGTTGGCGGGACGCATGGTTTTGGCGGCATCCAGATATTCGGGGAAATAAATATGGTTAAGCGTGGCGGTGCTGTTGTTTCCTCCGGTATAATCGTAAACGATTCCGAGGTTGTTTGAGTTAGGGTCGATGCCCGAATTTACGTACGCTTTCCACATCACGCGGGCGTATTCTTCGGAACTCAGTACGTCAATCTTATTGGTGTGGAATGAGGTGGTGCTGAACATATCAAAATTCACTTTCACTTTTCCCGAACCTTTTTTGGTCGTGATAACGATAACGCCGTTGGCAGCCCGCGACCCGTAAATACTCGCTGCCGAAGCATCGCGAAGTATCTGTATCGAAGCGATGTCATTTCCGTTGAGTTCGTGCATTCCGGCGGTGGTTGGCACACCGTCTATAATGTAAAGCGGGTCGTTGTTATTGAGCGTACCGATACCCCGAATGCGTATGGTGGATGCTCCGCTGGGCGTTCCGTCGGAAGTAACCTGCATACCGGCTACGCGTCCTTGCAGGGCTTTCATGGGGTTGTTCTCATCCATTGCCCGCATATCATCGGTGTCAACAACCGTAACAGCCCCCGTGAGGTCGGCTTTGCGTTCGGTGCGGTAGCCTGTTACCACCACATCATCAAGCTGTTGCAAATCTTCGTTCAAGACAATCTGCTTGGGTACGGCATTGGCAGGAAATACGGCGGTTTGGTAGCCGATATAGCTGATTTCGATACGGCTTTCGGGACGAACACTAAGTGTGAATTTTCCGTCCATATCGGTGGTCGTTCCGTTGGTCGTTCCTTGCTCCATGACCGATGCCCCGACGGCGGGATAATTGTCCGAACCGGAAATAACCGTTCCTGTTACTTGGATATTTTGGGAATACGCCCAAGGAATCCAACACCAAAAGAGTAACCAGATTACTTTTTGGTTCATTACTTTTTTACTTACTCTTTCCATAAGGTTAATTGATTGTTATACATGTTTCTTTTCGTTGTGTATTGTTTCGAATCACGCAGTAAAAGTATTCTGTTTTTTTCGTTCGAAAGATAACGCACGTTACAAACACCATAACAAAGGTTACATCACTGTAAAATGTAACCTAATCGAAAGAAAATGTAACCGATTTGTAGGCTGAAACGGAAAAAATCGGAAGTTTT
>JAUNTM010000167.1 GCA_030538675.1 Capnocytophaga sp.
CCTTATGTGAGCGAAAGCGAGGAAGTGTTAGGGGTTGGGGGTGAGGGAATTAAAGTCTTGATTTACAGTGTCTTCTTATGTCGAACTTACGTTTTTTTATTGCAGTGTGCCGCATAAAAAAAGACCACTCAAAAGTGGTCTTTTCTGAAAAATAAGGTACAAATTAACTTGCTAACTTAAATGTAATTGGGTAAGCAAATGTTACTGGCGTAGCTTTTCCACGTTGTTTTCCGGGGATAAGTTTTGGTAACCGCTCGATAATACGACGCGCTTCAGCCTCAAGGCTTTTGTCCGGACCACGTACATTAAGTATGGTGATAGAACCATCCGTATTGATTCGGAAGTTTACGTGTACACGTCCCTGTATTCCCATTTCTTGAGCCATCTCAGGATAGCGGAAGTTTCTTACTACGTGTTTGTCTAAGTTTTCTTTAAAACAATCGAATTGTTTGGCCTTTGGTACGTCTTTACAAGCCTCAAACATCGGTTTGTCTTCGATAACGGCAAACGGCACATCGACATCTATTTCGTCAACGACTTCTTCGATGTGCTCTACTTTCTGGATTACTTCATCTTTGGATGATTCCGTACTCTGGATAATCTCTTCTTTGATGTCTTTGTCGTCTTCCACTACATCAATGTCCGGCGGGGGGGCAACTGGCGGCGGCGGTGGCGGTGGCGGCGGGGTGTTCGGCATGATGATGTCCTCAACATCCTCATCAAGAGCCTCATCAACATTCATAGTGTGAGCGAACGAATTGTCTTTATTGCTAGACTTTAGTTCAATGGCTCCCCAAGTGAGACCTGATACCAAAGCTAACCCTAAGGCAAAGAACAAACCACTATTTCTTGTCAAATCTGCATTTGGATTTTTTTTTACTTCCATGACTTGATTTTTTAAGGGTTATTATAATTAGATAATGATTTACTTAACTAAGAGCGAATAGAACGACTTGCTTTTCTAAAAATTGTCATAAACAATAATGCAACAACTATGCCAAACGTATTCGCTAAAATGTCAAAATAATCACCGCTCCGTGCTTTTGTCATCGTTTCTTGTAAATATTCGATGCAAATGCCTACCGAAAACGGTATTATGAACGAGGTTAAGTAAACCCAAATTTTGTTTTTCAATAACTTACACTCGTACGTCAGTACCCAAAACAACAATGCCGTGAAAACAAAATAGAAACCAAAATGAACTATTTTGTCCAGATGCGGTATCCGAGGTGCCGATGTACTGCTCACGGGAACAAGGCTTAGTACAAAAATGAGTACAAGCCATAGCACCATCAGCAGGGTGTATTTGTAGCGATTAAGCCCCAATCAATTCTTTGTACGCATCGGCTGAAAGCAATCCGTCTACTTCCGAAGCGTTACTGATTTTGATTTTAATCATCCAGCCGTCGCCATAAGGATCACTGTTGACGACTTCAGGGTTTTCTTCCAACGAAGCATTGAATTCTATAATTTCGCCACTAAGCGGTAAAAACAAATCAGAAACGGTTTTTACGGCTTCTACCGTGCCGAAAACTTCATCTTTGTCAAGCGTTTCGCCTTCTGTTTCTACTTCTACATAAACGATGTCGCCCAATTCTTTTTGGGCAAAATCGGTAATTCCAACCACAGCCGTATCGCCTTCGATGCGTACCCACTCATGGTCATTCGTGTACTTTAATTCTGATGGTATATTCATGATTGTATAATAATTTTCATTCAAAGCCCAAATGTAATAAAATATTTTATTTATCAGAGTTAAAAAAAATTTTTAGAACATTTTTTTTGTGCTAATTCTTTTTTTTAAAAAATTAGAGTCTTGAAAATTAGAATTTTACATAGGTTTTCAGGTATCTAAAGCAAACTATTTTTTCTATCAACTCGTTTTCCGGTAATTCCAAATGGCAAGTCCGTTTAGTACGAGGGCGAAAATACAGAGATAGCCAAGTTCTGCCGATACATCGGGGAGGGTTGCTCCTTTGAGGACTATCAGCCGTACGACTTTGATGAAATGGGCTACGGGCGTGAATTCGGAAAACGTTATAGCCCAATCGGGCATACTGTCGGTGCTGGTAAAAAAACCGCTCATCAGCATAAAAACCATCATGAAAAAATAAGCAATGAACATGGCTTGCAACT
>JAUNTM010000058.1 GCA_030538675.1 Capnocytophaga sp.
CAGCCTTTCAGGCTTGGCAAGCGGCGCATTTCCTATTGGCTGTTCCATTACCCAAGGTAAGGCGTTGGGCTGAAATAAGCCAGCCTTTCAGGCTTGGCAAGCGGCACATTTCCTATTGGCTGTTCCATTACCCAACGTAAAACGTCGGGCTGAAGTAAGCCAGCCTTTCAGGCTTGGCAAGCGGCACATTTCCTATTGGCTATTGCCTAATTCCTAATCTCCTGTTCCTTGCGTGAGGGGTAGTAGCGGAAATAAAGCGAAGCGAAACGCTATTTTTTGCCGACACTGCGGGGGCGACCAGCGGAAGCCAACGCAGGGCGTGCAAAAAAAGCGGTTTCGCGAGTGTATTGCAGCGGATGACCCGACCCCAAAAAATGAGGAAATGTGATAATGTAGAAATTTGAAAATGGCTAAACCGATGAAAATTATTGCTGAGGGGATAACTACACTTTTTTGGGGGCACGCCCTAAAAAAAAGGGTGTTAGAATGGATAATTTATCCCGATGTTGTAGACAAAATCTCCTGCATTAAATCCTGATATCCAACGTTTTCCGGGGTCAAGAGCCGGATTGTAGGTTTTATTTCCGACATCCAATCGGAATACGAAAAATCCAAAATCGTACCGCAATCCAAGCCCTGTACTCACACCAATGTCCTTGAGTGATGAAAATCCTTTGAATTTGAAATCGTCGAACGAAGTGTCGTCAAAGACATTCCAAATATTGCCCGCATCGGCAAAAATAGCTCCTTTGAACGAACCCATTATCGGGAATCGATATTCTAAGTTGGTGGCTATCTTGAAGTTAGCTTCGTTGTAATCGAAAAATGAACCGCTTTTGCCCGGGCCTAAGCTGTACGCCCGCCACCCCCGATTGTCATTCGAGCCGCCTGCAAAATAGCTTTGGGTGAAAGGGATGTTTTCGGAATTGCCGTACGGAATTGCCAGCCCCAAAAAGCTTCGAAATGCCAGGCTGCTGCTTTTGCCCAATGGCCAATGCTTGATGTAGTCCAATTCTGTTTTTATAAATTGGGCGTATTGCACGTTCATTATTTCGTATTTGCCTTCCGAATTTTTGGTTGTCCCGCCAATTTTGGAAAGAATGCCAAGCATATTGCCTGCGGACTCTAATTTGATACGGAACTGCGAAAAATCACGCTCGAAAAATTGAGAATTTCTATTAAAAATATACGTATAACTGCTTGATAAAATAAAATCATTCCGGATAAGACGGCTGTATCGTTCCAATACGCTCAGTATTGAAATAAAATCCGTTGGACTTACGGTTATATTTTGTAAGGTTACATCTGCCAAAAAACCGGTAATACCTTCATTGATAATCAGATTGCCGTTAGCGTCCAGAAAATCAGGATTGAGTGTGTAATTTTTGGCGATGGTGTTGAGTCGGTTATAAGTATTGGTGTATACGTTGAAAAAATTATCGGGATTGACATTGCGAACGTATTGCCCATTGATGATTTCGAGGATGCTTCGGTTCTTGCCCGGATTCCACGCATAACGAATAATCCCGTTGAGATTTCGGCGGTCAAGCCCGATATTGGTTTGGTAATTCACACCGAATTGCACGGTGGTCTGCGGTGTCATCGAATAGGGGATAATGCGGTCGATATTGAACGGAAATAGTATTCTCGGGAAAATCAGCCGGATGTCACCGCCTATCTCCGAAACGTTGAAAAATTTGTAGTTGTCAGCTGCGCTTTGCTGTGAACCAAACGTTCCTTGCGTGTTGAGTTCTAAAATCTCGCCGCCCCGGAATACGTTGCGGCTAATGAAAGTTGTTCCGAACGTAATCCCGAAGTCTTGCAACTCCGAACGCGATAAATCGGTATTTATTTTAAACGAAAATTTGTCCAACGCTGCCAGATAAATATTCGCATCGAGCTTCTGCTGGAGGCTATCGTTCGCGCTGTATTTGTATTCGATATTCGGATATTTGAATATGCGTAAGTTGTTGATTTGCTTATACGTAAGACTTCGATTATCATCGGTGTAAATATCGCCCGTACGCAAAGCCGATGCAGTTTGCAACATCTTAGGACGATACCTAAGTTTGTCTTTGTAATGAATAATTACATTTTTGTAATGAAGCGTATCAAGCTTATTGATGTCGGTTTGGAAATCGTAATCGGCGAAAATATTAATTTTATCCAAATGATGGATTTTATAGGGCTTTACCGTTACGTTGTCGCCATCGCGTTCTACAAGATTGTTAATCATCGTCGTTACGTCGAGCCTGGTATCGTCATTGGTGCGGAGTGTATCTCTGCGTATCTCAAAATTGATAGAACTCTGCTGAAAGGTGTAAAATCCTGTATTGCGAAAGAGTAAATTCAAACGGTTGCGTTCGGCTGTAAAATCATCTAATCGATACGGTTCGCCTTTTTTTAATAAAATGTTTTTGGCATTGAGCCGATACACCGAATCAATTTGCGATGAGGCAATATCGGTCTGCAACGAGTCTATATAGTAGCGGTCGCCTTGCTCAATGTAATAACTCACTTCGGCACGATTGTTTTTATTTTTGGGATTTAAGAGAATACTATCTGCCACCGAAGCATTAAAATAACCGATACTTTTGTAATATGCCGTAAGATAAGCATCACTTTTTTTTACTTTTGAGCTATCGAGTAGCACGGGAGCTTCGCCGATTTCCTTGAGCTGATTGTGCATTCCCGCTACGAAAAATGATTCCCGCAAACGTCCGTATTGCTTCTTGGAAAGTATTTTGATAAGCGAATTTTTCCATTTAGGATGTCGTGCCATCCAGCGGTCGAAATCGCCTTCGGGGTTTACCCTCGCCAAATTGTAAAGCGACAAACCTATCGGCACGCCGAGCAAATATCCGTTGGGCTGTTGTTGGACAAAATTTGTTACCTTTGCATCGGTAATTTCTTTTCCATTATCAAAAACTTTTACGTCAGTAAGTAAATATTGACCTTTAGGCACTCGCTTGGTGGCATTACAACCTACCAACAAGAAACCTAAAGCAATGAAAAACAAATATTTAGCAAAAATTTTACTCACTTGATGACAATATAGGCTTCAAAAATACACTTTTTCTATGGTCAGCAAAAGCCAAACAACGTTAATTCATAAATTACAGCAAAAAAAATACCGCCATTCGCTCGGGCTTTTTGTCGTAGAAGGCAAAAAAAGCATTTTGGAATTTTTAAATGCAGGATTTTTGCTTGAAAAAATATTTGCTGTCAATCGTTTTTCGGATTTGTTGCCCGAAGAAAAATTGGTTTTAACCACGAAAAACGAACTTGCAGGGCTGAGCTCACTCAAAAATCCCGATGACGGCATCGCTGTTTTTCATATTCCCAAATCGGAACCAATTACCGAAAACGGACTTATCGTGGCTCTTGACCATATCAACGACCCCGGCAATTTGGGGACAATCATCCGCCTATGCGATTGGTTCGGCATACGCCAAATGCTTTGCAGTGCCGATACCGTGGATTGTTATAACCCGAAAGTCGTGCAAGCCACAATGGGATCGCTCGCAAGAATAAACATTCATTATCATAACCTTACGGATTTTTTGAAAAATACAAAACTGCCTGTTATTGCCGCAGTTATGGACGGAAATAATGCCTACAAAACCCATTTTCCTACTGAGGCTATTCTCCTAATGGGAAATGAAGCCAACGGTATTTCCGAAGAAAATTTATCACTTATCACGCAAGCAGTTACCATCCCAAGATTTGGAAATGAGCAACTTGCGGAAAGCCTGAATGTCGCCACCGCCACCGCTATTTTGTTGAGCGAAATCCGGAGAGGAGACTCATAATATGCAGGTATGAGTTTTTATTTTGGCTTGATTTCCTTCGCTGGCACGAGCCCCTTCGCTGGTGCGAGCGTCACGCTCGTGCCAAATAAGACTTCGCTAGTGCGAGCGCCACGCTCGTACTAAATAAACGCCACCGAAGTGCTCAAATAATTTTTTGCGTTTGCGCCTTCGTGGAACAGCAAATCAAGCACACTCAAATTCGGGATAAAACCGTGTTTTTCGGCAAATCCTTGGTAATATTCGTCTGTCGTTACGGGCAGTTCTTTTTTGGCATTACTGAGGATTCGCATATCGGTTGCGGTTGTCGGTTCAGCTTCGTAAATAGTTGTTTTACTGAAATTTATATCTGTTTGCAAGCACGAAAGCACGCCCTCAATGGCTGCTATATTGGCATCTGCCAAAAAATCAAATTTCTTTTCAAAAAACGGCAGCAAATCATCTTCAAAAAACTCGAAAAAAGGCGATGTCCGATAGGCAGTTTCCAAACTTTTCCAATGTTGCCGTTGCCACGGAAAATCATTTTCCACCCGCACATCACGGAACAACTGCCGTCCGCCCGAATGTTTCACAGGAACGACCAACGCCAACTTTCCGTTCGCACCGTAAATATACGCACGGTTGCGAAGCGTCTGCTTTACGAAATTATCCGAAACCTCCAACACGCACGGGTAGTTCATTATCAAGTGCATCTGTGCTATCGAGGGGAAATATGTCGGGTGAAGTAAATAGCTTTCTAACATTAATTTTTTCCTAAATTCTTTTTAAAATCTTCTATTTCAGAATAATAATTGCCAGACAAATACAATGCTACATCTTATTCTGATTTCTTCTTCTTCTTAAAAAAACTATACCCAAACCACAATGCCAACGCTCCCAGCACGTAATACAAGTACGACACAGGTTCGCCACTTCCGTTGACAGTCGTAAAAAGCCTGTTCCAACGGATTTTATCAAAGCCCGAAGCATTTTTATCAAGGCTCATCCAGATCATCACGGGCTTGCCCAAAATGTGGTCATCAGGAACAAATCCCCAAGAACGACTATCCTCCGAGTTGTGGCGGTTATCGCCCATCATCCAGTAATAATCCTGTCCGAACGTATAACTGTCCGCCTTCTGCCCGTCAATCAAAATCTCATTGCCGTTTACCGACAAATCATGTCCTTCATACTCCGTAATAATTCGCCGATAAAGCGGTAAGTTTTCCGTCGTGAGCGTAATTTTTTCACCCTTCCGGGGAATGCTAATCGGGCCGTATTGGTCTTCGTTCCAAGCGAAATTCGGCGAATGCGGAAATGTTGCAGGGTTGTATTTTCCTTTCTCTTCAATTCTTTTTGTTACAGATACAACGTTCGGATTGCTTCGAAGTTGCTCGACAACCGCATCGGTCAAAGCCGAAAACACATACACATCGGGCTGTACCTCAGCGAAATAATCCGTTACGTCAAACTGCTTGTACATAAATTCGGGTGTCAGCTTCCCGATGCCGGGCTTCGTTTGCACGAAATACGAATACTGCAATTTGGCACGCACAGGGTATTCTTCTTTAGCACCATTAATATATACATCGCCATTGCGGATTTCAAAAACATCGCCCGGCACGGCAACCGTCCGTTTCACGTAATTCGATTTTTTATCGACGGGTTTGTCCACGTGAATGTTCGAATTGTCACGGAAGAAACGCACCGTATCAGTAGGCCAGTTGAAAACCGTAATATCATTGCGTTCTACTTTTTGGATGCCCGGCAACCGCAAATACGGAAGTTGCGGAAATGCCGAATACGACCTCGTTCCCACAACAGGCACCGAGTCGTGAACCATCGGCAGGGAGGCAGGCGTCATCGGCATACGCACGCCGTAATGAAACTTGCTGACAAACAGGAAGTCGCCCACAAGCAACGTTTTCTCAAGCGATGATGACGGAATCATAAACGGTTGCATAAAATAGGTGTGGATTGCCGAAGCCGCTACCACCGCAAAGAGCGTAGCACTGACCCACGAAGATACATTTTTTTTGATGACTCCCTCATCTTTTCCTAAATAATTCGATGTATAGGATACATACGCAGCGAAAATTCCCAGCGTAAGTACTGCCAATAACGTAAATCGTTTTTTGCGGTAGCCGAAAACGTGCAGCCATTCGTACAGCATCACAATCGCCATAATGTTGCCAATCACAGGCAGGTAAATCAAGAAAATCCACCACCACGGACGCTCAATTATTTTCAGAAAAATAATGTGGTTGTACACCGGCACGAATGCCTGCCAGCCTTTGTAGCCTGCTTTTTCATAACCTTTCCAAAAGAAAAGTCCGTTGAGCAAATGCACCGCAAGAAAGATATATAAATAGGTAATCATATCGTTTGTTTTTTTTAATTAGATAGCAATATTAAGAACGTCATTCATTGAGAAAACGCCTTTTTTGTTCAAAATCCATTCGGCTGCGACCACCGCTCCGAGGGCAAATCCGTTTCGGTTGTGAGCCGTGTGCTTTATTTCAATCGTATCCACTTCACTTTCGTAAGATATTGTGTGTGTGCCGGGTACGCTGTCAATCCGTTTGGCGGTAATGGGAATTTGATTAGCTTCGTTGCCGTCCAATTGCCAACTTTCCCAGTTTGAATTAGCGATAATTCCTTCGGCTAACGTAATGGCGGTACCGCTCGGGGCATCGAGTTTTTGGGTGTGGTGAATTTCTTCAATGGCAACCTTATATCCGTTGTGAGGCGACATCAGTTTGGCGAGCATTTTATTGACCGCAAAAAAAACATTGACCCCAACGCTGAAATTGGAAGCGTACAAAAATGCTCCGTTTTTTTCCTTACAAAGCGATACGGCTTTTTCGTAATCGGCGAGCCAGCCCGTTGTGCCAGCCACCACAGGAACACCATTATTAATACAACCGCTGATATTGGCAAACGCACTCTTCGGCATACTGAACTCTATGGCTACATCGGCTTGCGTAATATCGTAATTATCAGTGTCATTATCGACTTTCAACACGATTTCGTGTCCTCTTTCCAAGGCAATTTTCTCAATGGTTTTACCCATTTTTCCGTATCCTAAAAGTGCTATTTTCATTTTTTCATTTTTTGACCTCGCCCCCAGCCCCTAATACTTCCTCGCTTTCGCCCACATAAGGGAGAGGGGAGAAAAAGCTCAATGCTACTTGATTGGGGGTGAGGAAATCATTATCCTCTAAAATTTTATTTTCATCGTCAGTCCGTATTGCGGCTGAAAATTCAATTCATTAGTTTCAAAATACGGTTCGAACGAAATATTTTCATCAACATTGAATTGCTTCAAGTGTGCATCAACGTTGGCTTCCACGATATTCAGTGCGTACAACCCAACAGTGATGAGTAGTGAGAGTTCTTTATTTCTTTTGTAAAATTGTTGGGCTCGCCGCAGTCCGTCGGTACTTAGCCGTGGCTGTCCGTCGGCACGGTCTCCGTAAAATTCGTCGTCGGTAAAGCCCTGCACACGCCGTTTGTACGCCGTTTGGTAGCGGTCGAATTGTTTGCTATTTTCTACATAAAAATACACGCCCGTACCGATGCCACCAAAAACTAACGGTACTTTCCAATAACTTTTGTTGTAAATTTGCCCTAATCCGGGTAAAATTGCCGAGTAAAATGCCGCTTTGGCAGGTGATAGCGGGTCGGTATTCCACGTGATTTTGTTCATCTCGGCAATGACCATTTCGCCTGTAGCTGCCGTGGTATCAACTGTTATTTCCACAGGTTTTTCCTGTGCCCATCCTTTGGATAGGTACAGTACGAAAATCCATGTCAATATCAGATAGATACTTCTATTCATGCTGTCCGAGCAACCGCTGTATACGTTTGAAATCTTCTTCGGAAGTAAACGGAATGGTCAGCGTTCCTTTTCCGCTTTTGGCGATTTTTGCGGTAACTTTCGTTCCGAAAAAACGGCTGATGCCCGACAAACTTTCTTCCACGTACTGCGATACGTAGGGCTGTACCTGGCTTTTCGGAACTTCTATTTCGGGATTTTGCAATTTCCGTACCAAAAGTTCGGTATCACGTACCGATAGGTTTTCGGATACGATACGCTGATAAAGGTCGATTTGCAATTGCGGTTCGTCAATATTGATAATCGCCCGTCCGTGTCCCATTGAAATAAATCCGTCGCGCATTCCGGTCTGGATAATCGGGTCAAGACGGAGCAATCGCAGGTAATTAGCGATGGTGGAACGTTTTTTGCCCACACGCTCGCTCATCTGTTCTTGTGTGAGATTGACCTCATCGATAAGACGCTGGTACGAAAGTGCAATCTCAATAGGGTCAAGGTCTTGCCGCTGGATGTTTTCCACCAATGCCATTTCAAGCGATTCTTGGTCATTGGCGATGCGGATATATGCCGGGATGGTTTCCAGTCCCAACAGTTTGGAAGCACGGAAACGGCGTTCGCCCGACACGAGCTGGTATTTGTTAAACTCTATTTTACGTACCGTAATAGGCTGTATCACACCGAGTTCGCGTATGGAAGTTGCCAGTTCTTGGAGCATTTCTTCATTGAAACTCGTCCGCGGCTGGAAAGGGTTGACCTCAATTGTGCCCAGTTCCAGTTCTACGATATGCCCGACCACTTTGTCGGCATTCTTGTCTGTTACCGTTTTGATGTCGTTCTCGGGGTCTTTGAGCAATGCGGACAACCCTCTTCCCAACGCTTGTTTTTTTAGTACTTTTGCCATGAATTTTTATTGATTAAAAGCCGGAATCTGCTTTATTCTTCTGTTGCAGGTTCTGACCAATCTTTGTTTTTTTCTATAATTTCGTGAGCCAAATCTATGTAATTGGTAGCTCCTTTGCTCGTCGCATCGTAATTAATAATCGTTACCCCGAAACTTGGTGCTTCGCTCAACCGCACGTTGCGCTGTATGATGGATTGGAACACCATGCCGGCAAAATGTTTCTGAACTTCTTCCACCACTTGGTTTGAAAGTCTGAGGCGGGCATCGTACATCGTGAGTAACAGCCCTTCGATATCCAATTTCGGGTTATGGACTTTCTGCACGCTTTTGATGGTATTAAGTAATTTCCCGAGACCTTCAAGGGCGAAATATTCGCACTGTATCGGCACAATGACCGAGTCGGCTGCCGTGAGGGCGTTGAGCGTGATGAGTCCGAGCGACGGTGCACAGTCAATAATAATATAATCGTACAGATGCTTGACGGGAGCGAGTGCTTTTCTTAACATATATTCCCGTTCTTCTTTATCAACCAACTCAATTTCGATTGCTACCAGGTCAATGTGCCCGGCGATAAGGTCTAAGTTTGGCGAGTCGGTCGGGGTAATCATGTCGGCTGCTGCCACAGTGTGTTCTAACAATTCATACGTGCCGCGCTCTACCGTATCAACGTTGATGCCAAGCCCCGACGTGGCATTTGCCTGAGGGTCAGCGTCGATGAGAAGCACTTTCTTCTCCAATACTCCAAGTGCTGCGGCTAAGTTTACAGAAGTAGTAGTTTTTCCTACGCCGCCTTTTTGGTTTGCAACTGCGATTATTTTGCCCATATTTATATGTATTTTTTCAAGTGGGTAAAATTAGTTTTTTTTTGTCAAATACTAAAATAAAGTTTTCGTTAAGAAGCCGAAAGGTAAAAGAAGGTCGTAAAGTATCACGATTAAAACTTGATTACCACAGTACTTTCTCTTTTCAATTTCAATATTTTTACTTTTTCTCTCTCGCCGAAAGTATATCCCACAATTCCGGCGGTACGGCTTCCATGAGGTTGAACTGTCCTGCACCTTTGAGCCATTCGCCTCCGTCAAGGGTAATGATTTCACCGTTCATATAGGCGCTGAAATCGGAGATGAGGTAGGCGGCGAGGTTTGCCAGCTCTTGGTGTTCGCCTACCCTGCCGAGCGGGATTTTCTTGGTAACGTCAAATGTTTCTTTAAGATTACCGGGCAAGAGCCTTTCCCAAGCTCCTTTGGTGGGAAACGGTCCCGGGGCAATGGCATTGAACCGCATTCCGTATTTTGCCCATTCTACGGCAAGACTCCGGGTCATTGCTACCACTCCCGCTTTTGCCATCGCACTCGGCACAACGTATGCCGAACCCGTCATGGCGTAGGTCGTTACGATATTCAGTACCGAAGTACCTGTTTGTTTTGTGTCAATCCAATGCTTGCCGAGCGCCAGCGTGCAGTTTTTCGTACCTTTGAGTACGATGTCGATAACCACGTCGAAGGCATTTGCCGAAAGGCGTTCGGTAGGCGAAATGAAGTTTCCGGCGGCGTTATTGACCAATCCGTCCACCCTGCCGAAACGCGAAACCGCCTGTGCCAACATTTGCTCTACTTGGGCGTAATCCCTTACATCACAAGCTATTGGAAAACATTCCGATGGGGTTTCCTGCTCCAATGCCATTGCTGCCGATTGCAATTTCTCCAAATTGCGGGATGTAATGACAACTTTCGCCCCCAATTCCATGAAATATTTAGTCATCGCATATCCCAATCCGCTGCCACCACCTGTAACGATAACGGTTTTGCCTTGCAAGGCATCTTCTCTGAGCATTCCTTGTTTGTACATTTTTTTGAAATAATTTAGTGTTGTTTTATGTGTTCCCCACGGTTAAAATCAAGAGCTATACAGTCTAACTCCTAAAACCTGTTATCTATCCCCTGAACTTACAAATTCAGTCCCGGAATGTCCGGCATTCCTTCTTTGGCAACTGCCGCCAGCTCTTGTTCGTTAATGTCGGTGGCTTTGGCAATGGCTTTGTTAAGCGTAAGTATCAGATAATCTTCAAGTTGCTCTTTATCTCCTAAAAGATTTTCATTAATTTCGATAGATTTAATCTGCCTGTTGGCGGAAATGCTCACTTTGATATTTCCGTCGGCTGAAACCTCATCAATATATACGTGGTTCAGCCGTTCTTTGGTTTCTTCAATTTTGCGTTGGGTTTCTTTGATTTTGCCCATCATTCCCATTAGGTCTCCAAACATATTTTTCTTTTTTTACGATTTCCGACAAATGTATGGCTTTTTTCCGAAAGGGAAGTTTTTTTGGAAGAGAAAGTAGAGCGATGTTTTGCATGGATAGGCAACTTCAGAACGCTATTTGTCCGCTTTGATAAATTCGATAAACACTGGCCGATTGGACTATTTGGTGTTCGCTCTCATTCACTAAAAGTTTAAATGGATTCATTAAATGAATACAAATATGCAGGTAAAATTTTTTAACTACAAAAATCATTTTAAATCATCAAACGAAACTTGTATAACGTCCTCTTTTTCAAAATCATACAATGTATATTTCCGGATTTTGTAATAACTCAGCCAATAGTTCCGCACCGCCGATACATAGTTGCGCTGTGCCTGTTGGTGCCGGTCGTTGGCAAGGGTCAAGCTGTTAATGTCTACCTTCCCGATGATGAAACGCTCTTGGGTTTGCTGATAGGCTTCCGAGGCTAAATGCAAGGCTTCTTCTGCCGAGCGGATTATCTGTTGCTGTATGCCGAACTCGCCCAAAGTCATCAGTAATTCCTCTTCGATTTTTATTTCTTCCTGCTTGACGGAAAGCTCCGCGACCGAGAGGTTTCCTTTGGCAACGTTGTATTTTCCTTTGTTCACGCCCCAATCCAAAATCGGGATGGAAAGGTTCAAAGCAAACACATCTTGCTGTAACGGCGACTGGTATGCTCCGTGCAGGGTCGGTGCCACTTGGTTAAACCCTACGCTTGCCGACACTCCCAGAGTAAACCGAGCCTCGCGCTTGGCTTTATCAGCCTGCTGCTGCAATTCCAGTATTTCTACTTTCTGTTTTAAATACCGGGGATTGTTTTCTTTGGCATAACGCAACGCTGTTTCGGGGTCGATATGGATTATTTTCACATTCGTGGGAATTTCCAACGTGATTTTGGTGTCTTTTTCCAAATTTAGGTACGAAACTAAGGCAAACATAGCCCGTTTTACGCTAATTTCGGCTGTTTGCAGTGCATTTTCAGCATTAATTTTATCCAAACGAAGCGTCATCAAATCCGATTGGCGGATGCCTGCTATGGCAAACCGCTCCTTACCGATGTTATAAAGCGTGTCGGCACTTTGGATTTTGTCTTTTGCCAATTGGTATTCCGCTTGTGCTGTTGCCAGATTGAAAAAATGGTTCGTTACCTCTTCAGACGTTTCTTCAATGCTGTAAATCAGCTCTTTTTGTGCCGCTTCATATTTGATGGGACTGATGCTCTTTTCCCACTTAAACGGATTGTAGCCCAGCAGTTGCTGCCGGTAACCCACACGAATCGGGACGCTTGAATACTGCTGAAAGGCATTATCGCTAAAATTCCGGTAGTATCCCAGTTCGGAATCCACGAAAAACGTTCCTCCGAGCCAATCCAAGTTCTGCGTCAATGCCAGATTCCCGTAAGAATACAATGTCTGCTGCTGACGGTACACATCAATATTCTGCTGGTAATCATACCTGCTGACGAAATCGCGGTTATATCGCAACGGCGTCATATTCAGTGACAACGAGGGCAGCCGGTTCGCCCGAAACGATTTAAAACTCCAATAGTTCACCAAATACATATTTTTGGCTTTGAATGCCGTAATGGAGGTTTTATTGGCTTCACCTACCGCTCGGTCTAAGCTCAAAGTCAGTGTTTTTTCTTGAGAAAAAGAAAAGACAAAAAATAAGGTAAACAGTAAAGTTGGTATTATTTTCATAATTTAAAATGAATAGAGCAAACTTATTTCACACAAAGATACGTGAAAAAAAAGAAGCTGCCTAAAAAAACACAAGGTATTTTGTTGTTCCAAGTAATTTGAGATATACTGGCATCATCAAAGTTGTTTTTTTAATAGTGATTCCATAAAATTAACGCTTAAATCTCATAAAATAATATTCAAATCATATTCATATACAGAACGATTGCTATCAAGTCCATACATTTTTTTGAGATAATTCATCTATTGAAATATCCAAGATATATCCATCAGCGTGAGTCCGGTGTAAAAAAACTGTTATTCAGCAACTTATCGCATTGAACTCACGTTAATACCGTTTTTAAAAAACAAACCCTTTCATTTTCTTTGAAAAAGTAGGAGCTTTCACTAATAAACTTTCAAACATAAATTGAATTTTTTAAAAAGCTATTGTTATAAAAACAATATTTTATTTTGAGAATAACCATGGTGTTTTACTTATTTTTTCCTGTAAATCAACCAATAAATTAAGGGAATGACAAACAAACTTACTACCGTACCCATTGCCATAGTACCTATCATCGCTATGGCGAGCGGTTTTTGCAGTTCCGACCCCATATCAAACGAAAACAATAGCGGCACCATAGCCAAAACCGTAGTGAGCGAAGTCATCATAATGGAGCGCAAACGCTTCTGTCCTGCGGTGTGAATTGCTTCCATCAGCGGTACATCTTGCTTACGGAGCTCGTTAATCATATCAATTTTCAGAATACTGTCATTGATGATAATCCCGCACGAAACCACGATTCCTATGGCACTCATCAGGTTCAGCGTATGCCCCGTAATCCACAGAAGCACTAATGCCGCCGCAATATCTACCGGAAGTTCCGCCAAAACGATGAGCGGCTGCGTAAAACTCTCAAACTGCGATGCCAGAATGAAATACATCAACAACACCGAAATCAATAGTACCACCACCAATTCTCCCAGCATCTTTTGGCTCGAAAAATAGCTTCCCGAGAACTGTATTTCCCAGTCCGGATTACTCCTAAAACTTCTTTCCGTAGTATTGATAAAGCGCTCTGCATCAGCTATTTCAGGATATACAAACGGGATGTATTCGCCGTTTTTGCCCGAAATAATCGTTTTTACATCCTGCCCTTTTGATATGCGCAACACCGATTGCAACGGAATTTTCAAAAAATGCCGCTCCTCATCTTGCAGATTGGTGCGAATCATCGTGTTGTGCAACACTTCATTTATCGTCTGCAAATTCCCCGATAATGTAATCGGTAAATACTGCTGATAGGAGCGCAACACTGCTATTTCATTGTTTTTAAATGCCGTTTTCAACTCATTGTATACAGCCGAATAGTCTACTTTGTAACGCACTAATTTTTCTCTGTCAACCGAGATTACATATTGCTCCTCAAAAGCTATTTTGGAAGCCGAAACCCTTGTTTCCTGCTCTATTTCAGTACGAAGTTGCTCTATTTCGGCAGGTGTAGGCACTTTTTGGCGGTTTTTCGGGTATACCTGTGCGATGATATCCGCCTCATTGGTGTCGAATATTTTTTCGAAAATATTTTTGGGCGGAGCAAAGGTTATCACCGCTTTCGGATATTTTTCGCCAATCCATCGGGCTGTTTTTGTTTTTATCCGGTCAATATCTTTCGGAGAAGCACTTTTGATATAAAATTCGGCTTCTGTAACGGATAAATTATTTTCTTTTTCTAACAGATATTGCTTGGTTCCCACATAGACAGAAGTTTCCGATGCCAAATCACCCACTGATTGCAACAATGCGTCGGTTCGGAGTTTATTTTCGTCAATATGAATGTTTTCATTCCATTCCACTTTGCTGATGAGTTCCGTATGTTCCAGATGCGGCATATTGGTTTTGGGAACTATCCGAAAGAGCAAGACACACAGCGGAATTGTTAAAATAGTTGCGAAAAACAATATTTTTTTATGTGAAAATGTAAAATCGATACCTTTATCGTACCATCGGAAGAGTCTTTTATCTATTTTTTGTTGTATTTTTTGGAAAATAGTTGTTTTTGAAAACCATTTTTTGCTATAAAAGGTATGGTACAATACGGGAAGAAGAATGATTCCCGTGAAGTAAGATACCAAAAGCCCTACGCTTACCGCAAAAGCTTGGTCTAAGAAAATCGCTCCCGAAATACCGCTAAGAAAAATCAACGGCAGAAATACCGAAATCGTAGTAAAAGTTGAACTTAAAATAGGTGTAATCACTTCATTTGTACCTTTGATACAAGCTTCGAGCAAGGGTTCGCCTTTTTCCCGGTGCTGGGTGATGATGTCCGTAACGATAATGGCACTGTCAATCATCATTCCCAATGCCAAAATCATTCCCGATAAGGATATGATATTCAAAGACTTACCAAATAAATAGAAAAACACAAACGAAATAATCAATGCCGTAATCATGCTCATCCCGATGATGATAGGCGATTTGGTATCTCCCAAGAAGAAAATAGCTACCAAAAACACCAAAACAAAGCCCAAAAAAAGGTTTTCATTAAGGTTACTTATCGTATAATCAAGCAGTTCGGTTTGGTTTCGGTGGGTGGTAAAGGTTACCTCGGGGTAGGTGCTCTCCAAATTTTCCATCGTTTTGGAAAGGCTCTGCTTGAGATTTTCCATTGTTTCGTCCGACTGTTTGATAATCGCCAGCGAGATACTGCGCTTGCCATTGGCGGTAACCAAGCCTGTTTCGGACTTTTTAGTGAGTTCCACCTGAGCGAAATCTTTGAGCTGGAACAAGCGGTCGCCTTGGCGGAAATATATATTCTTGATGTCCTCAATGGTGCGGAGTACCGATGAAAATTTGATATTATATTCGTAATATCCGTCCCGAACGACCATGCTTCCGGGCTCTACATTGTTGGATTTCAGTACATTTTCAATATCCGAAAGCTGCATATTTGCCGTTTCCATAAAGTTCATGTCGGGAATGATACGGATGTGCTGCTGCATATAGCCGGTGATGTCCGCCATAGCCACTTCGGGAAGTTGCTCGATACGACGCTTGACGATATTTTGTGCAAATTCAGACAGTTCCAAGAATTTCTGCTCATCGGTCTGCGTGTACGGAACGTCATCTTTGAGCGAAAGACTCAAATAAAAAACGGGAATGTCCGTAGCACTCGCCTTAATTACCTGCGGACGGGATACCGTACGGGGCAAACGGCTCATCGAACCGTCAATCTTTTCATTGACTTCAATAAAAGCCAAATCGGTATTCGTTCCATAATCAAATTTCAATCGGATAAGGGCATTTCCGTCACGGGTTTCGCTGACAATATCCCGCAACTTGCCCACCTGCAACAACTGCTGGCGGATAGGGCTTACCACCGTATTTTCCAATTCACGAGCCGAAGTGTTGTCGCCCGTTATCTGAACCGTGATTTCCGGAATCGGGATGTCGGGCAACAGCGATACCGGCAATGTGCGAAACGTAATTATCCCGATGATGACCAATGCCAAAAAGGTCATTAATACGGCTATCGGGCGCGCAAGGAGAAATTTTATCATAACTAATTTTAAAAAACCAACTCTTTATACTCTAAAACACCTGCCGCTTGGTTTACCGACGGTCATTTCCTCATCCATTTCCTCTGTCATATACCGGGAAACGAGATGGTTTTGTTATCTTTGTTGTTATTTGATTGGATTATATTAACGTTTCAAATGTACTAATTTTTTTTGATATTCACGATAAAATCAAATATTTATTAGGTCAAACGCATGAAATTAATTTCTCAAGATACCTGATGTTGTAACCGGCTTTTAGC
>JAUNTM010000001.1:0-23511 GCA_030538675.1 Capnocytophaga sp.
TACACTATTTGACGTACACTCGATTCTTGACAAGCTCCCAAAACTTTTTCAGAAGAAAACATTTTTTTGTTTCGTTTTTTTATATTTTTGTAAAAAACAAAACACCATGGAACTCACTATCAAAATAAACCGCCGGAATAAAAGGGAAAAAGCGTTTTACGATTATGTAAAAAGCCTTGATTATCTGGATGTTGTAGAAAAAAAAGAAGCTCCCGAACCGACCAAAAAATCGCCTTACAATCCTGAATTTGTAAAGAAGATTCAAAAGGCAAAAAAACGAGGCGATTACACCACATTAGATGTAAATGATATATGGGGAAGTTTAGGGTTGAAATAGAAAAGCAAGCTCAAAAAGACATTGCGAAACATCAAAAATCAGGCAATAAAAGCACCTTAAAGAAAATTGAAATACTCCTAAAAGAACTTTCAGAACATCCGTATACAGGCGTTGGGCAGCCCGAACCGCTGAAATACAACCTTTCGGGACTTTGGTCAAGGCGGATAACCCAAAAAGACCGGCTTGTCTATGAGGTAAATGATATGGTTGTAACGGTTTATGTGCTTTCGGCAATGGGTCATTATGAAGATAAATAAAATTTTTCATTCAAAAAAACGCAACCATAAAAACAAAACACCATGGAACTCACTATCAAAATAAACCGCCGGAATAAAAGGGAAAAAGCGTTTTACGATTATGTAAAAAGCCTTGATTATCTGGATGTTGTAGAAAAAAAAGAAGCTCCCGAACCGACCAAAAAATCGCCTTACAATCCTGAATTTGTAAAGAAGATTCAAAAGGCAAAAAAACGAGGCGATTACACCACATTAGATGTAAATGATATATGGGGAAGTTTAGGGTTGAAATAGAAAAGCAAGCTCAAAAAGACATTGCGAAACATCAAAAATCAGGCAATAAAAGCACCTTAAAGAAAATTGAAATACTCCTAAAAGAACTTTCAGAACATCCGTATACAGGCGTTGGGCAGCCCGAACCGCTGAAATACAACCTTTCGGGACTTTGGTCAAGGCGGATAACCCAAAAAGACCGGCTTGTCTATGAGGTAAATGATATGGTTGTAACGGTTTATGTGCTTTCGGCAATGGGTCATTATGAAGATAAATAATTGATTGGCAACACAATACCTAAACGCCTACTGCTTTCTGACAAAAAACACTAAAACAACGTGAGTTCGATATAGGAAAATATTGTAAATCAACGATTTAACCCACCCCAACCCCTAACACTTCCTCACTTTCGCTCACATAAGAGAGAGGGGAACCACTCGGATAGCATTGAGCTTTTCTTCCCTCTCCCTTGGAAATCAAAGATTCATCGAAACCAAAATCTAAACTAATAAAAATGAGATATAGGAGTTGGGGGGTGAGGGCTCCTGCGAAAATAAGATACTAATAATCAACAACTTGTTACATCAAACTCACGTTAAAACAATACGCTATGGAACAATATTGGCAAACCGCTATCAATACTATTGACGACCTCATCAACGGATTTATCAAACACAGTCCCAACATGTTGCTTGCGGTATTGGTATTTGCCGCTACGTATTACGGTTCGTCCAAAATACACCAACTTACGCTACGGTTGCTCGCAAAACAAAACATCAAACTTTCGGCTCGCAACATTATCGCCAATATCGCTTCTATTGTTGTCATCATCGGCGGGGCTTTCCTGGTGCTTTCTATCATGAACCTTGACGATTTTCTCAAAGCGATGCTCGGTGCGGCAGGGATTGCGGGTTTGGCAGTCAGTTTGGCACTCCAAAGCACGCTGAGTAATACGTTTGCCGGCATCATTTTGTCATTTATCAAATCGGTAAAAATTGGCGATTGGGTCGATTCTAACGGCTACTCGGGCGAAATTCTCGACATCAATATGAGGGTTACCACCTTACTCCTACCCGATGGCAACCAAGTAACCATTCCTAACAAAATGGTCATCGAAAATACCTTGAAAAATTATTCCCTTTCGGAAGACAGCTATGTCATCGTAACATGTGGTGTGGACTACGAATCGGATTTGGAATACGTACAAAAACTCGTTACCGACTCGGTACGAAATGAACTTGACGATTATCTTCCTGAGACGAAAATTATATTTTTCTATTATGATTTTCAAGAAAATTCTATCAATTTCGAATTGCGTTTTCGTGCCAAATCCACCAAAACGGTTGAGATTGCCATCGCTAAAGGAAACGCTATCAAACTCATTCACAAGAAATTCCGCCAGCACAACATCAATATTCCGTATCCGATACGGGTGATCAAAAACATGAAAAAATTGGAAGACAATAGTTGGAAAATTGAAAATGAAAATGAAAATAAATGACCTAAAACGGGTTAAAATATTGGTAATAGCGTAGTTTTTCTATTTTTTTGAGTAAATTGCACCGCTTATTACGGTTTGAGTAGCCGTATTTATTCTGCAAATGCAGTAAGAACTATATCGTAGTATACATGAAATTGAAGAATATAATTGGTGCTTTTCTGGTAATGCTTACAGTGGCTTCCTGTCAGTATTTTGTCAAAAAAACGCCTCATCATGCCGTAGCTCGTGTGGGTGAAAAATATCTGTACACCGAAGACCTCGCCGCTATCATGCCAAGCACTTACACGCCGCAAGACAGCCTGAACATCGTGCGTACGTACATCAACAATTGGGCTATCCGTGAGCTGATGATGCAAAACGCACAACGCAACATCCCTGATGAAGAAAAAGCAGATTTTGAACGACTTGTCGACGAATATCGCACCGATTTGTACATCAATCTGTATAAAGAAAATCTTATCAATCGCAGTATTGACACCTCCGTTACAGCGCATGAAATGGCTCTTTTTTACGAAAAAAACAAAGATATTTTCACACTCAACGAATCGCTCATCAAGCTCCGTTACATTCTGCTTCCCGAAAAAAGTAAAAATCAAAAAAAAATAGAAGAAAAATTTCGCCGCTTTGACCTTGCCGACCAGCGCGAACTCGACTCTATTTCATTGCAATTCAGCTCTTTTCACTTGAATGATTCTACTTGGGTAAAATCGGAAAGCGTTTTCAAACGAATGCCGTTTCTGCCGTCCCGACTGGGCAATAACCGCACTTTGTCCGTAGGGCGTAATGACTCGTTGGGCTATTATATGATAGAAGTAACCGACTACTTGAAAGTAACCGAACAAGCACCTATCGAATACGTGCAACCAACACTGCGAAAAATTATTTTAAACCAACGAAAGCTCGAATTTATCAGAAAGCTTGACACCGATATTATCAGCTCCGGCATCAACAAAAAGCAATTTGAAATATACAATAAACCCACAGAAATAAAATAAAAATGACGATAAAAAATCTATTTATGAAGAAAAACATACTACTCGCTTTCGGATTGTTCGTGATTTCTTTCGGATTGTCCGCTCAAGATAGTGAAAGTCCTGCCCGCCGTGTAAAAGTTGATGGCGTTGCCTCCGTTGTCGGGGATTACCTCATCTTAGAATCCGATATTGACAAAGCCTTCATCGAGCTGCGTACTTCGGGGACAAACGTAAGCGATTTCACGCGTTGCCAAGTACTCGGGAAACTGATGGAAGACAAACTCTACGCGCACCAAGCCGTGCAAGACAGCATCGAAGTTACCGACCTCGAAATCCGTGACATGGTCAACCGCCAGGTAGATTACCTCGCTTCAAACCTCGGCGATGTGAAAAAAGTGGTTGAGTTTTACAACAAAGAAGATGAGCAATCGCTTCGTGACGAGCTTTTCACCCTGATGAAACTCAACGAACTTTCCAGCCGGATGAAAGCCCAAATCGTGAAAGATGTAGAAGTTACGCCCGAAGAAATCCGCCAGTTCTTCAACGCTATTCCCGAAGCAGAACGCCCCGTATTTGGCACAGAACTCGAGATTGCCCAAATCGTAGTCAATCCCGTCGCACCGCAAACCGAAGTGCAAAAAGTAATAGACCGCCTGAACGAAATAAAATCGGACGTGGAAACCACCGGAAGCAGTTTTTCCACCAAAGCCATCCTCTACTCGCAAGACCGTGCTACGGGCGGACAACTATTGACTTTCAACCGTACTTCGTCATTCGACAAAGCATTCAAAGACGTGGCGTTCAGCTTGCAAGAAGGCGAAATTTCCAAACCGTTCAAGTCCGATTTCGGCTGGCACATTATCCAAATGGACAAAATCCGCGGTAAGGAAGTCAGCGTCCGCCATATTTTGATGATGCCCGATGTACCTCGGTCGGCATTGGTGGAAGCCAAAGAAAAAATTGACAAAATCCGTGAGCGTATTATTGACAAAGAATTGACTTTTGACGAGGCGGCACGCAATTTTTCTGATGAAAAAGAAACCCGCAATGATGGTGGGCAGCTCATCAACCCCGAAGACCTTTCGAGCCGCTTTGAGCTTACGCGGATGGAACCCGAACTCTACGAACGCGTTTCCAGATTACAAGACAATGACGTATCCGTACCGTATCTCGACGAAAGCCGTACCGGGCAAAAAAGCTACAAAATATATTACGTAACCAACCGCCACGACGAGCATAAAGCCGATTTCGTGAAAGATTACGTAAAAATCCAAGACCTCGCCCTCAAAGAAAAACAACTCAAAGTCATCACCAAATGGATGGACGAGAATATCAAAAAAACACATATTGCCGTCAATGGCGAATATCGAAAATGCGAATTTGCCAATAATTGGTTGAAAAAATGATTTTTAGATAGATAGGGAATAGCCAAATTAGGGAATAGGGAATAGCCATTAGCCAATAGAAATAGTGTGTGGATTTTCACATCTTCATGTAGTGTCATCCTTTAAATTTGTAAACTTTTTATGCAGCTTTTTTATCATCTTGACATACATCCCGACACGGCTTCTGTCAGTTTTGACAAAGAAGAAAGCACGCATATCGTAAAAGTTTTACGCAGGAAAGAAGGCGACACACTTCACATTACCAACGGGTTGGGGTGGCTTTTTGAGGGAGAAATCGTGTTTGCGTCGCCCAAGCGGTGCGAAGTCCGCATTGTCCGTAAGGAAGGAAAACCGAAGCATCCGTACCACCTGCACATGGCGGTCGCCCCGACCAAAATGAACGAACGCTACGAGTGGTTTTTGGAAAAAGCTGTGGAAATGGGTGTGGACGAAATTACGCCCGTCATCTGCCGGCATTCGGAACGCACTGTGGTAAAAACAGAACGCTTTGAGAAAATCATCCTTTCGGCGATGAAGCAATCGCTGCGTTTTCACTTGCCAAAGCTCAATCCGCCAACCAATATTTCGGATTTTTTCGAAAAAGAAATTTCTGAAAACTCACAGCGATACATCGCTCATTGTCAAGAAGACAAACGAATTTTATTTTCAAAAAAAATAAAAACCGATACGCCTGACATCACGGTTTTAATCGGTCCTGAAGGCGATTTTTCAGCAGATGAAATCCGTGTGGCATTATCTTTAGAATACATCCCTATATCGCTCGGCGATTACAGATTACGAACGGAAACTGCCGCCATTGCCGCTTGCCATACCGTAGCGGTTATACACGAGGTAACCACCGCAAAAAACTATACAATATGAACTCAAAAATCATCGCTAACGGTATTCTCAGAGCTATCGGTATCATTGTGCTTATCCTGCTCACCGGCTACGCTTTGTACCTATTGCAATCCATCCTGCTGTACATTGTATTAGCTTTGATTATCAGCCTTATAGGGCGTCCGATGACAAACTTTTTTAATACAAAATTAAAATTCAAAAACAAGACAGTTTGTGTCATTCTCACAATGAGTATATTCATTATCCTGACATTGGGGATTTTTAGTTTGTTCATCCCGTTGCTTGTATCGCAAAGTAAAAATTTATCATTGCTCAATATCAATCAATTGAAGTACAACATCGACCAGATTTCCTCCCAGATTTCAAACAAATTTGGCTTTGAAGAGCAATTCAAAAATCTTGACATATCGCAAATATTTCGTTTTGAAGACATTCCGAATATCATCAACAGCATTGTAGGTTTTATTGGTAATTTCGGAATCGGGTTTCTGTCAGTATTGTTCATCACATTTTTCTTTATGAAAGACGGCGACCGCATGCTACAATCAGGACTTTCGCTTTTCTCGCGTCCGCTCGCCAACCGGATCACATCGTCTATTGAAAAAATTAATGATTTACTCTCGCGTTATTTTGTCGGATTGATTATGCAAATCAGTATTTTATTTGTCATTTATACCATTATCTTATTGATTTTCGGGGTTGAAAATGCGTTTATTATTGCATTTTTATGCTCGTTGCTCAATCTGATTCCGTATTTAGGACCTGTAATTGGCTTCGTCCTGATGGCATTACTGACGATGAGCAGCAACATTAATAGCGACTTCAACACGGTAACGCTGCCTACAACGATTTACGTACTGATAGGATTCCTTATCGGACAACTTATCGATAATTTTTTCAGTCAGCCATTTATATTTTCTAATTCCGTCAAATCCAATCCGTTGGAAATCTTTTTAGTGATTTTGGTAAGCGGAACGCTATTGGGTGTTATCGGAATGGTTATCGCAGTTCCTGCATATACGGTAATCAAAGTTATTCTCAAAGAAATATTTCCGGGCAATAGACTGGTTAGATTTATGACAAAAAACATTTAATAAACCTCAAAATGACACAACAGACAACGTTTAAAAATATCATCATTGGTTTCGGCAAGGGCGGAAAAACGCTCGCCGGATATCTTGCCAAGCAAGGCGAAAGTACTGCCGTGATAGAGCGGTTACCGAAAATGTACGGTGGTACTTGCATCAATGTTGCCTGTATTCCTACCAAATCGCTCATCACACAAGCCGAAAAAGGCATCGCGTATGAAGTCGCACAGCCCATAAAAGAACTTTTAACCGGCTCTTTACGAGAAAAAAATTACACCAAATTACAAAATCTTGGGGTTGCGATTATCGACGGAGAAGCCTCTTTCATCACTTCCGACATCCTTCGGGTAAAAACAAACAGCGAAGAATTAACCCTTACTGCCGAACGTATTTTCATCAACACGGGAACGATTCCATTTATACCTGATATTGAAGGAATTGATGGTAAATTTATTTACAACAGCACCACGCTGATGGAGCTGGCGGATATTCCAAAAAACATAGCCGTTGTAGGCGGTGGCTTTATCGGATTGGAATTTTCGAATATGTTGCTCCACTTTGGTTGCAACGTTACGCTCATCGACCGTTCGGAAGAATTTTTACCCAAAGAAGACCGCGACATTGCCGATGCTATCCGCCAATCTATTGAAAAACAGGGGTTAAAAATCATCTCCAACACCGGCGTTAGCAAATTTTGCGAAAAAGAAAATCACGTAGATGTGCATTGCGAAAACAACGGAAAAAGCAACATCATTTCCGCCGACGCTGTGCTTATTGCCACAGGGCGCACCCCTGAAACAGCTCGCCTAAACCTCAGTGCAGCAGGTATTAGCACCGACAAGCGAGGATATATCAACGTCAACAGCCAACTGAAAACCGACGCCCCTAACGTTTGGGCAATCGGCGATGTACACGGCGGAGCTCAATTTACCTACATTTCATTAGATGATTTTCGTATCATCAAAAATCAACTCTCGGGCGGTTCGTACAATTCATTAGAAAAACGAAAAGATTTCCCCACCACGGTTTTCCTCACGCCATCGTATGCTCGCATCGGCATCAACGAACGAGAAGCCCGCGAACAAAATATCGAGTATCGAGTGTCGGCACTTCCCGCCACAGCGATTCCCAAAGCTGCCATCCTCAAGCAACAAGAAGGTATTCTCAAAGCGCTCATTGACACCAAAAATGGGAAAATACTTGGCTGTATGCTCTTTTGTGCCGAAGCTCACGAAATGATAAACAGTATAAAAATCGCAATGGATGCCGAAATCCCCTACACAACTCTTCGTGACACAATCTATACGCACCCTACTATGTCCGAAGCATTTAACGATTTATTTGATTTGTAAATTCATAAAACAATTCACAATTATTAATTTTCCGTCAATAAAAGACTTCCATTTCCGATTTTATTCGTACATTGGTCGAAATTTTTTCACCATGAGTAAAATACCAGCCATACCAACCCAAAAATGGGGCGAATACCAAGGTAAAGACATACTGCTTTACACCCTTACCAACCGTAGCGGCATCGAGATTTCGATTACGAATTTCGGGGCGATTATCACTTCCGTAAAAATTCCCGCCAAAGGCGAAAAAATAGAATGCGTACTGGGTTTTGACACTTTTGAAGAATATCTTAGCGAAGAATACCGCAAGGAATATCCGTATTTGGGGGCGGTCATCGGGCGGAATGCAGGGCGTATCAAAGACGGAAAAACATTCATTGACGACAAACCTGTCCAACTGACCTGCAACCACCAAGGAAGCCAGCTGCACGGCGGACACACGGGCTTTGACAGCGTAGTGTGGGACGTTGTAGAAACCACCGCTTCGCCCCTACCCTCTGTAACTTTGCAATATCTTTCAAAAGACGGCGAAGAGGGCTACCCCGGAAACCTCACCGCTACGGTAACGTACACGCTTTTGGAGGATAACTCATTGCAAATCAACTATGGCGGAAGTACCGACAAACCCACGATTTTCAATCTTACGCAACACGCCTATTTCAATTTTAACCACGGTGAAGGCGACATTTTAAATCATATTTTAACAATTAATTCCGATAAATACGTGCCGTTGCAAGAAGGTAATTTTACCCCTACGGGAGAAATCCTCAAAGTGGAAAACACGCCGCTCGACTATCGTAACGGAGCTGCGGTTTACGAACACACCGACAATTCATTCGTCAGAGAAATTCCCGCCGACCAATGCATCGGAAGCGTTACCAACGCTGAAAATACCATCACAATGGAAGTACGGACGAACTATCCCGTACTGCACATTTACGCAGGCTTTTGGATACCCGAACTTTCGCCCAAAGGACGGAAAAAATGCGGAAAAAATGCCGGCCTTTGCTTTGAAGCCCAAGGACTTGCCGATGCCCAAAACCACCCGCATTTCCGAAGCACACTTTTCTACCCGAACCAAAAATATAACTATCATACCAACTTTAAATTTATATTTTAACAATGTTACAATACATAAAAGACGAATTCAAAAAACACTACGGACACGATTGCCAGCGGGTGTTTTTTGCGCCGGCGAGGGTCAATCTCATCGGCGAACACATCGATTATAACGGCGGTTTGGTGATGCCGGCCGCTCTCGAAAACGGCACGTATCTCGCCCTGCGAACCATTGACGAACCTGTTTTCAAATTCCGAAGCCTGAATTTTCCTGATGACGATGCAAGTATTTCCGCCAACGGCAACTATCTGAAAAACAGCGACAAATGGACAAATTACCCGATAGGCGTTATTGATATTTTTACCAAAGAAGGATTTTCCGTGCCGGGCATTGAGTTTCTTTTCTACGGAAATATCCCGAACGGTGCGGGGTTGTCGTCGTCGGCATCAATCGAAATGGTTACAGCATTGGCAATCAATGAATTGACGAATGCTAAAAAAGACAATATCCAATTAGCATTGCTTTCGCAAAAAGTAGAAAACCACTTTGTGGGCGTGAACAGCGGCATTATGGACCAGTTCGCCGTGGGAATGGGCAAAAAAGACCAAGCCATCATTCTCAATTGCGAAACGCTCGAATATTCGCATACGCCATTCGTCCTTAAAAACGAAACCCTGCTGATTATCAACACCAACAAACAACGGACGCTCGCCGATTCAAAATACAACGAACGCCGTGCCACCTGCGAAGCCGCTTTGGAAATCTTCCGTAAAAAAGAAAATTTTGCCAATTTGTGCAGCGTACCGTTTTCGTTTTTTGAAGAAAACAAAAACCTGCTGACCGACGAAATGATACAGCGTGTCCGCCACGTCATCACCGAAAACCAACGTGTCCACGACAGCGAAAAAGCATTGAAAAACAATGATATAACTGCTTTTGGAAAATTGATGAACGCTTCGCACCAATCCTTAATGGACGATTACGAAGTTACGGGAAAAGAACTCGACACCGTTTATTTGGAAAGCCTTGCTTTTGACGGCGTGGTGGGTTGCCGGATGACGGGAGCGGGCTTCGGCGGTTGTGCCATCGCTCTTGTAAAAAATGAAAAAGCAGCTGATTATAAGGCATATATCACGGAAAAATACGCCCAAAAAATCGGGTATGAACCCACGATATACGAAGCCAAAATCGGCGATGGTGTAAGAGAACTTTAATTTCACATTTAATACTATAATAATAATGAATTCATTTTCAACTTTGGATTATGTAGTGTTCGGAACGTATGCGGTGGTAATTTTGTTCGTGGGACTGTTCGTGTCGCGTACCAAAAAGAACACCAAAAAAACCGCCGAAGACTACTTTTTGGCGGGCAAAACCCTGCCGTGGTGGGCGATTGGCTCATCGCTTATCGCTGCCAATATTTCGGCAGAGCAAATCATCGGAACATCGGGGTCGGCGTTTGCTTCGGGGCTTGCCATTGCCTCTTACGAATGGATGGCCGCCATTACGCTGATTATCGTAGGGAAATTTTTCCTGCCGATTTTTATCAAGCAAGGATTATATACCATTCCGGGTTTTATTGAAAAACGGTTCAACACCTCGCTGAAAACGATTTTGGCGGTGTTCTGGATAGCCCTTTTCGTGTTTGTCAATTTGTCGTCCGTGTTGTACCTCGGCGGCTTGGCACTGAGCAACGTAATGGGAAGCGGCAGCGACAGTTTGCTGGCGTTTATGATTGGACTGGCGTTATTTTCGGCGGCGTACTCGGTGTGGGGCGGGCTGTCTGCGGTGGCGTGGACGGACGTTATCCAAGTCGTACTACTGGTTATCGGCGGACTTATCACGACCTACATCGCTCTTGACCACGTAACCCCTCAAGGCGGTGCTATGGAAGGACTTAGCCACGTGTACAACGTTGCCAACGACAAATTCCACATGATTTTGGACAAAAACCACCCGGAATTTAACAACCTGCCCGGAATTGCCGTGCTCATCGGCGGTCTGTGGGTTGCCAACCTCTATTATTGGGGCTTCAACCAATATATTATCCAACGGGCATTGGCTGCCAAATCGCTTGCCGAAGCCCAAAAAGGGATTGCTTTCGCAGGATTTTTGAAACTTATCGTACCGCTGATTGTCGTTATTCCCGGTATCATCGCCTCGGTAATGTATTTCCAACCCGAAGGCACGGCTGTTATTGACGGCGTGAGAGAGGCGTTTACTGGCGAAAACGGAAAACTCGTGCAAGACGTTTCCTATCCTTGGCTCATCAAAACCTTCGTTCCCGTCGGACTGAAAGGACTTGTGGTTGCGGCTTTGGCAGCGGCTATCGTATCGTCGCTCGCTTCGATGCTCAACTCAACCGCTACGATTTTCGCGATGGACATCTACAAACCGTACATCGACAAAAATTCATCGGATACCAAACTCGTAAACGTAGGACGAATCACCACCCTTGTTTCCTTAGTAATCGCGGTGGCGTTTGCCGGAATTTTGGGCAGCATCGAGCAGATTTTCCAATACATTCAAGAGTGGACGGGACTTGTCAGCCCCGGTATTTTGGCGGTTTTCTTGATGGGACTTTTCTGGAAAAAAACCAATTCGCTTGGGGCTATCGTGGGCGTGTTGCTTTCCATTCCGGTTGCTTTAGGATTGAAGTTTTTGCCCGGCGTAGAGCTTCCGTTCTTAGACCAGATGCTTTACACCTTGCTCATTACCATTGTCGTGATTATGGGCGTATCGCTCGTGAGTGGCGACGGCGATGACAACCCCAAAGGCATTCCGCTGACCAAAGAAACCTTTGCCACCAACAGCACGTTCAACATTTCGGCGTATGTGATAATGCTCATTACCGCTACGCTTTACGTGATATTCTGGTAATAAATTATCAAAAGAAACTACAAAAACTCCGAGATGATTATTCATTTTGGAGTTTTTTTATTTTTAGGGCGTGTCCCAAAAAAAGATTCGTTATTGTCCTTCAGTAATCTTCATCAGCTCAGCCATTTTCAAATTTCCAAAATATCGTATTTCCTCATTTTTTTGGGTCGGGCTTTCCGCTGCAATACACTCGCGGAAACGCTTTTTTTGCACGCCCTGCGTTGGCTTCCGCTGGTCGCCCCCGCAGTGGCGGCAAAAAATAGCGTTCCGCTTCGCTTAATTTCCGCTGCAATCCCTCACGCGGGGCTAAGGCGAACCAAATTTTCAAAGCAAAAACAGTCATCAATTAGTACACCTAACGCTTGTTAATCAATCAAAAACAACACTTTCACATCAAACATTTTTCACATAAAGAAAACCTTTCGCCCAAAAAAAGAAAAAAAGAGTAAAAATTCAAAAGGAAGTTATATCTTTGTCCCTATTACGCAATACATTACTATGGACAAATATTCGTTTTTAAATGCCGCAAGTACGGCATATTTCGGAGAGCTTTACGAGCGTTACCTCGACAATCCTGACTCGGTAGAGGCGAGTTGGAGAGCTTTTTTTCAAGGTTTTGATTTCGCACAAGAAAATTACGGCTATAATGAAGCGGTAGAAATCATGGCAGAACGAGTTGCTACAGATGCCGATTGCTCATTGGTTTCTGACAAACTGCAAAAAGAATTCAACGTCATCAACCTCATCGGTGATTACCGCAGTCGCGGACATTTGTTTACCAAAACCAATCCCGTACGCGAGCGTCGCACCTACCGCCCTGACTTGAGTATCGAAAACCACGGGCTTACGAGTGCCGACCTCGATACCGTTTTCGATGCCGCCAAAGAACTCGGCTTGCAACCTACCTCGCTACGCAACATCATCAGTCATCTCAACGAAGTGTACTGCCAATCCATCGGGGTGGAATATATGTATATCCGCAAGCCCGAAACCGTCCGCTGGATTCAGAACTGGCTGCACAAGAACAGCAACAAACCCACGTTCAACAAAGACGAAAAAATACAGATACTCAACAAATTAAACGAAGCCGTTTCGTTTGAAAACTTCCTGCATACCAAATATGTAGGACAAAAACGCTTTTCGCTCGAAGGCGGAGAAGCCATCATCCCCGGACTGGATTTCGTCATCAATGCGGCTGCCGAAAAAGGCATCGAGCACTTCGTGATGGGAATGGCACACCGCGGACGGCTCAACGTGCTGGCGAACATCTTCCACAAAAATCCGCAAGATATTTTCTCGGAATTTGACGGAAAAGATTACGATGAAAATTACGAAACGAAGAATTACGAAACCGAAATTTTCGACGGCGACGTAAAATACCACTTAGGATTGACTTCGGAACGGACGACTTCCACAGGAAAAAAAATCAACATCAATCTCGCCCCCAACCCGTCGCATTTGGAAACGGTAAGCGCTGTTATAGAGGGAATTACACGTGCCAAGCAAGACAGGCATTGTCCGAATGACATTGCCAAAGTGTTACCCATTGCCGTTCACGGCGATGCTGCCATTGCGGGACAGGGATTGGTATACGAAGTCGTGCAAATGGCTCAGCTTGACGGATTTAAAACAGGCGGAACCATACACCTTGTCATCAATAACCAAGTTGGGTTTACCACGAATTACCTTGATGCACGCTCCTCAACCTACTGTACCGATGTGGCAAAAGTAACGCTTTCGCCGGTACTTCACGTTAATTCCGATGATGTGGAAGCGGTGGTACACGCAATGCTCTTCGCCCTCGATTACCGTATGGAATTTGGTGCAGACGTATTCATCGACCTGCTCGGCTACCGAAAATACGGACACAACGAAGGCGACGAACCTCGTTTTACGCAGCCAAAACTCTATAAAATCATCGCCAACCACGACAATCCGCGGACGATTTACACCAAAAAATTGTTACAACAAGGGTTTATCGACCAGGATTATGTAAACAAAATCGAAGCGGATTACAAAGCGGTTTTGGAAGAAGATTTGGAGGCTTCCCGCAAAAAAGCACTGACCGTCATCACGCCGTTTATGCAAAACGAATGGCAGGGCTTCGAGCTGGCATCGCAAGAAGTGATGTTGCAGAAAGTAAACACTTCTTTTGACAAAAAAACACTCACGGCCATCGCCGAATTAATCACACAACTTCCTGAAGATAAGAAATTTATCAGCAAAATCAAAAAAATCGTTTCCGACCGTAAAGACGGATTTTTCAAAAACGACGCCATTGACTGGGGAACTGCCGAACATCTGGCATACGGTTCGTTGCTTTCCGAAGGATTTAACGTTCGTCTGACAGGGCAAGACGTGGAGCGGGGAACGTTCTCACACCGCCACGCCGTCATCAAAGTAGAGGATTCCGAAGAGGAAGTAATTCCGCTTAGCCTACTGAAAGACAAAGGATTATCCGAAGGGAATTTCCATATTTACAACTCACTTTTGTCCGAATACGGCGTTCTCGGTTACGAATACGGCTATGCACTGGCAAGCCCCAATACACTGACGATTTGGGAAGCCCAGTTCGGCGATTTTTCCAACGGAGCCCAGATTATGATTGACCAATACATCTCGTGTGGCGAAGACAAATGGAAAAACCAAAACGGCATCGTGATGTTGCTGCCTCACGGCTACGAAGGACAAGGTGCAGAACACTCATCGGCACGGATAGAACGCTACCTGCAACTCTGTGCAAGGCGCAATATGTACGTTGCCAACTGTACCACGCCCGCCAACTTTTTCCACTTGCTCAGACGGCAGATGAAAACCAATTTCCGCAAGCCGTTAATCGTGTTTTCGCCCAAAAGTTTGCTGCGCCACCCGCAAGTAGTTTCCACCGTCGACCAGCTTGCTAACGGTCAATTCCAAGAACTGATTGACGATGCTTCCGCAGATGCGAAAACCGCAAAAACACTCGTATTCTGCTCGGGCAAATTCTATTACGATTTGCTTGCCGCACGTGAGGAACGTGGTAGAAACGACGTGGCATTAGTGCGTTTGGAACAGTTATTCCCGCTTCCTGCCGAACAAATGAAAGCCGTCATCAAAAAATATAAAAACGCAAAAGACATTGTTTGGGCTCAAGAAGAACCCAAAAATATGGGAGCTTACGGCTATATGCTGATGAATTTCGATTTTGCAAAATGGCGGTTGGCATCGCTCCGGAGTTATGCCGCCCCAGCTGCCGGAAGCTATACCCGAGACCGCAAACGCCACGCCGAAGCCATTGATTTGGTATTTGACACCAAAGGTGTTTGACATTGTTCGATGCCTTCAGTGTTTGATATGGTTTGACATTGTTCGATATAATTTGATGCCTTTGGCATTCGATATGGTTTGACATTGTTCGATGATTTGATACTTTCGGCATTCAAACAAAATCAAACAGCGAAGCGTTCAAACAACAACATCAAACGGCGAAGCCAATCAAACAGCAAAGCCTTCAAATTTATTAAAATGACTTAAAACTAAGAAACTATGATATTAGAAATGAAAGTTCCCTCGCCGGGGGAATCCATCACGGAAGTAGAAATCGCCCGTTGGTTGGTAAAAACAGGCGATTACGTGCAGAAAGACCAAGCCATTGCCGAAGTGGATTCGGACAAAGCTACGCTGGAACTTCCTGCCGAAGCCGCCGGAATTATTACGCTGCAAGCCGAGGAAGGCGATGCAGTACAAGTCGGGCAGGTGGTCTGTCTTATTGATACCGCTGCCGAAAAACCACAAGGAACAACCGCTGCTTCTTCTGAAAAAGAAACCGTAAAAGTTGTAGAAACTCCGAAGAAAGAAGAACCAAAACCTGCGGTGGAAAAAACGACGTATGCCACACAAACACCAAGTCCTGCCGCACGCAAAATATTGGACGAGAAAAACATAACGCCATCGCAAGTGAAAGGCACAGGCAGAGACGGACGCATCACGAAAGACGATGCGGTGCGGGCTTCCAAACCTTCGATGGGAACGCCAACAGGCGGCTCACGAAGTGAAACACGAACCAAAATGTCAATGCTTCGCCGCAAAGTAGCCGAACGACTCGTCAGTGCCAAAAACGAAACGGCAATGCTCACCACGTTCAACGAGGTGGATATGAGTGCGATATTTGAACTTCGCAACCAATATAAAGATGCGTTTAAAGACCGCCACAATGTCGGGCTGGGCTTTATGTCGTTCTTTACGTTGGCGGTGGTGCGTGCGTTGAAACTCTTCCCGGACGTAAATTCGATGATTGACGGGCAGGAAAAAGTAACGTACAATTTTTGCGATATTTCGATAGCCGTATCGGGTCCCAAAGGATTGATGGTGCCTGTCATCCGCAATGCGGAAAACTTGTCATTCCGAGGCGTGGAAGCCGAAGTAAAACGCTTGGCATTGCGCGCCAGAGACGGTCAAATTACCGTTGATGAAATGACCGGTGGTACGTTTACGATTACCAACGGCGGTGTGTTCGGGTCGATGCTTTCTACCCCTATTATTAATCCGCCGCAATCGGGAATTTTGGGAATGCACAATATCGTGGAACGCCCCATCGTGAAAAACGGACAAATCGTAGCTGCTCCTGTAATGTACGTGGCATTATCCTACGACCACCGCATCATTGACGGACGTGAATCGGTCGGGTTTTTGGTTGCCGTAAAAGAAGCCCTCGAAAACCCCATCGAATTACTGATGAACGGCGACGCCAAATCGGCACTTGAATTATAACTAATCTACCTTTAAATTCATGTACAAAACCGTTCTCGCGAGAACGGTTTTGTATTCATAGAAGATATTCTTTTGTGTCGACAACTCTTTAAAAGTTCAAAAACTAAAGACAAAACACTGATCCATACAGATTTACAAGGCTAAATAAAAATCAAAAACTGCCTAAAAAGCATTTTATCGACCAAATCAACCTCTAAAAAAATCAAAAAAAATAGGAACAAAAAAAAGCTAATGATAAATATATTATAATTATTGTTGCATATTACAGCATTAAACAGAAAAAAAACCTAAAAATAAATCTCTCCTATCGTAATTCAATATTTTTTTCCTACCTTGCACCCCTGAAAACATTCATTTTAATTAAGAAAATCAATATGAAAAGATTTTTGTTCAACACACCATTGTTGTTTAGTGTATTTGCTGCGATTATCCTTGTAGGTTGTAAAAACAAATCTGACAAGAACATATCAAGTGCAACTGGCTGGAGAATTAACTCTAAAGACGGTGGCTTTCAGTATAATACTGATTTCAAAGAGCAAGAAACCGGACCTGGGCTTGTTTTCGTGGAAGGCGGAACATTTACCATGGGACAGGTGCAAGACGATGTAATGCGCGACTGGAACAACACTCCAACGCAGCAACACGTGCAGTCTTTCTACATGGACGAAACGGAAGTAACCAATAAAATGTACATGGAGTACCTTGATTGGCTCAAATCCGTATTCCCGCCGGAAGAAGAACAATACACCAATATTTATTTAGGGGCGCTTCCCGATACCTTGGTATGGAGAAATCCTCTTGGATTCAACGAAACGATGGTTACCAACTACCTGCGCCATCCTGCTTATGCAGAATATCCTGTGGTAGGTGTGAATTGGGTACAAGCGGTACAGTTTAGCGACTGGCGTACCAACCGGGTCAATGAAGCGTTGCTCGAAAAATCAGGATATCTTGAAAAAAACACCCGTTATAATGTAGATTTTGAAAGTACATTCAGCACAGATACTTACTTGAATGCCCCGTCGTCGTCGTATGGCGGTAAAGTAGCCGAATATGCCGGCAAAAAAGCAATAACCAAAGAGGGCGACCCTACATATGCCAAGCAAACCAGCGGTATCTTGTTACCCGAATACCGACTTCCTACCGAAGCGGAATGGGAATACGCTGCCAAATCACTCAACGGCCTTCGTAGATACAACAACATTGAAGGACGTAAAAAATATCCTTGGGATGGTGCTTATACGCGTTCAACCAAACGCAGCACTCGTGGCGACCAAATGGCTAACTTCAAACAAGGAAAAGGTGATTACGGCGGATTGGCAGGTTGGTCTGACGATAAGGGTGATATTACGGTTGCCGTAAAAACATACCCTCCTAATGACTTTGGTTTGTATGACATGGCCGGTAACGTAGCTGAATGGGTAGCCGATGTATATCGCCCCATCATCGATGATGAAATGAACGACTTTAACTACTATCGTGGTAACGTATACATGAAACATGCTATTGGTGAAGACGGTAAGCAAGTGGTTGTAACTTCTGAAAATATAAAATATGACACTTTGAGCAATGGTAAAATTATTGCCCGAAACCTTCCCGGAAACTTAGCAACTGTACCTGTTGACGACCAAGAAACGTATCTTCGTTATAACTTTACCCGTAGTGATAATCGTAACTACCGCGATGGCGACAAAGGTTCTTCGCGTGAATATGACAGATTTACAATGGATGAGTTTGGTGCTGAAGATGCCTCTGCATCCAAAAACATGATGTACAATGCTCCAAAACACAACGTTGAAATGGATGAAGAAACAGGATTGGTACGCGAGTTTGACCGCTCAAACAGCCGTACTACCCTTATTGACGATGAAGTACGCGTATACAAAGGCGGCTCGTGGAGAGACCGTGTATATTGGATAGATCCTTCGCAAAGAAGATATCTTCCTCAGTACATCGCTACCGATTACATCGGATTCCGCAATGCAATGAGCCGTGTGGGATCAAAAGCGAAGAAAAATAACAAAACGCCAAGAGGCTAATCATACTACAAATAGTTTTTTCAATAAAACCCTGCAAATTCATATATTTGTGGGGTTTTTTACGCTACACAAATGATTTCTACCAAACAGCTATACGACATTTTTTGCAAATCTCAAAAAATCAGCACCGACAGCCGGAATATTATCCCTGACAGTATTTTCTTTGCCCTTAAAGGAGAACACTTTGACGGAAATCAATTTGCCAAACAAGCACTTGAAGATGGCGCTTCGTTTGCCGTGGTGGACAATCCCGATATTGTAACATCAGAACACTATTTGCTTGTCGAAGATACTCTTACCGCATTGCAACAATTGGCGAACTATCATCGACGACAATTACAGACCCTCATCGTAGCGATTACGGGAAGCAACGGGAAAACGACGACCAAAGAATTGATGCGTGCCGTACTGTCGCAAACATTCCGTGTAACTGCTACGCAGGGAAACCTCAATAACCATATCGGTGTGCCGCTCACGCTACTTTCTATCCGTCCGGAAACGGATATTGCTATTGTGGAAATGGGGGCGAACCACCCTAATGAAATTGCCGCTCTTTGCAACATTGCCGAACCCGATTACGGCTATATTACCAATTTCGGCAAAGCTCACTTGGAAGGTTTTGGAAGCATCGAAGGCGTCATCAAAGCCAAAAGCGAATTATACGAATATCTTATCGCTCATCAAAAAACGGTTTTTGTCAATTCCGATGACGCTATTCAAATCCGTCTGCTGAAAGATTATACAAGCGTGTATACTTTCGGGCAGTCAACCGAAGTGAACCTAAACATGCAATTAAAAGAAAACAACCCCATTGCTGTAGAGGTAAACGGCACCGAAATCAAATCAAATCTGGTTGGCAAATACAATTTTCCGAATATTGCTTCTGCCATTGCATTAGGACGTTTTTTTACTATTTCTTATGAAGCGATTTCGAGGGGTATCGGTAGTTATATTCCGAATAATAACCGCAGCCAATTCATTACGATAGACACAAATACTATTTTAATGGATGCTTACAATGCCAACCCATCGAGTATGGCGGCAGCTATCGAGAATATGGCTGCTCTGAACAATCCAAATAAAATACTCATACTCGGCGATATGTTCGAATTAGGCATTTCGAGTACCGAAGAGCACCAGATGATTGTAGAAAAAATTGCTCTTCATCCATGGCAAAATGTATTTTTAATTGGTGAAAATTTCGCTAAGACAACCTGCCATTTTCCTCAATTTGAAAACTTTGATGCGTTTGCCGACTACTTCAAACGGCACATTCCGTCATCTGCCCTTATCCTTATAAAAGGCAGTCGTGGCATGGCTCTTGAGCGGGTTTTGGATATTCTTAAATAATAAAGAACCGATTGCCATTGAAGATTTTATTAAAATATCCTCAACAAATTTGCCATACTTCTACGTACTCCACCTCTCAGGCACTTGCCCAACTCGCTCTTTCATGACAATTTTAGGAAATGAATATTGACAAAACAAACTACTACGCAATTAGTATTACATTAACATAGTATGTAAATAATTAAAATATCAACTTAATGTAAACATAACTGAATGTTAATTAAAATAATTATGAGTTCATAATACTTTCAACTTAGCTTTTTTTAAATAATTTTGCCGAATGATGTAGATTGCGTGAGGTGTGGGGCAAAAAGATTAATAATTTTATTTTTATCACAATGCAAAATAAAATGAATAAATTAGCAACGTTATTTTTTAGTTTATTTTTGTTTTCGGCGGCATATTCGCAGTGTCCGGACGTTACGGCGTACACGGCAAATGTTGAAGAAGGGCTGTGCGTTTTTACCGGCAAAGTGTCCATTTCGGGGGCTTGTGAGGGTTTACGGGCATCTCTTATACACCCCAGCGGTACGGAATTACGGGAAAACATAGCTGCCGACGGTACGGCGGAGTTTACCAACCTCGGTGTAGGCACCTATACACTGACCTTGGTTGATACCGGCACCACCCCTCCCACCGAGTCTGCACCGCAAACATTGGTAATTACCACATTGGCAGAGGCTTTTGTAGCTACGCCCGTGCCTGGTAATTGTACTGCCAACGGAGCGATTGTGATAAGCAATACCTGTAACGACCTTTTTGCCGTACTTACCTTTCCTAACGGAGAAACACTCACGCAGAAGATAGAGAATGGCGGCACGGAATTTACCTCGCTTTCCGACGGAACGTATAAAATATATTTGGAAAGCCAAGTAACGGGGGAGGTAACCGCAGAACGTGAAATTTCCTTAGCAAACCTTTACCAAAACATCATCCTTCAAATACATTCGGTAACTGCCCCTACTTGTGCCACAAGTAATGACGGTGTCGTTCAGTACCGCATCATTTCGGGGGGTGTCGGGCCGTTCCGTGTAAGCCTGTTAGATACCGGAGGCAATACGGTCATAAGCGAGGAACGTACACGGAATACCGCGACGGAAGTCATTAACGGCTCTTTTCAAGGTACCAATGCCTTACCTTTAAACTCCGGTAGCTACCAGTTGGTTATTGAAGACTTGGCAGGCAATGTAGCAGGTTGTGGTGCTACGGTGGTAAACCCTATCGTGATACCGCAGGCACTTAATACAAATGTGCTCTGTTACGAAATAGAGAAACATCCCGATTCCTATTTTAAATTGGACGGCGAATGCAAATACCGCTTATACCTCCGCGTAAAACCGGTTGATACCTCACTCCGACTGACGGTAGACCAAAATTTTTACAGCCAACCCGGAACGGCGGTCGTCATTGTCAACGAAACGTTGACGTATGATATTTCCTCATCACTCGGAGTCATATCTAATAACACCAATGTTGGCTGGGCATACGTTACAGGACACGTTATCAATCCGGGCGATGACGTAAGGGTCATCGTCAAAGGAGGTATGAATACAATTGACGAACATTTTACTTTTACAAACCTTGCTGAGCCAAAACCGGGATTCAATGCAACTCCTTACGCTTCGGTAGATAGCAATAATTGCGGGACGGTACAATTAAGGTTTAATATGAACCTTCATAATTTGACTTCCAACCATCCTGCCGTGGACGGTAACGGTACGTACAGCTATAGACACCAATGGTATCATTCTCCATGGGACAACGATAATAAAACAAACGGCTATTGGTTTAAAGTAGAAAAACAAAATGCTGACGGCACTACTTGGACAGACGTATCCGATAACGTAGATTGGACAGCATACAATTGGGTAAACGTAACCGCTACCGGAGAAGGACGCTACCGCTTTACCTACCAGCAAGCACCAAACCAATGTTACCAAACTTCCTTAGAGAGAGTCATTACCAATACATTTGATGACAATTACATACAAGATAAAATCCTCAACTCATACGACAAACTCTATGGTGCTTATGAAGGAACGGTTGGCTTTTACAAATATTTCGTAACATCGGGCACGGAGTTCTCATGGCCTTTGGTGTCTAAATTAGAAAGAGCCGACGGACAGACTTCCGTAACCTATCAAGCCCGCTTACCTTACGAGGAAGTGAAAACATACACCATCAATTTCCCTATGGAAAAAACCGTTACCGGTTCAGGACAAAATTCCGCATGGGGAGACTTACCGCCCGGCAGCTATATCTGGACAGTTACCGATGCTTGCGGAAGAACTGCTTCAACTACTGTCAATTTAGATACTGTTACGCATTACAAAGAAGAGCTAATAGTCAAAAACGAATGTGACTTGGTTTCTATCAGCTTCAACCTCAATGCACAGACAGCATCGGGAGTTCCTATTACGGCAATAAATACCACAGTTAATTCTACATTACACTATAAAAACTCGGCAGGTAACTGGGTTAACTACAGTTCTCTCTCGGCAGGGTATCCGGTGATAAGAGGTTCGTCAGGTACATTCTCTAACCTTCCGCCAACCTATGAGTACAGAGTGTTTTTTAATGATATACGGTACCCAAGAGAACTGACATCATCATCCGTTGTTGATGGTATTTCTGTAATCCGCACAACAATCCCCAACATTAAGCCGAATGACATCTATACCCGCTTTACCAATTTCTCGGCATACCCTACCGTAGCCCCGAAAGAACGTATCGCTGCTGCAGTATCGGCTTCGTTCTGCGATGTTACCAATAATAGTTCCGGGCTTGTCTCTGTCGCTGTAACCAATCCGCAAGTATTGGAATATCCGCTGTATTTTGAATTATGGCGAAAGAAAAATCCTGCCGACCCTGCCAGCACCGACCAGCTGTACACTCCAAGAGTTTCTTATGACGAAAACAGCGGAGCTACCTCGCACGTATTTACAGGCGTAACTAACGGTGATTACTTCGTAAGGGTAGGACACGAGTGTGGTTATCAAGACTACGATGTGCACGTGGAAGTATCACAATACATCACACCCTCCTTAACCTCTTCCAAAACGAATAATATATGCGTGGGCGATACTGCCCGACTGCGGTTTACAGGGTCTGAAACTATTTTTGACATCAAGTGGTACCGCATTGAAGAAGACGGCACCGCAACCGAGATAGGCACTAATGTACGTCTAATGGATGTAACCCTTGAACGTACTACCACCTATCGTGTCGTTTACGGAGTGAAAGCGAGTTTGAGCTGTGCCAGCACATATACATTCCCACCGAGAGAAATCACGCTGACTGTCCGCCATGATACCACACCGCCTGTACCAAACTGTCCGTCGAATATTACCGTTACGGCAGAACGGGGCGAGTGTTCGCAAATAGTTACTTGGACAGAACCTACCTATACCGATGACTGTCCGGTAA
>JAUNTM010000001.1:23611-85655 GCA_030538675.1 Capnocytophaga sp.
TGTTCGCAAATAGTTACTTGGACAGAACCTACCTATACCGATGACTGTCCGGTAACGGTAACCAGCACCCATCAGAGCGGCGACCGCTTTGACATCGGTGATACCGAAGTAACGTACACTTTCACCGACAGCTCGGGCAATGTAAGCACGTGTACCTTTACCGTAACCGTAGTGGGGCAATCCATTGAACTCACACCAGCAGGAACGTATGTAGACGGCTCAGGAGCGGTACTTTCAACGCTCAATATCGGGCAGCAGTTCTATTACCGCCTCCAATACCGCAACACAGGGCAAGAGCATATCCGTGAGGCAAAACTTACCGTAATCCTGCCCGAAGGCTTACTCGTAACCAGCGACGGCACGGCAGATGTAACCGGAGCTTCGGTAGGCACAAGCATTCCTACCTATACCTATTCGGCTACGACCAAAACCTTTGAATTTGACATTCCTGACCAAACTTTATTGGCAGGCACAAGCAACCAACGAACCATATTAATACCGCTTGCACTCGTGGGCGATTGCGATGACTTCGGCAAACCGTGTGCCAATTACCTGCGCACCGATTTTGCTTTTGCATATACCGGAGGTAATGTACAGTGCGTCATTCCACCACGCACTGCCAATGGAACAACTGCCATTACGGTTTCTACCGATAGCTGCCAACGCTCGGAGCTGTACTGTGCCGGAGATGAATTGCTCATTACTGCCGAAAGCGGCTTTGACACCTATCGTTGGTATCGCAACGGAACGCTTTTGAATGGCGTAACGGGAGCTTCTTACACCGCCACCACCGAAGGACTTTACCGGGTTGAAAAAGTTACCAATTGCGACGGTGTGCAGGTCATCAGTACCGAAACCGTTAATTATTACGGTGTTGCCACACTTCCGAATCCGCTTCGCGATATTGAAGACGGAGGAGCTACTTGTGCCGATGACGGTACTTGGACAAGCCACTTCATCTTGTGCAACGAACCTTCAAGAGTGTTATCGGTTAATTTCAGAAATACTACCAATCTGCAATGGCAACGCCTCAATGCCGACTGTGCCATAGGCGGCTTCAACTGCCCGAACTATGCAGATGCTTGCTATACCACTATAACCAATGGCACTGATTTCACCGCTGATACTGAAGGAAACTACCGCTTGGTCGTAACAGGTGATGACGGATGCCGTGCGGTATACTATTTCAATGTATACAAAAATGGTATTGACGGAGAGGTTTCCAAGTCGGACTATACCGAATACCAAGCCGGCTACATCAACGTACAAATGGAAACCTCAGGGCTTACCTACACATACATACTGAAAGATGCCAACGGAAACATCGTTCAAGGGCCTGTAACGAAAACCAATGCTACTACGCCAACAGTCATTGATGGTTGGAAACATACGTTTGAGAACTTGCAAGAAGGTACTTACACGGTAGAAGTAAGTTCGCCGTCATTGCCTGCAAGCTGTATCTATACCGAACAGGTAATCATCAACAAAACCACCGAATTGGAAATGACCGCCAACCTGCTCGCATGGACAGGCTGTAACGAGGTGCGCATCCGGTTCACGGCACAAGGCGGCAGAGTTCCTTACAAGTTTGCCGTATGGAGTATTGACGGTGTGGCATTATACCCGAATTTCGTTTCGATACCCGAATCGGCGTTTGAAGCGACTATTCCAGCCGGACAAAGTTCTGTGGAAGGACTTTTCAAAATTACCCAGCCCGGGCGCTACGTCTTCGTAGTGCAGGATGCCGACCAAAAATCGGCGTTATTGGCAGAAACCCAAGCGTTGGACATCCGTCCCGAAGGACTTTACGGATTTACGTATGACATTACCGATGTGAAATGCGGGTCTACGCCCAACACCGGAGCAATCCGTCTTACATTTGCCCAACAGCAAAACCGCACTACGGTACTTTACCAGGTAGAAAACGGCAACCGCACACAAGTAGGCACAAATGCTACGGGTGTTTACACAGGTTTGTATGAGGGCAATTACGAATTGGAAATATCCATCACTATCGGTACGGAAGTATGTACTTACACACAGCCGTTTACCGTTGGCGGTGCGGAAAATACGCTCTATGCTTTTGCCGGCGTAGTCCAAGACAAGAGTTGCGACACGGCTTCGCCACAGCGTTACCAAGTAGCTATCAATAATGCCGGCGGTGGCGTAGCTCCTTATGAGTACAGTTTCGACGGAAATACGTACGGCACGTCCAACGTAGGCTATCTCGGCGGTTCGGCAACGGTATACGTCCGCGACAGCGAAGGCTGTGTGCTACCGCTTGATGTGGTCATCGCTCCTACCGAAATTCCGCAGATAAGCGTAAGCCCCGTAGCGTATGACTGCGACGGCTATGGCACATTTACCATTACGGCAACCGCAACGACCCCCATGGAATATCGCTATCAAATAGACAATGGCGAGTTGTTATTATCCAACGTTATAGGGCCTTTAGCACCGCGTGCCACCCCTTATAATCTTACCGTATATTATACACCTGCGGCAGCGGCAGGTATGACTCCGAACATTCTCTTTACAGAAGATTTCGGTACGGGAGCCGACACTTGTGGCAATAATATCAATTACTTGGCTTGCAAAACAGGCGAAGTATTGAGCAATGGCGACTATACCATTACCGCCCAATTACAAGCCAACACAGGCTGGGTAGCTCCTACCCCAACCGATGCTTCGGGTGTGGCTAACGGTCGCTACTTGGCTGTCATGGGAGCAAATACCACAGGCAATGCGGGAATCTTGTACTATAAAGATTTGAAAGACATCGTTTCCGGCAGGGATATGAACGTTTCCTTGAACTTGTTCAATCTGCTTTCGGCAACGGCAAACGGACAGAATCCGCACATTGTATTGGAATTAGCCAATGCACAAGGTACGGTGATTGCTACCCGCGATTTGGGCATCCTTACCGCTTCCCAAGCATGGGAATCCAAAGAAGTTACCTTTACGGGACTGACTGTTACCGAAGCCCAATTCCGAATCCGCAATACCTCATCGGGCAATGCTTTAGGAAATGATATCGCCATTGACGACATACGGATTTGGCAAGACACCGAATATTGCCAGACCAACGTACCGCAAACCGTATTGGTTGAACCCGGCAAAGCATTCAATGCGGTACTGACAGGAAGCAGCGACATCAGTTGCCCGAATGGAGATGACGGCACACTGACCGTCCACGTGAGCAATCCGCCAGCATCATTGAGCGTAGAATATTCGATTGATAATCAAACGACTTGGACAGCCACAACGGTAAACACCGATGGAGAATTTACCGTTGGCGGACTATCGGTAACAGCAGGAGGAACACTCCATGTACGAAGTGCCGATGATACATCGTGCGTGAAATCGCTTCCATACACGCTCAGTGAGCCTGACACTATGAGCATCACAACGGAACAGATAAAATTCATCAGTTGTGCCACTACCGATAATTTGGCTTCAGTACGGGTTACGGCAACAGGCGGTACACGTCCGTATGCCCAATTCCGCTACCGTGAAGAAGGTACAACCGCATGGAGTACGCCACAAACCGCAGTAAATAATGAAACGACGTTCACGAACCTCAATGCAGGAACGTATGAAGTAGAAATAGAAGATGCGGGTGGCTGTACGGCTACTACAACATTTGAAGTTGCCGCCAAGCGAGATGTAGTGATAACTACGCAATTTACCTATTGCTATACCGGCAATCGTGATGCGGAAATTACCGTACAAGTACAAGACGGTAACGGCAATTACCAATTCAGCAAAGACGGCGGTTTGAGCTGGGAAGATGATGATGCCGTAGCTATCGACGGTTTGGGATACCATGTATTTGGAAACTTAACCGACGGCACGTATGACATCATGGTTCGGGACGGACTTGGTTGTAGTACTACTACGACCGTAGTAATAACTCCGCAACTGCAACTCAATGTAATACAAACACAAGACCTCGACTGCCGTGGCAACGGAGCATCGTTCAGCCTTACGGCTATCGGCGGACAAGGGGTGAAAACCTTCGCTTGGAGCATTGATGGAGCTACGTATACAAGTGCCAATACAGCATCGGAAACATTGACCGTAACCGGTAACACGGCGGTGTTTGTTACTTCCGCAGAAGGCACATATTATTTCCGTGTACAAGACGAGCTTCGTGATGACGGATTTACCCGTTGCGAAGACGTTAGCAATGTTTATGAAGTAAAAGCCGAACAGCCACGTTGGGTCGCTGGCAGTGAACCTACGGCTACGCATATTCTCTGTAACGGGGCAACCACAGGACAGATAAACGTAACCGCCAATGCCATTGATACCGCTTACGGTTTAGCCCCATATACAGTTGAAGTATACGAAGATGACGGCACAGGACAGGCAAGCGGCACAACCGATTTGGGTATGTACAACCTTCCGGCAGGTGATTATGTCGTCATCATTACCGATGCCAAAGGCTGTACCTCAACACCAACCCAAGTAAGCATCACCCAACCCGATGCTCTTCAAGTTGCTCTGACCGTAAAACCATTGCAGTGCAACGGTAACGGCAGCATGACACTCGGTGGCGTAGACATCTACCTAGGCGACGGTGGCACGGCAGGATTTACCGTAGTGCTTAACAACGCATCCGGGCAACAAATAGCCACCAATACAATGGGCAATACGCAAACTGTAACGGTTAGCAACTTGAATTTCGGACGTTATACGGTAGTTATTACCGATGCCAACAATTGCGTAACAACTCGTGAGTTTACCGTTGATGCGTATTCCGATATTATGATAACCGCCGTACCGACCGTATCTGCCATAGGCTGCGAACCCGGAACGGGAGCTATCTTGGTTTCGGCATACAATAGCTCCGGAAACGCTTTGGGCGATGGTTCATTCTTCTTTGCCGTTTACCAGCCGGGCTTAGTATTCAACGAAAGTGATACGACCACATGGTTCCCGGGAGCTACCGCTACGATAACCTATACAGACAGTAACGGCGTACCACAGCAAGCCACTGGAGCAACGTATGAATTTACAACCCTGACACCGGGAGCCAGCTATGTATTTGCCGTGTATGACAAAACGACGGAGTGTATCTACATACAGGAATCGACTATTCCGGTGCCTACTACATCAACAATGTCGGTTACGCTTTCGGCAATTAATAACGAAACTTGCTTTGGTGCGAATAACGGTCATGCCGTATTCACGCTGACAGGCTTGGCTCCTAATACTACTTCGGTCGACTACCAAGTGTATACCTACCCTGACGGACAGCCGGTGGGAGCGGTAGAAAACACCACTTCTTATACGGATATCGCTACACCAAAAGCGTTGGCACCGGGCGAATATTACATCGTATTTACGGAACAAAATGCTTCGGGCAACGGTTGCGTGAATGCCAGCGAACGCTTTATTATCCGCCGTTCGGCAACCTTATTGGAAGTAACGGCAACCAGCCCGAAAAACGACAACTGCCACCCGAATGCTGGACAAATTGTGGTGCAGGCTACGGGCGGTACAGCACCTTACCAATACATTTACCGTAATGACGACACTATCCCTACGGATGCCGATTGGACTGCCACAACAGCCATCTCGACAGCCAATGTAGAGGGCGGTGTATGGACGGTATTTGTACGTGATGCTTATAATTGCGTTCAGTCGGCAGTCGTAACCGTTACTACCGACCCATCACCGGTAATAACTTCGGTAGTAACCGAAAATATCTGTGCCAATAACGGTAATTACAACATTGAAGTAACGATGACAACGCTCGGCACGGGTGCTCACAGCTACCGACTGAACGGTGGCATTCCCGTAGCAATAAATTGGTTACGAAGCGATGTGTTCTTGGTGTCAAACTTATTGCCATCGGCTCAGCTCGGTATCAGTCCGCAAAGCATTGAAGTAATAGATGTGAACGGCTGTTCGCACAGCATGACTTTTGACATCTTCGAACCACTTACCTACCAAGCCTCTGTTACCAAAGAACTTGACTGTTCGGCAACACCATCGGCAGAATTGACCATACGGAACGTTCAAGGCGGTACAGGTAATTACACCTACACTGTTGACCGTATTGTAACTACACTTGAACCGGTACTTGACCAAGACGGCAATCCTGTGGTAGACCAAGACGGCAACCCTGTGTTAGAGGAAGTTGAAACCGTCATTCCGCATGTAACTGCTACGGCAATAACCAATCCGGCATTAACAACAGCAACTGTGATGCTAGAAGGCACTTACCGCATCAACGTTTATGATGCGAATACGGCAGCCTGCCCTGTTTCAGTAGACGTTTTACTGTCAGCTGCAAGAGTGCCTGTCGTTACGGTGGATACGGTTACGAACGAACTTTGCGACTCGGGAACAGGTGCTGGCACAGGAAGCATTTCCGTATCGGCAGTCAATAACGGTATCGGACCATTTGCATTTGAGATAACCGAAATACAAGATTTGGGAACAGGCGTCGCTACACCAACTTCCGAAGTATTCCCGACTAACGGCTACAACGCTGTGTTCAATAGCTTGAAAGGCAGTGAAAGCGGTATCGTTTATACTATCAAAGTAACATCGACCGTTAATAGTTGCGCTACGTATGTTCAGGCTATTGTAACCTCACCGGCTCCTATGGCATTGGCTGCCAATGCCCTCACAGCAACCCAATACGGTTGCTTGTCCGACGGTACGACAAGCCTCCCGACATTGACATTTGATGCCAGCCTTATCACAGGCGGTAGCGGTACGTATGTCCGTTACGAGTTCTACGATGCCGATACGAACACGCGTTTGCAACAAGGACTCAACACGGAATACCGCATCACGCACCCCAACGGCGGACGCTATTACGTAACCGCATACGACAGTAACGGATGCGAAGTGAGCAGCCCGATAGTAACGGTATCGCCTACGCTTGTGCTTGACGATGTAACGCTTTCAGTAGTTTCGGGCATTACGTGCTTGCAAGGCGAAGAGCTTATGGCAACGGTAAATACTACACCTGCCTACGCCACGTTTGCCAACGCACCACAACTGACCTACATTTTGGCAAATGCCGATGGAACGGTGGAAATCGAACGAACTTCTGTAAATGCAACAACGTACACTTTCGTACAATTGTTGCAGGCAGGCAGTTATTTGGTAACCGTCCGCAATGACGATACGGGTTGTGAAGTACGCAGTACGCACACGGTACTTCGTCCGGATACATTTGAGTTGACCGCTACCAATGCTACGGCGGTACAATGTAATGGAGGTACTGACGGCAGTATTGTATTGACATTCATAGATACGTATCTGGCAGACGGCGACCAAGCCTTAAACGGATTTGATTATCAAATTACCAATGCCGATACCGGAGCAGCCGTACAAAACGGTACAGCACCGGCAGGAACGACCCAAGTTACTATTACAGGTTTATCGGCAGGTACTTTCCATGCGGTCGCAACATCGCTTGCTAATAACTGTCAGACTCCGCTGATTGCGTTCTCAATACGTCAAAGCGAATTGCCGATAACGGTAACTGCACAAGAAACTTTCGGAGTAACTTGTACAAACGACAGAGGCGAAATATTGGTTACGGTCAGTGGTGGTGAAGCTCCATATACGGTAACGCTCACGCCGCAAGGTGGTACGCCAATTACGCATACCGGAGTAGATTTCATGACACTGTTCACCGGACTCGGTGCCGGAACAGGCTCACTGACCTACACGGTATCGGTAACAGATGCCTTAGGATGTTCGGATGTAACGGCAACCAGCATTACTGAAGTAACTCTTGAACTTCCTGAAACGGTAACGGCAACTACGGTAGTAACCCCGATAAGTTGTCCCGGAGCTGCCGACGGTGTGATACAGTTATTTGGTACAGCAGGAGGCTCCGGTGCCGGAACGTATCATTATATATTGAATAACATCACAACAGGAACATCTTCTCCGGCACAAACGGTGAGTTATTTTGACAATCTCGCTCCGGGCGAATACAGCATCACCATTACCGATGCTTGGAATTGCGACATCGAGCTGCCTTCGGTAACGCTCGTTGACCCGACGGCGATAACCTTCAGCGTAACTACTTCCGACTTGGTGGTGTGCTACGGCGGTACGGACACAGGCTCAATATCGTTTGTCGTAGACGGTGGCTCACCTCAATACGAAATATTGTTGCTCAACATGACGACTAACGCACAGCTCAATACCGCCACAGGTATAGCTCCGGGCACGACGGTAACATTCAATAATCTTGTTCCGGGCATTAATTACGGCATTACCGTAACCGACACCAACGGCTGTACGCTCAGTACTACGCATACATTCGCCTTGACGGAAATGCCTAACGTCCGTGCGACGGCTGCCCAAAGTGAAAACTGCCAGACCAACGCCTACCAAACATGGATAGAAGTACGCTTCCCATCGGCGGTAGATTTCAGTAAGATAACCTATGTACTGAACGGAACGGCAACCGCAACGGCTCAGTCTTTCAGCAGAACCGAAGGATTAGTAGGCTACATTGATACTTTTGACCGCACGGTGGCAAGCCAATACGTAACCCTATTCTACACGGATACGGTCAACGGACAGACGGAAACCTGCGATTACACAACGCCTTCGTTTGAAGTGGTCAACCGCTCGGCGTTAGCATTAACACGCCTGCCGAACGATGCTCTTAACACAATTGAAGTGGCGGCTTCGGGTGGCGTATCACCGTACACTTATTTCTTCAATGGCAGAGATAGTGGTACGGACGGTGTGTACCGACTTAGAGCCAACGACCCGCAGGAAACTGACCCTGTTACAGGTCTTAAGTTCAAAGTCATCGAAGTTTTGGCAGAAGATGCTGCAGGCTGTACGGTAAGCATGACTATCAAAGCGGAATACTACGATATCGAAATTCCTGACTATTTCACTCCTGATAATGACGGCAACAACGATACGTGGACACCGAAATATCTTGACAATTATCCGTATGCACGTACCCACATATTCGACCGCTACGGACGCAAATTGGCAACGCTTGCGGTAGGCGAAACGTGGAACGGCAGATACAATGGAAACGAATTGCCGTCGGGCGACTATTGGTTCGTATTGGAACTTAACGACATCAACGACAAGCGAGAGTTCAAAGGGCATTTTACCCTCTACAGATAATAATGTAATTTTGTCCCGTCCTGAATAACCGATACAGATTATTCAGGACGGGATAAGATTTTAAAAGATAACACTCACGATTAATACACTTTATTCACTTCGGGCAATTCGTAAGTAGCCCATTCGGTGTCATGAGGCATCGCATCCACCACAAATTCAAGCGTACCTCCATTCATGATATCTTCATGGGTAATATATAGTTTTTTATATGGCTTTTGGTTGAGCCAAACCTCTTTGATATAAATATTTTTTTCGGAAAAATGGGTCGCTTTAACGGTGAATATTTTTCCATTTTCCAATGTGATTACAGCTTCTTCAAAATACGGATTTCCAAGCAAATACACTCCTTGGGCAGGATTGACAGGATAAAACCCAAGCGAACTGAAGACAAACCATGAAGACATCTGTCCGCAATCTTCATTACCACAGTGTCCGTCAGGTTCGTTTCGGTATTGAGTTTGGGTTATTTTTCGGATAATTTGTTGCGTTTTAGAAGGTTTTTTTACATAATTGTAAAGATACCCGACATGGTGGCTTGGCTCGTTGCCATGTGCGTACTGTCCTATCATTCCTGTACTGAATATTGGTAATTCATCTTCGGGAAGCGGGTCATAGCGGAACATAGAATCAAGTTTTTGCTCAAAACGCACTTTGCCTCCTACACTTTTCACCAACTCAGGAATGTTTTGCGGAACAAACCAAAAGTAATGCCATGCGTTGCTTTCACAAAAATAAGGTGTATATTCTTTAGGCACAAAAGGCGAAACAAAGTTGCCTTTTTCATCTTTCGGACGTAAGAATGTCGATTGCGAATCGTAATGATTTTTCCAATTTTCTGACCTTTTCAGGAAATATTCATAATCATCCACATGTCCTAAACTCTTTGCCATCATCGCTATACACCAATCATCATAAGCGTATTCGACAGTTTTGGACACTGACCAATTTTCATGATGTTCGTCCGTAGGGACATAGCCTATTTTTTTGTACACACCTATCTGCCGAGAATCCACCATAGCACTTTCTTTACACGCCTTGTAAGCCAATTCCACATCCATTGGTATTCCTTTGAAATAAGCATCAACTATCACAGGTACCGCATGATAGCCTATCATCATGTACGTTTCGTTGCCTTGCATCGACCATACCGGAAGCTCCCCAACCTGCTGATAATGAGCCAGCAAAGACGCTATAAAATCCCTACTGCGCTCCGTATGGATAAGCGTATACAGCGGATGCGCTGCACGAAATGTATCCCAAAGCGAAAACGTATCGTAGCGTTCGTACCCCAGTGCCTCTCCCACGCTGCCGTCTGCCGCTTTGTAGTTCCCTTGCGGGTCGCTCAATAAAGTGGGTGCTAACATCGACTGATACATCATCGTGTAAAAAAGCATTTTCTTGTCAAAATCATCTGTTGTGATACGGATTTTAGAAAGTTCGCTATCCCATTCCTTGCGTGCTTTTTGGTGGTATTTGTCAAAATCGAAATCATCCGTTTCGGCAGTCATTGAAGCGTATGCCCCTTCAATACCGGCGGTTGAGAGCGCTGTCTTCACGATGATTTGTTCGTCTTCCGAAGTAGAAAAATCCAATGCAATCCGCGTATCGACAGCTTTTATTTTTTCCCTTTCGGGGGATGCTACACCGTCCGCATAGAGCGTATGATTTTTGAACGGCTTTGAGAATTGCATCACGAAATAAACCCGTTGTTCTTTCGCCCAGCCTGTAGAATAGCGATAGCCTTCAAGCGTATGATTGTCAACTACACGGATATAAGTATCAGTCGCTTTGTCCCAATTCATCGCATACCCCAAATCCACATGGATAACCGTTTGCTCATCTTCAGGAAATGTATACCGATGTACCCCAACCCTGCGGGTTGCCGTGAGTTCGGCTTTGATACCATAACTCAGTAAATCAACCGTATAATATCCTGCCGTCGCCGCTTCAGCATCATGGCTAAATACCGAAAAAGGTTTGTAATTATTTTCTTCCATCCGTCCTTGAAAACGACTATTGGTCGGCATCACCAGAATATCATACAAATCGCCCGCTCCTGTCCCCGTGAGATGCGTGTGCGAAAACCCCGAGATGATACTATCTTGATAAAAGTAGCCCGCAATCCTATCCCAACCCGGAATACCAATATCAGGACTTAGTTGTACCATCCCGAACGGAACGGTCGCCCCCGGATAGGTATTTCCCGGCCCGTCTGTACCGATAAATGGATTTACAAAATCCGCAAAAGATTGATGATCAATACTTTCATTCGTCTTCTTTTGACAGGAAAAAAGAAAAATGCCTATCAAAAAAAACATTGTTACCCGCCTATGAGTTAAATAAAAAATAGATTCCATTGTTACAAAATAATTTTATCAAAAGTACAAAAATAAATTTGACACAAAATCACTTTGCAGGTTGCAAGTCCTAATTCCGTAACTTCACATTGTACTTCTTTACTGCAAAAAACTATTTATTCATTACTAAAAATCAATTACAAACCAATGTTATACTGTATATTCTTCAAACAAATTCTAAAAATAATAAACGCAATCGAATTACATCTGTTGCTATTTTTAACATCTCGAAAAAGTTCACACATAACAACTTTCATAAACACAATCTTTTCCCCATGCGGAAATTCCACCAACCAACTTTCTGTAAATCAAAAATATAAGTGTCGGAAAGAAAATATTTCTCCTTTAAAAAATTTATTTTTACGCATCCCAGGTATTAGAAAATAAATATTCCAACCCTTACACTTCCTAAAAAATTGTTTTAAAATATTATTTTATTCTTAAATGAGTTCTCTGTTCTTATTTTTTTTTCTATTTTTGTAGGGCTATTAAAAAATGACAAGCATGTATATCTACGAAAAAATCAGCGAAACGGCACGCATCATCCAGTCGTATATTCCAGAACACACCCCCGAATACGCTATTATTTTAGGCTCAGGCCTTAATAAATTAGAAGATGAAGTCGATATCATCTCGCAAATAAAGTATAGTAACATTCCCAATTTTCCAAAATCAACCGTGTCAGGACACAGCGGAAGGCTCATATACGGTAAGATAGGCGGTCATTACGTACTGATGATGGCGGGGCGTTTTCACTATTACGAAGGATACAGCATGCAAGAAGTGACTTTCCCGATACGGGTATTTCATCAGTTGGGCATCCGAAAATTGATTGTTTCAAATGCTTCGGGTGGCGTAAATCCTGATTTTTCTATTGGTGATGTGATGATTATCCGCGACCACATAAATCTGTTCCCCGAACATCCGTTGCGCGGAAAGAATCTTGACCAGTTCGGCACAAGATTCCCCGACATGAGCAAGCCTTACAGCCTTGATATGATTGCAAAACTGGAAGAAATCGCTGCCGCCAACAACATCAAAGTCCAAAAAGGCGTGTATGTCGGACTGCAAGGACCTTCGTTCGAAACGCCCGCCGAATATGGTATGATACGCATATTGGGCGGTGATGCCGTCGGGATGAGTACCGTCCCCGAGGTGATTGTAGCACGCCACCAAGATATGGAAGTGTGTGCCCTTTCGGTCATTACAGACGTAGGCGGTGCTGATATTGCCCCCGATGTTTCGCACGAAGAAGTGCTGCAAGCCGCCAATAAAGCGATGCCCAACGTAATTAGCCTTGTAACAGCATTCATAAAATCATATTAAATATCTTGTATAATCGTAAAAAACCTCTTTCCTAACTTATGAAATCCTCAATGTTTTTATAAAATATTTCCATTTAACTACGTCTTAACGAGGTAAATAGTCGCAATTTGCTACCTTTGCCAATGATGAAGATACTAATGACAATGAAGATGAGCAAATTACTACTTTTTACTACTCTGGCTATTTTTGCTACCATTAGTTCATGTAGCGATTCGAAAACGAAATCAACTTCTGTATTCGAGGGACATCTGATGAACAATAGCGAAAAATTTGTGGTTCTTTTTCAAGATGAAAGACCCGTTGACACCGCCTATTTGGATACGAATAACAATTTCAAATTCCGAATAGAAAACCCCACAGGCAATCTTTACAATTACAGCATTGGCAATGAGTACCAATATGTATACCTGACGGCAGGCGACAGCCTCGTGATGTACGCCAACCTACTCAACGTGCAAGAAACGATTTCGTACTCAGGTTCAGGAGGAGGAATCAATAATTTCATGGTACGACAAAACTATGAAAATGCTGATATTCAGAACTCTATACGGAATTTTCACTCTTTACCTACCGAAATATTCAAGGCTAAAATGGATTCGGTACGACTGCTCAAACAGTCCGAAGTAAACGAGTTCATTGCGACCAACCCGGCGTTGTGTAACAATGCTAAGAAAATAGCTGCTGTAAGCGCTTTGGCATTCCTTGACAAAGAGATGGAAACCTATCCTTTTATCTACCAACGGAAAAACAACGACCGCATAATCAATAACTTGCCCGACAAATTCTACGAACATCGGAAAGGCATTGATTACAACAACGAACTCTTAGAACATTACCGCCCTTATTACAGCTATATGGTGATGTTTGTGAACAATCTTGCTTTTTTACAACTTGAAAAACAAAAACTAAACAACTATTCGGACATCAACAAAGTCAGTGAATTCCATTTCAATAAAATAAAAATAATTGACAGTATTTTCCCCAAAGGAAATCTGCGGGACAACCTCTATCGCAATGCAGCGTATGCGTATCTTTTCAATATCCAAAACGAAAAGGATAATAACAAATACATCCAACTTTTCGAACAATACAATAAAGGAAGCAAACACAAAGCGGAGTTGGGAAAAGTATTCAAAAGCACGCTCGCGCTACAGAAAGGATATTCGCCTCCCGATTTTGATTTGGTAGATAGCGAAGGAAATATCATAAAATTATCCGACACTTTCAAGCCTACAATCAACTTGTACTATTTTTGGTCGGCCAATCAAGCGGAACTTTCCACATATACTCAAAACAGAGTGCAACAGTTACGTTCTCTGTCGCCAAACACCAATTTTGTCGGTATTGACATCAGCCAAAACAAAGAGGCGTGGAATCGCTACATCAATAGTAACGGCATGAGCAGCAACCCACAATACCATTCGGCGAACTTTAATGATGTATCGCAAAAATTGCTCATTTACAACATGAACAAATCCGTCATCATTGACAAAGACGGCAAAATTGTTTCGGCTTTTGAAAATATTTTCAGCCCGAATTTGGAGCGTTTGCTCCTGAATTAACCAAACCTTGCCGGGCTACCTACAACGTAATTACAAAAAGCTATCCGAAAAAACGAAAAAAAAATCACTTCCATATACATTAAGATTGTATTTTTGTGGTTTCGCTATAAATATATCCTTATGACCCGAAGATATCTCCAAACATTGGCTGTGCTTTTTTTCATTACGTTGTTGGTACAATGTGCCCGCAGAGGTTCGCCTACAGGAGGTCCGAAAGACGAAACGCCACCTGTGCTTATCAGTGCCAATCCTACGTCAGGAACAACCAATTTTAAAGCTAAAAAAATACGGTTTGTATTTGATGAACTTGTGGTCACCAAAGACTTACGCAAGCAACTCATCATCTCGCCTCCGTTTGAAAATTTTCCGCTCATCTCACCTACTTCGGCTTCACGATGGCTCGAAATCACTATCACTGATACGCTCAGCCCGAACACTACTTACGTGATGAACTTTGGCAACAGTATTCAGGATTACAACGAAGGCAACCCCTACCCTTTCTTCAAATACGTGTTTTCGACGGGCGATTTTATCGATTCGTTGGACGTAAAAGGTCGGATTGAAGATGCTTTTAGTCCGAAACCCGACAATTTCGTTTCGGTGATGCTGTACGAATACAACGAGGCGTACTCGGATTCACTTGTCTATAAACAGCGCCCGCTCTATGTTACCAATACGCTCGACAGCCTTACGACTTTTGAAATCGGCAATGTGCGTCCCGGAAAATATGTGCTTATCGGCTTAAAGGACAAGAATAATAATTATCTTTTTAACCAAAAAGAAGATAAAATTGCTTTTTCGGACAGTATTATCACGGTGGGCGAAGATAGTTTGGCTATCGCTCATACGCTACGGCTTTTCAAAGAAATCCGTGATTATAAAGCAACACGACCTTCGCAAGTAGCGGATAATCGTATTATTTTTGGTTTTGAAGGACAGTCGGAGTTGGCGGAAATCACACCGATTTCAGCAGTTACGGACGATTTCAAATCGTTCATCACTAAAGAACCGCAAAAAGATACGCTCAATTATTGGTACCGTCCGAAGCAAAATGACTCGATTGTTTTTACCGTGCGTGGCGGGACGAAAATCGATACGTTTAAAGTCCGCCTGAAAGAAATGAAACCCGATAGTATGCAGCTTTCAACGACTTTTTCGGGAAATTTGCCTTTCGGGAAGGTTTTCGGCTGGAAATCGAACACGCCTATCGTGAAAACGGATAGTACGAAAGTGGCAATTTTCACAAAAGATTCGCTTTCCGTTCCGTTTACCACACGGCTTGAACCCGACCATTTGCAGTTTTCGCTTCTTTTTGAACCCAAACACAACGAGCAATACCGCATCGAAGCCCTCCCCGAAGCGATAACGGATTTCTTCGGACAAACGAATGATACGCTGAATGTTTCGTTGCGAACTAAAAAATACGAGGACTATGCCGTGCTGAAAATGAATATCAATATGCCGATGCAATTCCCAGCCATTCTGCAACTTACCAACGAAAAAGGCGATACGGTCGAACAGGAACTCATCGTAAAAGAAGCCCGAAACGAATATCTGTTTGAAAATGTAAATCCGGGAAAATACAGATTCCGGATTATTTTCGATACGAATGATAACGGACGATGGGACACGGGGAATTTCCTGCAACGGCTGCAACCCGAATGGATTTTTTATCATAAAAACCTCATCGAACTGCGGGCTAACTGGGAAGTGGAAGAGGATTTTATCCGTTCAGAGTAAAATCGTCAGTATCGGACAATGCCGGAAAACGGGTTCGGGCTTCTGCCAAATCTGTCAAAGACAATGCTGCTTGCAACACTTGTTCGTGAGCATCCGCGTAGGCTATTTTTTTTCCGAAATAATCAAAAACCGCCGAATGCCCCGAATATTCCAATCCGTTGCCGTCAGTTCCCGTTATAGTAACACCTACGCAGTACGAAATATTTTCTATTGCTCTGGCTTTCAGCAATGTATCCCAAGCAACAATACGGCTGTCGGGCCAATTGGCTACGCAGAGTAGCAAATCATAATCGGAACGGCATCGGAGCCATACAGGAAATCGTAAATCGTAACAAATGAACGGCAGAATCCGCCAGCCACGATAGTTTACAACGCATCGAGCATTTCCTTTTTCAAAAAAACGGTCTTCGCCGGCAAAGGAAAAAAGATGCCGTTTGTCGTAGCTATCTATTTGACCGTCAGGATGTACGAACAGAAATCGGTTGTAAAAAAGTCCGTTCTCTTCAATCATCAAACTTCCTGCTAAAGCAAATCCGCCAGCGGCAGCGGTTTCCTTCATCCACATTACCGTCCTGCCCTGCATCGTTTCTGCCAGGGCGGTGCGAAAGGTAAATCCTGTAACAAACATTTCGGGCAACACGACCAAATCCGTTTTCCCTACCGTATTGATTATCTGTGTTGTATCACGAATATTCTGTTCGGGATTTTCCCAAACGATGCGTTTTTGAATGAGCGTAACATGAAGTTTTTTCATTTTGGAAAGATTAATCATTTCGTCTAAAAACCGTTTGATTTCCCAATTCAATAAACTATTATCAAGCGAGAACTCAAGTAAAAAGTTGTTGAATAGTAACATTTTTTCTTTATTCAAAAAACGGCTTTTTTCTCCGTAAAAAAACACTTTTGCTAGCGGAATCTATAAATGAAAAAAGCCGTGCTCATCAGTTTTCTGATTTACAACGGCTTTCGGGTGAATGACCGGGTTCGAACCGGCGACCTTCGGAACCACAATCCGACGCTCTAACCAACTGAGCTACAATCACCATTTTTTATCGCGACTGCAAAGATAAGAACTTTTTCCGGTTTTGCAATAGTAAAAGTATTTTTTTTGCAAAATTATTTTCTATACGACTTCACCGCATCTACAAATGCACGAGCGTTTTCCACAGGAATATTAGGTAAAATGCCGTGTCCGAGGTTGGCGATGTAGCGGTCTTTACCAAAACGGTCAATCATCTGGTGAACCATTTTTTTGATTTCAGAAGGCGATGAAAGTAACCGTGAAGGGTCAAAATTGCCTTGTAGCGTTATCCGTCCGCCCGTGAGATAGCGGGCATTTTCGGGCGTACAAGTCCAGTCCACACCAATAGCCGACGCTTTGGACTGTGCCATCTCTTTGAGGGCAAACCAACAGCCTTTGCCAAATACAATTACTTTGGTTTCCGCCGAAAGGATTTCGGTGATTTGGTTGGTATATTTCCACGAAAACTCCTGATAATCCGCAGGCGAAAGCACACCACCCCAGCTGTCAAAAATCTGTACGGCATCAACGCCTGCTTTCACTTTTTCTTTTAAATAAGCGATGGTTGTATCGGTTATTTTTTGCAAAAGAGCGTGTGCGGCTTGTGGCTGAGTGAAACAAAATTCTTTGGCGGTATTGAAGTCGCGTGAGCCTTTTCCTTCCACCACATAGCAAAATATCGTCCACGGCGAACCAGCAAATCCGATGAGCGGCACGCGGCTCTTGAGTTTTTCTTTTGTCAATTTGATGGCTTCCATCACGTAACTGAGCGTTTCGTCAATGTCGGGAATGATAACATTTTCTACCTCTTTCGCCGAACGAACGGGATTGGGAAGCCACGGACCGACGCCCGATTTCATTTCCACTTCGATGTTCATCGCTTGAGGAACGACCAAAATATCGGAAAATAAAATAGCCGCATCTACGCCTACAATATCAACGGGTTGCACTGTGATTTCCGATGCCAATTCAGGTGTTTTGCACCGTGTAAAAAAATCATATTTATCACGCAAGGCACGAAATTCAGGCAGATAGCGTCCTGCTTGGCGCATCATCCACACGGGCGGTCGTTCTACGGTTTCGCCGTTTAAGGCTTTTATGAAAAGATCGTTTTTAAGCATCATTCTATTTTTATGAAAGGACAAAGATACACAATTTTAAGATTTTTAAAAAATAAAAAAGGATGCCTGTTGTGGCATCCTTTTTCAGTATAAAATAACGTGAGGTTGATGTAAGAAAACAGTGTAAATCAATACGTTAATTCCCTCACCCCCAGCCCCTATATCTCATTTTTATTATTTTAGATTTTGGTTTCGATGAATCTTCGATTTCCAAAGGAGCGGGGCTGGGGTGAGGGCTAATATACTAATATTCAACAACTTCTTACATCGAGCTCACGTTAAAATAGTACGCAATGATTAAATCCCGTTGACAATTGCGATAAAATCATCCGCTTTGAGCGATGCCCCGCCGATAAGTCCGCCGTCCACGTCGGGTTTGGCAAATATTTCTTTGGCATTGTCGGGTTTTACGCTGCCGCCGTAAAGGATTGACACGCTGTCGGCAACCGGTTTTCCGTATTTATTTTCCAATGTCTGACGGATAAACTGATGGATTTCTTGAGCTTGTTCGGGCGATGCCGTTTCGCCTGTTCCGATAGCCCACACGGGTTCGTAAGCGAGAACGATGTTTTCCCACGCATCGGCAGGCAGGTGGAAAAGTCCGTTTTTGATTTGATTTTCCACAACATTGAAGTGGTTTCCCGATTTGCGGTCAGCGAGTTCTTCGCCAATGCAGAATACCACGCGGATGCCGTGCTTGAGGGCCGTATCGGTTTTTTTGGCGAGCGACTCGTCGGTTTCGTTGAAGTATGCACGGCGCTCGGAATGTCCTAAGATGACGGTTTTTACGCCTACACTTTCGAGCATTTCTGCAGAAATTTCGCCTGTGTAAGCCCCATTTTCGGCAAAGTGCATATTTTGTGCAATCACTTCTATTTTCGAACCTTTGGCATCACCAACAGCGGTCAATAAATTGGTAAATGGCGGAGCAATCATCACTTGGGCTTCTGTTTGCGGAAGTTTTTCGAGTAATTCGGCAATCAGGGCGGTTGTTTTCTTCAACTCGTTGTTCATTTTCCAATTTCCGGCTACGATTTTTTTTCTCATTGTGTGTATTTTTTTAATGAATAAATTTCCTTTTGGTAAGCTACAAAATTACTAAATAAATGTCATTGGAGGCAATACAAAAAGAGATTATTTTATCGGAAATTATTTTTTGAATTGTCATAAAAAACGCAATTCTTTTAATTTTAATACGTTACGGTTTTCGACAAAGCGGAATTATCTCATTTTTAGCAATGCGATACCGTTCGATTTCTTCTTCAGAAAAGGTAGCGGCATAAGGGAGTGCTTCCACCGTAAAACCCTCATTTCTAAGAATATCGAAATAATCCATACCGTAAATCCGCACATGGTCATACTGCCCGAAAATGCGTGTGCGTTCTTTGGGGTCGGTAATGGAATTGTCCTCAAAAGTGATGCTTCGGGAATAATCTTGCGGAACTTGAAAAATGCCTGTTCCATTCGGTTTCATCACCCGGAAAAGTTCTTGGATAGCCTTGCGGTGGTCGGGGATATGCTCAAGAACGTGATTGCAGAGGATTACGTCAAAGCTATTGTCGGCAAACGGTAAGTTGCAAATATCGGCTTTGACATCCGCAAGTGGCGATTCCAAATCGGTGGTGATGTACTCCCATTGTGGTATTTTCCGAAAACGGCGATAAAATGCCTGCTCGGGGGCAACATGAAGAACTTTTATTCTTTGCTGAAAAAAACGGGTTTCTTTTTGAAGAAAAAGCCACAATAAGCGGTGCCTTTCCAGCGAAAGTGTGGATGGCGAAAGTACGTTTTTGCGGATGTTGGCGTATCCGTAATCCATGAATTTGCGAAACGTGCGCCTGTCGATAGGATCTTCATATCGATTGCCACGATAGTACAAAGCTAAAAACGGACGCACCCAATAACTGAGGCTTATCAGCCATGGACGGGGAATGCGGTTGAGAAAAAATGAAAACATTTTATACCTTACATAATATAATAGGTGCAAAAATACAGCTTTATTTAAGAATGTGAGGATTTCCAAATCTTTCTTTTCGTAACTAAAAGAAATTCATTTGCAAATGGAGAAAAAGTTATTTTGTGTTTTTGTGATTTATAAGTCTTTGTTATTGAGAATATTATTTTTACCAACACGCTCTGCGTCTTCTTTTTTCGTTATCTTTAAAAAATAATTCTTTCGAAAATTTTGTTTTTCGAAAAAAACTATATACTTTTACTTTTTTTAAAATACTAACAATTTACTTTATTAAGAAATGAGTAATACAAAAGAGAAAAAACGAACTGGCATGTACGAAAACGTAATGCACGAGTTCAATAAGGCTGCGGATAAAATGAATTTAGATTCGGGTGTACGCAAGATTTTAGAAAAAACGCAAAATGAAATCGTGGTAAACTTTCCTGTAAAAATGGATGACGGAACGATAGAAGTATTTACGGGCTATCGTGTACAGCACAACAATGCTCTCGGGCCTTACAAAGGCGGGCTCCGTTATCACCCTACGGTGGATATTGATGCGGCACGTGCTTTGGCCACGTGGATGACATGGAAGTCGGCTATCGCCGGATTGCCTTACGGCGGCGGAAAAGGCGGTATCCAAATCGACCCGTCGAAATATTCGAAAGGCGAACTCGAGCGTATCACGCGCCGTTTTACATACGCATTGGGAGATAATATCGGTCCCGATTATGATATTCCTGCACCCGATGTGAACACGAATTCGCAAATAATGGCTTGGATTGCCGATACGTATGCTTCTGCGAAATCGCCTTCCGAGCGTTCAAATAATTTCCATGTAGTAACGGGCAAACCTGTAGTCTCAGGCGGATTGGAAGGACGCGACCGTGCGACAGGTTTCGGCGTGGTAACGTCTATCAAAAAATGGGCGAAACAAAACAAAGTTGACCTCAAAGGCAAAACATATATCGTGCAAGGCTTTGGCAATGTGGGGTATTGGGCGGCTCATTTCCTTTCGGATTTGGGAGCGAAGCTCATTGCCGTGCAAGACCATTCGGGTTCTATCATCAACACCAAAGGCATTGACCCTGAAGAACTTCTGGCTCACACGAAGTCTAACAACGGCGGTGTGGCAGGGTTTGCCAAATCGGAGGCGATTGAGAATACCGATTTTTGGAAAACCCAATGCGACATCCTTGTACCGGCGGCTTTAGGCAACCAAATTACGGTGGACAACGTGAATGACATCAAAGCAATTCTTGTCGCAGAGGGGGCTAATGGACCAACGGATTCGGCCGCAGAAGAAATCTTATTGAAAAAAGGCATTGCGATTATTCCTGATATCCTGTGCAATAGCGGTGGCGTAATCGGGTCGTATTTTGAATGGCTTCAAAATAAGCGTGCTGAGATTTGGGATATCGACAAGGTGCTCAAAAAATTAAAAGATAAAGTAGAAACGGCATACGACCACGTGTCGGGATCTGCTGAAAAATACGATACGGACTACCGTACTGCAGCCTATATCGTTGCTCTCGAACGCTTAGAGCAAGTGTACAAAGAAAGAGGAGTGTTCCCATAAATAAGACTATTGCAAATAAATAAGAAAGAGGTTGCCCGTAATCGGGCAACCTCTTCTTTTTGTAATAAAATTTTAGATTAATTGAGCAATGGTACATACTTAGCGTGAAGCATTTTTACCAGCCCTTCGTTCGCTTCTTTGGTGTCAGCGATAATGTGAATAACATACTCTTTGGAAGCCGATACGAAAGCTAAGTGTATTTGCTCCTCGAGCGTTACTACCAAGTCTTTTACTTCTTTGCTTTTGATATTGTCCACGTAGTTCAAACCTCTTGAGATTTGTCGCATCACCTCGATTTGGAATGAAGCCGAAAGGCGGTTATCTACATCAGGATTTTGTGATCTGTATCCAATCACGTTGCCGTCTGCTATACTGACGACAGTTACGGAAATAATGCCTCTTGAGTTGGAGGTCATTTCAGTAAGGTATTTGTTTAAGCCATCTATTATACTCATTTTGTTCTGTATTATATTGTTATTTGCCTTGTTGATTTTTACCAAAAACTAACGTCCACGCCGTTGTCTGACATCAGTTTTTTAATGAATGCCGTGTAGTCAGCAAATCCTTGCTGCTGGAAATATTCTTTAAGGAACGCTTCACTAGCCTCCATTCCGCCTGTTTTTTCTAATTCTACGAGCCTTGCGTAGAGAGGTTTGATGACGTTGATTACAGCATCGGGTACCGAAGTACGAACCCCCATGAAAGATAGTGGTGTTCCATTTTCATCTTTGAAGATGTCAAAATTGGTCACTATCCAATAATACTTACCTGATTTTGACAGGTTCTTGACAACCGCATTGAAGTTGTTGCCAATTTTCAGATTATCCCAAAGTACTTTGAAGACAACTCTCGGCATATCGGGATGCCGGATGACATTGTGTGGCTGACCGATGAGCTCGCTCTCAGTGTATCCGCTCACTTCGAGAAATACATTGTTCACGTAGCCAATAGTCCCCTTACTGTCAGTTTTACTTTTGATGGTTTTGCTTTTATCCCAAGCAACTTCTTCATCAATAGGAGTCGGTTTTTGAATACTCATATGAAAATTAGTTTATTTCTTAGTAATATCCTAAATAGTCTAAGTTCTCAGAAAAATCAAAATAGACTACCTTGGACAACAAATGTACTTAAAAAAATAATAACTTTTTCATTTTGGCAAAAAATTATTTTTAATTATAGATATATTTAAGAAAAAATATAATTGCTTTATTATAAATCATTAAGTGCATTTATTTCTGATTTCTTTGAGAATATATTTAAATATGTAATGAAAAAATATTTTTTATCTTTTATTTGGTGTGTTTTGCCGCATAAAATTTGTATCTTTGTAGTCTGATATGATAATAACCATAATTCAAAGTCAAGAATGTGCAGCGCAGCATTTTTGGTGTAATAAAAACAATTAAATAATAAACAGATGAAACACAACATCAAACCCGGTGTCGTTCTTGGCAGAGAAGTGCAAGAACTTTTTCAGTATGCAAAAGCCAAAGGATTTGCCATTCCGGCAGCCAACGTAGTGAGTTCAAATACTATCAACGCCTGTATGGAAACCGCAGCCGCTCTTAACGCACCTATTATTATTCAGTTTTCCAACGGTGGAGCTCAATTTATGGCGGGCAAAGGGCTTTCCAACGAAAACCAACGTGCCGCTATCGCTGGGGCTGTTGCAGGAGCAAAACACGTACACGAGCTGGCAGAAGCCTATGGAGTCAGCGTGATTTTGCACACCGACCACTGTGCCAAAAAGTTATTGCCTTGGATTGACGGACTACTCGAGGCTTCCGAAAAACATTTTAAAGAAACAGGCAAACCACTTTTCAGCTCGCACATGATCGACCTCTCGGAAGAACCGATTGAGGAAAATATCGAGATTTGCAAAAAATACCTCGCTCGAATGAGCAAAATGGGAATGACCCTCGAAATCGAACTCGGCATCACCGGAGGCGAAGAAGACGGCGTGGACAACTCCGACGTTCACGAATCAAAACTCTACACACAACCCGAAGAAGTAGCCTTCGCTTATGAAGAATTACTTAAAATAAGCCCGCAGTTCACCATCGCAGCTGCTTTTGGTAACGTTCACGGTGTGTACAAGCCGGGCAACGTAAAGCTTACCCCCAAAATCCTCAAAAATTCGCAAGAATACATTTCCGAAAAATACGGTGTCGCCAAAAACACGGTTGACTTCGTATTCCACGGAGGTTCAGGCTCTACCGTTGAAGAAATCCGCGAAGCGATCTCTTACGGTGTTATCAAAATGAACATCGACACCGACCTCCAATACGCATTCACCGAAGGAATCCGCGACTATATGGCGGGCAAATCGGCTTATTTGCAATCGCAAATAGGAAATCCGGAGGGTGCCGACGTGCCCAACAAAAAATTCTACGACCCCCGTGTATGGCTTCGCGAAGGTGAAAAAACATTTGTCGCTCGTTTGAAAAAAGCATTCGAAGATTTGAATAACGTCAATACGTTGTAGATAATTTTCTACGTATTCTTAAAAGAGGCTGTCCGTTTTGGACAGCCTCTTTTGTTTGGAAAACTATCAATTTAGAGAGAAACACTCACGAAGAATTCCCCTTCGGTTATTTGCATTACACTATGCCCAGAAGCGCTTTGCAGTGTGCCGTAGAAAGTGCCACGACACGTGTTATTATCGAGCTGTGTGATAACCAAAACGAAGTCTTCCGCTTCATAATACCCTGAATTCCAGTAATTATCATCGCCAGAAGGGTTAGTGTAATAATAACAATCCAAATCATATGCATCGTTATAGATTTCGTAATACGTCCCTTCGGCAATGGAAGTAGAATTTTCCATAGTGGCATCAATGCGTACGGAAAATCTGGTACTTTCCCAGTTATTTACAGGCAAATAACCCCCAATTATAATCTGCCAATTGTAACCCTCATTGGTTTGTGATAAATGAGCAATAGGATTGCGAACTTCAAGCCAATTGCCGTCAATTTTTGCACGCATATAATAATTGGACGCTTCTTCACCGTCGCCGCCTCCTGAACAACCCGCCAAAGTCGCTAAAATTATAATGCAAATTAAGGTCGGTGCCGTATTTTTTAGTAATTTGTACATAAGCTTTGTTTTTGCCAGTGATTTTTTTGGATTTTCCAAATATACATAATAAAAATGAACCGGCAATGTTATTCTTGCTTTTTTTACATAAAAATCAAAATAAATACACGTTATTAAGTTGTTTTGATAGGATATTGGTGGTTTTTCAGATATTTAATAGTAAAACAATTAGTTGTCAACAGGCATGAAATTTAGCAAATAAAGAAACCGTTTGTCTTTGATATATTATTTTACTATTTTTGTCCTCGTAAAAAAGGATATTATGTCTTGGTTTAAAAGAACAGCAAAAGGAATACAAACTTCAACAGAAGAAAAAAAAGATACCCCAAAAGGACTTTGGTACAAATCTCCAAGTGGAAAAATCGTTGAAACAGAAGAACTTGCAACGAATTATTACGTAAGTCCTGAGGATGGCTATCACGTGCGTATCGGGAGCAAAGAATATTTTGAAATATTATTTGACAAAAACGAATTTGAAGAACTCAATCCTAATATGAGTTCAAAAGACCCGCTCGGTTTTGTCGATACCAAATCGTACGAAGACCGGTTAAGAGAAGCACAACGCAAAACAGGCTTGAAAGACGCTGTGCGTACTGCGGTAGGCTATTCGAAAGGTGAGAAAATTGTCGTCGCTTGTATGGATTTTGCGTTTATTGGCGGCTCAATGGGAAGCGTTGTAGGTGAAAAAATATCGCGGGCGATTGATTATGCCATCAAGCACCGTCTGCCTTTTTTGATGATTTCCAAGTCGGGTGGAGCCCGGATGATGGAAGCCGCTCTTTCGCTGATGCAAATGGCAAAAACATCGGTCAAACTGGCACAACTTGACAATGCCGGTCTGCCTTACATTTCCCTCTGTACCGACCCTACAACAGGCGGAACTACAGCATCTTATGCGATGTTGGGCGACATTAACATCGCTGAACCCGGAGCACTTATTGGCTTTGCGGGACCGCGTGTGGTAAAAGACACCACAGGACAAGACCTCCCTGAAGGATTTCAAACTTCGGAGTTTGTTCTCGAGCACGGTTTTCTCGACTTTATTGTCAATCGTGTTGATTTAAAAAATAAAATAAACCTTTATCTTGATTTGGTACTGAACCGTCCGTTGCGATAACAGATTAAAAAAAACCTTCTTTTCGGAAGGTTTTTTTTATGGAATTTCCTTACGCAAAATTCACGTTACTTCAGTTTTTTGATAAGGGCGTTATTCATTCGGATATAATCTTTGTTACCTTGCTCTTCCGCCAAGCGAAGGCTTGTGATGGCATTTTCTAAAGCTTCTTTTTTCATACCTAAGCCTTTTTCCACCATCGCTTTCCAATAATAGACATACGGCTTGTCTTTGGTTTCTTTCTCGGCGAGTGTCATCCATTCCAATGGTTTTTTGAGGTCTTTCCCATTGTTGAGATAGAAAATTGCCGCTTCCACATACGGCTTTTTGCCTTCGGATATCGCTTTTTCGATCGCCATTTCGATTTCTTTATCCTGATTGATAGCCAGCGGAATAACAATTTTGGTTTTGTCCCAGCGGATTTCCAAATCGGCAGTAAAAGCGGTTACATTTTCAAAACCGATTTGCATAGTTTCCTGTTTTTCTTTTAATTTTTGAGGAACAACCGCCAAGCGGAACACATCATCGGCAGGGTTGTATCCGGCATCGCCCCACAGGTCGGGCTGACGGTTAATGATAATAGTCCATTTTCTCTTTTCAGGGATGCTCAATAGAGAATAGCGTCCTTTTGGCAGCAACTTTCCGCCGAATGTAATTTCTTTTTCTACTGTAATGTCCGTGAGTTTGTCCGCACCTGTTCGCCATATTTCGCCGTAAGGCACAAGCGTTCCAAATATTTTCCTGTCCTTAGTATTCGGGCGTGAGTAGTTGATTTTCAGCGAGCTTGTTCCCAACTGTTGTAGTATTGTTTGTGCCGAACTCGGGCGAGGTATGATGCGTTCTTGGGCGTGCCCCAAAAAAAAGTTTACCACTAAAAGACTGCCTGTGATTATAGCGATGTACCATGATTTGTATTGTCTTGTCATCGTTTTATTTTTAGATTAGGCTACAAAGATAGGTTTAATTTGAAAATGAGAAAATTTGGAAATTTGGAAACAGTTGAAAAGCCCTGAAAGGGCGACTCAATTCAACCCAACGTGCCAGCGCTCGGGGCTTGAAAACATATCCGAGTAAGAAATTCATTTTCAAATTGCCTCGTTCCCAAATTAAAATTCCGTATCTTTGTGAAGCGAATTTTAAAAATTCAGATTTTAGAAATCTAACCACCAAAACCTAACCTTTGATGAAATTACAAATTATTCCCTTATTATTAGTTCCATTTTTTGCATGGACGCAAGAATCTCCTGAAGGAATTACCCATTCGGGATTACGCACAGGGCAAGCCCCTTTTCCGACAACCGATTATGTAGAACTGCCCAATCCTGTAGCTACGCAATCTGCCGACTGGCAAAACACCAAAGGTCTTGCAAGCGGTTGGGGAAGTACCGATATTCGTTACGCTAAAGAAAAACCGGCATTGCAACTTGCTAATAATCAAAAATTAACAGCTTGGAAAGGCGAGCAGGTCAGCGGGCTGATAGCACTTTCCAATGCCGGAAAAGAAGCCGATATTACCATAGAAATTTCCGATTTGGTGAATATCTCTAATAAAAAGAAAAATATTAGTAAGAAAAATATTTCTGCTTCATTCGTCCGTTACGTGATGACAGACGGTTTTCACGAAGGGCAAAAACAAGGTTGCGGACATCGTAAATCTTCCGATTACGACAGCACTTTGGTTGCCGACGTTATCGACCATAAAATCAGTAAAATAAAAATCCCGACACAAACTACCCGCCCCGTTTGGGTAAGCGTACAAGTGCCACAAACTACGGATGAAGGCGTTTACAAAGGAATTATTACGATAAAAGACAACCAAAAAACGGTTAAAAAATTGCCGTTGGAAGTTGAGGTCATTGACAGGATTTTACCCGACGTGAAGGATTGGAATTTTCATTTGGATTTGTGGCAAAATCCGTATGCGGTAGCCCGCTATTTCGGGTTTAAACCTTGGTCAAAAGAACATTTGGAACAGTTGAAAATCGAAATGAAACCGTATGTAGATGCGGGCGGAAAAGTCATCACAGCATCTATCATGCACCAACCATGGGGCGGACAAACGTATGACTATTTCGACTCGATGATTACGTGGACAAAGAAAATTGACGGCTCGTGGAAGTTTGATTTTGAGGTATTTGACCTTTGGGTACAGCTTATGATGGATTTGGGTGTCGACAAGCAAATCAACTGTTATTCGATGGTGCCTTGGAAATTGTCGTTTCAATATTTTGACCAGGCGACCAACCGTATGCAGACCACCGAAACGAAACCCGGCGAACCCGAATATGACCAAATGTGGACAGCGTTACTCAAGGCTTTTTCAGCACATTTGAAGGAGAAAGGCTGGTTCGAGAAAACGTATATTTCGATGGACGAACGCCCGCTCGAAACGATGCAGAAAGTGTTGGAAATCATCAAGCAAGCCGACCCCGACTTCAGAGTGTCATTTGCGGGTGATTTGCATGAAGAAATCGAACCTTACCTAACGGATTTTTGCGTACCATTGCGAATGAAATACGACCAAAATACCGTTTCCGAACGTCGGAAAAAAGATATGGTTACAACGTATTACACTTGTTGCGTAGAAATTTACCCCAATACGTACACGTTTAGTCCGCCTGCCGAAAGCGAATGGCTCGCGTGGTATGCCGCCACCGCCGGGCTTGACGGATACTTGCGTTGGGCTTTGAATAGCTGGACGTTAGAGCCGTTGCTCGATAGTCGGTTTGTAACTTGGGCGGCTGGCGACACCTATATCATCTATCCGCAAGGACGCACATCTGTACGCCTCGAACGCCTTAAACACGGGATTCAGTTTTTTGAAAAAATAAAAATCCTCCGTGATCAATTCACCAAAAATGGAAACAACGAAGGGTTACGAAAAATAGATGAAGCCTTACAACTTTTTGATGAAACTACGCTTCCGCAAATTCCTGCAAGCGAGGTAACCGCCAAAGCACGGCAAATAATTAATTCGCTTTGAGTTAGTTCCACTTTAAAAAAATGACATCCGGATTTTTATATGAAAACAGCACAAATACGAATATTTGTGCTGTTTTTTATGGTATTTAACGTGAGTCCTATATAATAAGGCGTTGTAAATCAACACTTTAATATTCTCATCCCCAATCCCTAACACTTCCTACATCGAGCTCACGTTATTTAGCACTATGCAATGTTGTGGGCTATTTTTTGGCACTACAACAAGCTGCCGCTTCTTTTTGATAATATGCAGCATTGGTTTCTCCTGCTATTTTTCCGCAATCGGGCGTATTATTCTTGTACGGATTTTCTATTTTGGAAGAAAAACTTATCCATGACTGTTTTTTTTCGGCACATTGTTGCCAATAAAGCGTTTTTTCACTCATTTGCAACTCTTGGATTATCTGCCATAAAAGGTCGGATATTTGAGAAAACAGACCTTGTGCCTGCGACAGGTCGGTGGCGGACTTCATTTCTGCCGTTTCTTTTTGAATGGCAGTACGTAATTGCTGTACTTCTCCCATTTTATCGAGCGTAAGCCCACGGATACGGAATTTGAGTGTTTCTTCATGCAAATGAGTGCTTTTACTTTTTACAGACTCCAATTCTGCGGAAGCCAATGCCGTTTTTACTTCCATGTAAGCGTTGATGATACGGCTGTATGCATTGATTTTTTCGTTCTTTACATCGGAAGTTTGTGAAAAAGCTGAAAATATTCCGCTTATACATAATAGTAGTGTAAATATTTTGTTCATCGGTTTGTGTGTTACAATGTTTTTTCTCGTTGTTCTCTTATTCGTTTTATGTCTAACAGCAAATCCTCATAGTGTATGCGGTTAAGGTTGCTGTTCGTGGTATTGGTTACTTGTTGTTTCAGATAATTCTCAATGTCGTCCAGATGCTTGAGTGCAAGTATTTTAATGTCCGAACGCTGTGCCGTGCTCAATGCTTTTCCTTCTCTGAGTTCTCTCGGATTGATGATGTTGCCCAATTTGGAGAGATATGAGCGTTGCAGGCTTCGGCGGTAGGCGTTGCGTTGCTCGTCATCCAGATTGACGGGTTTCCAAACGGCTTTCAGTAAATCGTCGAGATATTCGTTTAGCGTGTATGGGTCGGCAGACTGAAGCGACTTGTTGTAAACATTGTACATAAGTCCCGGGCTGAGCACCATATTGAGCATTTGCTCTTGTTGTTCGAGGATTTCTTTTGCGGCATCTTTCCCGATTCGCTGCTGTATGTCATCGGGATAAAGCCAAAGCGGTGCTTCAAATATCTGTTTATCCAGATAAGCTATGACCGATTTGGCTTTCGCTTTGGGAATTTCACGATAGCCATCAGGTTCGATGTAGCGTCCGCCGAGATTTTTCATCACATGGTATAGATAGCGGTCAAACTGCGTCCGTACTGCTTTGTGCATATCTTTAAGGTCATCGTTTTTTCCGTCGGGTCTTTTGGTCCATTCGGTCAGGTTGGCAACTACCCGTTGCAGGTTTTTGATGCCGTATTCGCTTGCGAGAGCCGAATCATCGCCGAGGTCTTCCGTCTGGCTTCGCGGGTCTTCGGTTTTTCCTTCGCCACCAAACCACAATCGGGGATTGTTTTTTAACGCATTGGTAATCTGATTGCTAAGAAATTCTTTCTGTTGGGCATCTGTCAGGTTCTCGGGCAGATATTGGTATCCCCACTTGATAGCCCATTTGTCATAATCATTTATCCGGGGGAATATGCCTTTGCTGCCTATGTTGTCTTCGGGCTGGGCAACGTAATTGAACCGGGCGTAATCCATAATGGAAGCCGTATGTCCGTATTTTTCCACCCACTTTTTGTCACGCAGTTTTTCTACCGGCGTACTGCTGCTTGCTCCCATGTTGTGCCTCAGCCCGAGGCTGTGTCCTATTTCATGCGATGATACAAACCGTATGAGCTGCCCCATTAGTTCGGTGTCGAGTTCCATTTTTTGGGCACGTTTGTCGAGTGGCCCTGCCTGAATCATGTACCAACGCTGTACGAGTTTCATCACGTTGTGGTACCACCCTACGTGGCTTTCTATGATTTCACCGCTCCGAGGGTCGCTGATGCGGGGGCCGTAGGCGTTCATTTTGTCCGAAGCGAGGTAGCGTATCACGGAAAACCGGGCATCTTCCAAGCTCATTCCGGGGTCGTTCGTCCATACTTTTCCTACAATGGCATTCTTGAAACCTGCTGCTTCAAAAGCCACATTCCAATCATTAATCCCCTGTATCAGATACGGTTGCCATTGCGGTGGCGTTGCCGGGTCAATGTAATACACGATTTGCTTTCGGGGTTCAACGAGTTCGCCTTTCAAATAACGTTTTACATCTTCGGGTTTGGGTTCAAGGCGGTAGCGTTGTATGAACGATTCGTCTTTGGCGGCTTGGTCTTGGTCGGTAAAGAGAAGGTATTTGTTGGCGAAATACCCCACCCGCTCGTCCGCTATCCGTTTACGCATCGGCGTTTTGGGCAGCAATACCATTGAGGTGTTGAGCTGCAGTGTTATTGCCCCTGTGGCAGCTCCGGCAGGCACGACACTCCCCGAGCTTGCAAACGTTTTGGTCGATTTTACTTCTATATTAATAGGGTACGGATTCATCGTTTCTATGAAAGAACGGTCATCGGCAAGGCTGCCCAATTTTTTTTCGGTTTTTATGGACGGAACGAATCCGGTAATGGGATTGTCTTTCTTAAAAAAATCGGTTACTTCCACCAGCATATCACCCGTTGACGGATTTTTGCCGATGATATTCAATGCCGCTACAATGGGATTTTCTTGCGAATTTGCCACTGCCGAATAGATATTGTCGGTTGAGTCGGCTTCTTGGCGGAAGATAACGCCTCTGACGAACATTTTCTTGTCGTCTTTCTTTTCAAAATAAAGTGTTTGTTCGTTCACTTTTTCGCCGGCATACAAACCGAAATTTTGTGGTGCAGAAATTAACCTTGTGATTGTCAGAAGGTAACGCCCCATAAGGCTGTCCGCTACTTCAAAATACCATTTGTCATCTATCTCACGGACGGTAACGAGTCCTTTCTTTTCCGTTCCGCCTTTTTTGATGAGTTTTTCGTAAGCATTCTCGTCTTTTTTCTCGTCTTTATCCGGTTTTTCTTCTTTTTTTTCGGTTTTTATGCTTGTGGTATCTGTTTGTGCGGCGGCAGGCATTGCCCATAAAAATATGACGACACAGGCCAACCACCATTTTGATTGTAGTACTATATTCATGATGTAAATTTGCAAGTTTAGAATGTTTTTAATTTATTGATAATCAAATAATTAAAAGGTTGGATATTTTTCTAAAAATTTATCTATTAAAAGGAATTACCTCATCTGTATTGAGTGTAAGCGACGGATTGAGCCGCAATACATCTTGTGCAAACGGCAATATATATAGGTACGAATCCGGTGGCAATGTATACGTTTGCTGCGGTACTGCCGTATTTACCAACGGAAAGGTACGGACTATCGTTTTGGCGTATTCGGGTTCGAGGTTGAAACGCTTCAAGTCAAAGAAACGGTGGAATCCGAACATCAGTTCTTTACGGCGTTCGCTGATGATAATGTCCATCATTTCCTTACTTGTGGCAGGCGTGGCAATTTCGGCACCGCTGCCTTCAATGCGTTTTTTACGCAGGGTATTGAGTACGCTGGCGGCTTCTGCAATATTGTTTTCGCGGGCGTAACATTCGGCGAGGATAAGGTACACTTCGGGCGTTTTCATTCCTACCGTAGGATAGAAAAAACGCCGGTAATTCATGTTGTAATACGCCGTTCCCGAACCTTGGTCGAGCAGGCTCGTACTTGTTGTGTTGAAAAACATATTGAAACGTGTATCATCGGCTTCAAACAATTGTACCAATTCCGGACTGATGATGTAGCTGTACCCGAAATTCATCTCGTTGTACCCTGTCATGTACATATAGCTAAGCACTTCTGTGTTGGCTTCGGCAGGCATGTTCACGACAGTGGGACCGCCTTGTGCTTTGAGAGCGACTAAGTCTGTCAGTTCGTTTTTGTATCCCAACGATTTCAATGCGGCTTCTTTCGCCAAGCCGTATTCCCGTTTGAACAAATGCACCCGAGCCTTGAATGCCCACGCAAAAGCCAATGACGGATGGTATACGTCTATCGGTTGTTCTTGCAGATACGGAATGGCTTCGTCAATATCTTTTTGGATAAAACCATACACCTGCTGCACGGTTGATTTGGACGGTTGTGCTTCGAGGTCATACTTATCCATGATGCAGATACCGCCGTCGGTAGCCGCCGTGAGCGGGTCATACGCTTTGGCATATACGTTGACGAGCAAAAAATGGTCAAACGCACGGTATATCTTGGCTTCCGCCTTCGCCAATGCTTTGGTTTCGTTACTGCCTTTACTGTCGTCAATAAGCGAAATTACCGTATTCCAACGGTTGATGTACACATACGCACGATTGTAAAACGTGGACGAAGTGAGCATATTCACGCGGTCGGCATTGGTATCAAACGTGAAGTGTGCCGTATTGATGTTGGGCGTAACGCCAATCACGTAGCTTTCGCGTATCCATTGGTCGTCCGAAAGATATTGGATATTGTTAATGGGATACCCTCTGTTGGGCATTGATACCAATTCGTACAATTCTTCGGCAGTATCAATCAAGAGTGAACCTTTCGGGGTGATGTCCACGTACTTATCGCACGAGGCGAAGAATAACGGCAAGAGGGCAAGTGATTTTATATGGAATTTCATATCGTATGTTTTTATCGTTATTGTTTTTTTTTAGAAATTGGTTGAAAAACCGATTAAGAATGAGGTCGCTACGGGCAACTGCCGCGTACCTGAGTTCAGCGAATAGGCTTCGGGGTCAATGCCGTCGCCAGCTGCCGCCCAAGTCCAGAGATTATTGGCTTGCAGCGTAACTTTGGTAGGTCCGAAACCTGCTTTTTTAAGAATTTCGTCGGGCAAATGTACTGATACAGCGATGTTGCGGAGCTTCACATAATCGGCTTTTTTGACTTGCACATCGGCGTATTGCCATAAAGTCGACAAAGTGCTGGCGTAACTTGTCATCGCTAACGGATAATCAACATATAAACGGGGCAAATCACTCGTGCCGTTGGAAGTCCACCGTTGGGCGATGTCTTCATCATACACATCGTATGACGAAAGCGAAGTAACGTCTTTACGAAGATGATTTCCACCTGAAAATACCAGCATGGATGATAGCTCCAAAAATTTATAACGGGCTCTGAATGTGAACGAACCGTTATACGTAGGCAGTAAATTTCCCTTGCGGACGATGGCATCTACACTGTTGATATTCCGTACCGAAGTAGGATTGCCATTAGCATCAAAGTCGATATTTTCATCGCCGTTTTCGTCCAAAAACACAGGATAACCGTTCACCATACGGCTGAAACGGTAAGCATACAACGAATTGTACGGCTGGTCAAGAAAGAAATAATTCGCCGGAGCTCCTACATACGAATAGGCAGAGGTGGTACGGAAATTCAGTTTTTCAACTGTATTTTTATTGCTTGCCGCCACCAAACGAACGCTTACCGACCAATCGTTGTCCCGGTACAGTTCACTGCCAAGGGCTATTTCAATTCCTTTGTTACGCATCGCACCGTTGTTCAGCACTCGCGACGAAGCCCCAACGGTCGGGTCGAGTTCGGTGGTAACGAGCAGGTCGGAGCTGTAACGGTTGTAGAGGTCGATACTTCCGTCAAGGCGGTTTCCGAAAAGGGCAAAATCAACTCCCAAATTGGCGGTTTGTGTTTTTTCCCAACGCAATTTCGGATTGGGAAGCGTGCTGATATTCAAATACTGCAACGATGTGTACAAGTTATCATTACGCCTTGTGGCAATCAGGTAAGGCGACGATGTTTGGTCAACATTGCCGTTGATGCCATACGTCGCACGGACTTTGAGGCGGTTTACCCACGTGAGGTCTTTCATGAATTCTTCGTTACTGACATTCCACCCCGCTCCTACTGACCACAACGGACGGTAACGGTACTTGGGGTCAACGCCGAAGAGGTCGGCTTGGTCAACGCGAATGCTTCCCGTGAGGCTGTATTTTCCTAAATAATTAAGTCCCGTATTTCCGTATACGGATATGTAGCGGTGTAATATTTCGCTCTGCACACGGCTTTGTCCGCTGAGCGTTGCCCGCGAACCGTACACATAGCTTGTGTATCCGGTCTGGCTCAACCCAATCCAGTCGATGATGGTCGAAGTAAGCGTTACCGGGTCATATCCATAACGCAACTCTTCAATGGTACGGGGCGTGCGGGTTTGCCGCATTTCAAATCCGCCGATAGCCGTTACCGAGAAATCTTTGGCAAACGTTCTGTCAAAATTCAATTGCTGCCGGAACGTGTAATTATTGCGGTTTCGGTTGAGCTGGTAGAACCTTCCGCCGGCAGGCAAATTACTGGTGTATGCTCCCGTAGTGCTGTTATACGACACCAAACTGTTATGCAACATCCTCATTTTGTAACTGTTGGCATCGTCATAGAGTTTTTGTTCGGCGTTGGCTATTTCGTATTGGAACATCGCTTGGTAATCCAGATTTTCGTGCAGGCGTATCTGTACGTTCACAAAAGGACGCAAATTCAACGTATTGGTTTTGGTAATGGATTCCGCCATGGATTCCAGCAGGTTGAACCCTACGGATTTCAGGTTCGGGTTGGCGGCTATCTCTTCGGCAACAACGGCATTGACGGCATTGCCCGAACCAAATCCTAAATTAACGTAATCATTGGCGGTACCGTATCCGTCCGTACCCGTGATACGTGCGTAGCGGGGTTGCAGCAGGTAATTGTCATACAGCCCTTCGCCGGCTTGGTTGATGCTGTATGACAGGTTTACGCCAACGGTGGCTTTGAGCCATTTCTTCACATCAAATATGGATTTGTAATAGCTATTGAACCGTTCGTTTTGGTTGTGGATGACACGTTCGTCATTTTTTTCGTAATTAAAAGAAAAATAAGTGTTGCTTTTTTCGGCATTGTGCGAAAGACTCACATTGTAGCGTTGTGTAATGGACGGGCGCCATACATTTTTGGAAAAATCACGGATATAGTCATTGTCCCGCCATTGGCTGAGCGTATTTTGTACTTCGGTGGCAGAAATAGTGCCTTCCGCTTGGTCGCGATACAGCTGGAATAGTGGCGAATAGTAACGGATTGTACCGGTACCAATGCTTCCGTAGTAATTGAACAGCGAATTTACATCATTGTTATAACGCCCGAGCATGGCGTTGTACACATCGGTTTCGTAGTCGATGAGTTCGCTTGTTGAGGCGTAGTGCATTCTGTCCATATCGGGTTTGAGCGTCATGAACCAATCGGCATTGATGCTTACTTGCGTTCCCTTGCCTTTGGCTTGTTTGGTCGTTACCACGATGACTCCGTTGGCGGCTCTCGCTCCGTATATGGAGAGGGCGGCGGCATCTTTCAGCACGGTGATGGTTTCCACGTCATAAGGATTGAGCTGCTCGAGCGTCAGTTCGGTAGGCAGGTCGTCCACGACGATGAGCGGTGCCGTTCCCACATTGGACGAAAACGTTCCCACCCCACGAATGATAGGGCTGTCGGCAGACGTTCCCGTCGGATTTTTGACATAATTCAACCCTGCCACCTGCCCTTCAAGAGCGGCGAGCAAATCCGTATTGAGCTGTTTGTTGAGTTGCGTGTTACTCACTTGGGCAACAGCTGCCGTATTGCGTTCCCTGCTAATGGTTTGGTAGCCTGTCGATACCACTTCAACCTCTTGTAATACGTTGACATCATGCTGCATTATGATATCTAGTCGCTGTTGGTTTGTGATGGTAATCTCCTGCTCTTTCATCCCTATATAGCTGAATATTAACACATAGCCCTTGCGGACGGTGATATTGAACATGCCGTCCAAGTCAGTAACAGCTCCTCTGGATTGTCCTTTTACCAATATTGTAGTTCCAGGTAATGGATTGTTTTCTTCATCCGTTACTTTTCCTTGCAATACGTATTGCGGCGCATTTTGCGATTTTGCATTGACATCAGTGATGAGTATGTGCTCATTTTGTATTTCGAAATGTAATTTTGCTTGCGAGCAGATGTCTTGCAAAGCCGTTTGCAACGAAACATTGTTGAGGTCTAAGCTGATGGAAGGACTACTTTCTACCAAGCGGTTTTCGTACATTACATACATACCACTCTGATGGCGGATTTGTTCAAGAGCCTGCTTTACACTCATATTTTGTCCGTTGAGCGTTATTGATTGGGCATGGTTAAGACTTACGAAAAACACCGAAAGCATAAACCCTATCAGCAGGGAAAGGGTTTTCGGTGGGCAGAAAAGGGATGGTTTACTACTCATGATACTACCAAATTGTTTAAGTTATAAATTAGTATTCGTTATTTTTTTCGGATGATTATGGTGTCATCTTGTTTGTCAAAATCAACTTGCGATACCTTTTGTATCAATTCTAATGCGTACCCCAGCGACTTATCTTTGAGAATTGCTCCTGAGAATTTAATCTGTTGCAAGGCATTGTCTTCAAAATGAAATTTTACGCCATACCATAGTGATAATTGTTGAGCTATTTCCTCCAGAGACGTGTTTTCAAATTCAAACATTCCCGTAGTCCATGAAGCATATATTATTGGATTTACGTGATTTATGGTTGTTTGTGTTGGTGTCATTTCGAGCTGTTCGCCTGGTTTTAATTCAAAATTTCCTTGTGAAGAAATAACATTAACGTTACCTTCAACAAGCGTAACCGTAATAGAATCATCATGATACGCTCTCACGTTGAACCGTGTGCCTGTAACACGTATTTGTATCTGTGATGTCTGCACGATAAAAGGCGATTCTTCATTGCTCTGTACCTCAAAAAAAGCCTCTCCTTTGAGGTAGACTACACGTTCTTTGCCAAATACCAATGGATATTCTACGGCAGAATTAGCGTTAATCCATATTTTTGAGCCGTCTGATAAAGATACCGAATAACTTCCTCCATTGGGAACTAAGATGCTGTTTTTCAATGAAGTGTTACTATCGTTTAGCGTGTTCACATAGTGCAGATGCTGTTGTTCATTTTGTCCTATCCGTAAGCCGTTAGCTTCAAAAATAGGTTTTGTACCGGCGTCCAAAGTCAATGTAGAGCCGTCTGAGAGTGTCAATATTGCTTTTTTACTGCCCTTGACGGGGAATAATTCAACGAGAGGAACGTTTTTAGGAGCGTTTTGCCACGTGAACATGACCGAAATTCCCACGGCAAGAACTATTGCGGCAGCTATCCACCGCATGGGGGAATAAAACGAAGACGCGTTATGCTGTTGAGACAACAACCGCTTGAGTGAATGTGTCATATCAATAGACGATGCAGCGTCTTGTTGTAATTCATTTTTGTGCAATTTTGCAAATGCAACAAAAATACGCTTGTTGTTAGGCGATTGAGCTATCCAATCGGTAAGTTTCTGTATATCTTCATCATCCAGTGTATTGTCAATATATTTTTGAAATAAATATTTTACGGTTTCCATGCCAGAATATAAAAAAAGTTTGTTCTACTAAGAGTAGAAAAAAAGTAAAATGGGTGACAATAAAATGAAAAATAATTACAATATAGATTGTATAATGCAGATAATAAAACTTTTGCTTCGCAATGATTTCATCGCTCTTCTCAAATGTGTTTTGACCGTATTGACAGAAATTTCCAATTGCGAGGCGACATCCTTATACCGTTTACCATTAAGGACGATTTCGGTCAATACATTGTATTCCTGAGGCGACAATTGCTCTAAAGCTGTTCTGATTTTGGCATTGCGTTTTACGAGCTCTTCTTCGTCATATACTTCATCGATAGGAGAATGCGAAAGGAGCTCTATCTCATCGAGTAATGGGTGTAGGTGCGTTTTTTTTGAAAAACGAAGCGATTCGTTGCGCACAGATTGAAATAAATACGCCCGGAGACCAAAGGCAATATTTTTATACAGTTGCTTCTCCCAAAAACGGATAAATAGCTCTTGTACAACATCTTCCGAATCTGAAAGACTTTCGGTAAACTGTACTGAATACACACAGAGTGGCTTGTAATACACATCAAAAAGCAATTGCAACGCTACCTTGTCGCCTTTGGTGAATGTATCCAATATTTCTTTATCTTTCGTAGCGTTCATGTAGTAGAATGAATATAAAACTGATGCGAAGCCCATATCAATTTCAGAAAAAACTGTACATATCGTATCACCGCACAAAGGTAATTATATTTTGAAGAAGATTATCAACAAAGGTGTTTGTTTTAAACTTTATTCTTAAAATATAATAATACGTATTGTGATTATCAAAAAAAGAAGACTTGTATCGTATTGAAGTCCGTAAAATATTTTTTTTGAACAATCCATATAGAAATCATACCTTTGTTGTCTTAATACACAGGATAATATGCAGGTTTTCAAAATTGTTTTGATGATATTTTTGTATGCCAATGGGTTAGCCATTACACAAGCCCAACAGCATCCCGAACCCAAATCGTACATCGCCTACCGCACCTCCGAGAAGATGATTATCGACGGAAAAGGCAATGAAAAATCGTGGCAAAAAGCCGTTTTTACCGACGATTTTATCGATATTGAAGGCGTAAAAAAACCGAAATACAGCACCAACGTAAAAATGCTGTACGATGACGAGAACTTTTATTTTTTCGCCAAAATGGAAGACCCACACATTTGGGCAACGCTCAAGCAACGCGACACCGTTATTTATTACAATAATGATTTTGAGATATTTATCGACCCCGATAACGATTCTCACAACTATTACGAACTCGAAATCAACGCCCTGAACACCGTTTGGGATTTGTTTCTCACAAAACCGTATCGGGAAACCAATAAAGTCCTTGACGGCTGGGATATTGCCGGACTCAAGTCGGCGGTACACATTGAGGGAACCCTCAATAATCCCAATGACGAAGACCGCTTCTGGTCGGTCGAAATCGCCATTCCGTGGGCAGCAATGAGAGAGGCGCATAGGCAAAATAATATTCCCGAAGGAAAATTTTGGCGGGTCAATTTCTCACGCGTCCATTGGGATTTTGACCTTGTTGACGGGCGCTATTCTCGCAAGAAAAATCCCGAAGGCAACTACCAAAGCGAATACAACTGGGTATGGTCGCCCCAATGGAAAATAAGCATGCACGAACCCGAACTCTGGGGTTATGTATATTTTTCAGAAAAAGAAATCGGCGGGAATGACACATTTAGTATCCCAAAAAATGAAACCATAAAAAGGTATCTGTACGATTTGTATCACATCAGTAAAAAAGAAAAAAATATAAAGAAATTTAAAAAAATAGTTGAAAAACAAACTTCTGTCAACGGCTTGATTGTCAAACCAAAATTTCGTCATACAGCCTATCAATGGGATATCAGCATCAGAAGTCCGTTTGACACTACAATATTGGTAATCAATCACGAAGGAAAGATGAGCGAAGAATAAAACCCAAAAGGATTATTGGTAAAGGCTACCGTTTGAAAACTTTGAACTTTTACCCTTAAAACTATCCGCTATCCCCTAAAACCTAATCCCTAAAAAAATGAATGCAGAAAAAGTAACGCAACACATTGTAAATTGGATAAAAAATTACGCTGAAAACGCCCGCGTCAACGGGCTGGTTATCGGAATTTCGGGCGGTATCGACTCGGCGGTAACATCGGTGCTTTGTGCCGAAACGGGATTGCCGACATTGTGCTTGGAAATGCCCATCCACCAAGCCGAAAGCCACGTATCGAGAGCGAAAGAACACATCGCTTTTCTCAAAAAAAACTATCCGAATGTGTCGGAATTGCAGGTTGATTTGACTACCGTTTTCGACCAATTTGTAAAAGAAATCCCATCGACCGACAAAACAACTTACGAAATGGCTCTTGCCAACACCCGTGCCAGACTGCGGATGACAACGCTGTATTATTTCGCCGGATTGGACGGGCGTTTGGTAGTCGGGACGGGCAACAAAATCGAAGATTTCGGGGTAGGATTTTTCACCAAATACGGCGATGGCGGCGTGGACATCAGCCCTATTGCCGACCTGATGAAAAGTGAAGTCTACCAACTCGGCAGGCATCTCGGCATCCCTAATTCCATTATGGAAGCCAAGCCATCGGACGGACTTTTCGGCGATGCCCGAAGCGATGAAGACCAAATCGGGGCGAGTTATGACGAACTCGAATGGGCGATGCTGCAATCCGAAAACGGCAAAAATCCCGATGATTTTTCGGGAAGACAAAAAGAAGTCATCACAATTTTTCAACGCTTAAACAAAGCTAACCAACACAAAATGAAGCCCATACCGGTATGTGAGATTCCTTTTAAATAATTTGAAAATGTGGAAATTTGAATATTTGGAAATGCCAATTCGTATGTTTTAATTTGAAAATGTGGGAATTTGAAGAGTAAAATGGAAAAGGATATGTCATTTCCAAATCTTCAAATTTCCAAATTAATTATTATGAAAACAACAACCCTCATTAAAGAACCCATCCGCCACGAAATGGAACTTTTTGAACGAAAGTTTCAAGAGTCGATGTCGTCCAAAGTGGCGTTGCTCAACCGCATTACCTATTATATCGTAAACCGTAAAGGCAAGCAAATGCGTCCGATGTTCGTGTTTTTGGTTGCCAAAATGGTGTCGGGCGGTACGGTCAGCGAACGGACGTACCGCGGGGCTTCGGTCATCGAACTCATACACACAGCCACGTTGGTACATGATGATGTGGTTGATGACAGCAACAAAAGACGTGGTTTTTTTTCCATTAATGCCTTGTGGAAAAACAAAATTGCGGTTTTAGTCGGCGATTTTTTACTCTCAAAAGGATTGCTACTTTCTATTGATAGTGGCGATTTTGATTTATTAAAAATCATTTCGGTCGCCGTCCGGGAAATGAGCGAAGGCGAACTTTTGCAAATAGAAAAAGCCCGCCGTTTGGATATTACCGAAGCCGTCTATTATGAAATTATTCGACAAAAAACGGCAACACTCATCGCTGCCTGCTGTGCTATGGGAGCCTGCTCTGTACTTCCCGAAGAGTTCGAAACCGTCGAGAAAATGCGCCGATTTGGTGAATTTATAGGAATGGCTTTTCAGATAAAAGATGACCTTTTCGATTATAGCGAAGGAGCTATCGGAAAGCCTACGGGAATCGATATTAAAGAGCAAAAAATGACCTTGCCCCTCATTTATACACTCAATAATTGTAGTGATAACGACAAAAAATGGATTATCAACTCTATAAAAAATCACAACAAAGATAAAAAGCGCGTCAAAGACGTAATTGCCTTAGTAAAAAAACACAACGGATTGGAATACGCTACCGAAAAAATGAAAGAATACCAACAAAAAGCACTTGCTATTCTGGATGAATTCCCGGCATCGGAATACAAAAACGCTTTACAAATAATGGTCAATTACGTGATAGACAGGAAAATATAATTTTTTTATTGACGTAACAATACCAAACTGTGGTCTTTTCCCCGGTAATGATTGTACAACAACACATTTTTTACCGAAGATGCCAAAACGCCGTTCCACCGTAAGATTTGCGGAATGCGCTGCCGTTTCAAAAGTTGGCACGCCGCAAAAACACCGAAAGCCGAAGCCGTATCGTATTCGCCCGACAGGTGCTTGTAGTACAGCTGCATTTTATCCACAAAAACCCGCTGCGGATTGTCATAAAAATAATCCGTTGTGATGTCACCATTGATTCCTAAAACAATTGCGTCAATATCGCTGAATATCAGGTTGTTATTCGCTAAAAATCGCCTCGTAAAAATTTCCCATTCTTCCGGCGGGAGTTCGTTTTGCATCGCAATATCCACCACTTGGGCGTAAGTAGTATCTTGCTTATTTCCGCTTAAAGCGAAAAAAGAAGCCCCTTCGCCAAACACAAACCCCTCCGAAGGACGACGCAATGAATAGGGCGAAATCGTATCACTTTTAATAAAATTTTGTAATTTATACAATTCAACGGTGTGGGCAGAAATTTCATCGACCGCCCCGACCAAAGCATTTTCAACTTGCTGATTTTCAATCTGCATCAAACCGTCCAACAATGCCGACTCGAACGACACGCCGCCGTTCACATACGTGAAATTATAGCTTTTGCATTGCATTCCGAGAGCAATCTGCCCGCCTACGGTATTGTGTGTGGATTGGATGAACGAGGTCGGGGTAAGAAACTGTTCGTCATTGTCAATCAGTGCTTTAAGAAATTTTTCAGAATCCTGCGTACAACCCATTCCCGTTCCCGTGATGATAGCCTGCGGTTGTAGCATCCGGGCTTCTTCAAGAGCTCGTGCCGAAGTAGCAATTCCCATTTTCACACCTTTTGCCATTCGGCGAATCATAGCAGGTGGGATGAACGATTTGTACGAAGGCTCAAAAGCGTACAAAATATTCTTATCGTATTGTAAAACAGGATTTTCGAGAATTTGAGTGTCCTCAAAAGTATTTTGTGCCGAGATGCACGACAGTCCGTTGATATAGCAATTTTTTTTCATTTTGAAAATATCAAAGTAGAACAATTTCCGCCGAAACCAAACGAATTGGACAGCACGTGATGGATGTTTTTTTGGCGAAAAACAGTATTGGGAACGAGCTGGAATTCGTCCATCGGAGTTTGAAAATTCAGGTTCGGAAAGAGAACATTTCGCTGTAAAGCAAGTACGCTGTATACGGCTTCGATGGCGGCGGCGGCGGCGAGTGTATGTCCCGTAAAGGCTTTGGTGGAGCTGAAGTCGGGGACGTTTTTACCGAAAATCCGAAGCAATGCCCTGCCTTCCGAAAGGTCATTATTAGGCGTTGCCGTGCCGTGAGCGTTGATGTAGTCAATATCCGCAAGCTGTAACCCCGACATCTCCAATGCTTTTTGCATTGCCAAATACGCTCCTTCCCCGTTTTCTGACGAAGCAGTTTGATGGAAAGCATCATTGGCATTGCCGTAACCACTGAGGTACGCAAGTGGTTTTTTTGCGTTTTTTTTGACTTCGCTATCCGATTCCAACACCAAATAAGCTGCTGCTTCACCGAGATTCAGACCTTTTCTGTTTTGGTCAAAAGGCGTGTTGTACGTATCAGAAAGTATCATCAGCGTTTTGAAACCATTTATCGTAAATTTTGATAATGCATCTGCGCCGCCAACGATAACACGGTCGAGCCGTCCACTTTTGATGAGTTCCGCTCCCATTATAATGGCGTTGGCAGCCGACGAACAAGCGGTACTCACGGTTGTAACCAAGCCTTTCAGTCCTATGGAATTAGCAATTTTATGGGCAATTTCGCCGGCATCATGCGTAGCGATGTAACGCCGGACGGCTTCGTTTTCAAAATATTCATAAAAATACCGTTCCGTCATATCCATACCGCTGACGCTCGTAGCGGAAATAAGTCCCGTCCGACAGTCATTGATGTCTGTAATTCCCGCATTTTCAACGGCCTGACGCACAGCCAAACAGCCAAGCATTGCCGTTCGGGGATAATCATTATCAGGCGATAATTGTAATTTTTCAGAAAGAATTTCGTTTGAAAGTTTGATTTCGCCTACCATAATTTCGTTTTGGTGGCGAGTACCGATATTTTCAATTCGCGAAATGCCGTGCCGTCCTTGCGAAAGCGAAGCAAAATTCTCTTCCACATCCAGCCCGATAGCCGATACAATCCCCATTCCGGTAATGGCAATCCGTGTCATAAATAGCGTTATTTGGTACGGTGCTGGGCGATGTAGTCCGCCATGGTTCCAATGGATTGGAATATCGCTTTCCCTTCTTTCGGGTCGGTCAGCTTGATGCCGTAATCCTTGTCCATCAATACGATAAGTTCCAACGCATCAATGGAATCCAACCCAAGTCCGCTGCCAAAAAGGGCATCATTATCTTGGATGTCTTCCGGTGTAATATCTTCAAGATTAAGTACTTCGATGATTTTATTTTTCAGTTCTTGTTTGAGATTGCTCATATTTTATATTGAAATTATTGTGAATATTATATTTTTAGGTTGGCTAAGATACGAAAAAAGAAAATTAGTTTACTTAATAAGCGAAAGATTTGTGAAAATTACCTATTTTCAACCAATTGCAATTCAGCCCGATAGTTTTCGCCAAGAAGCTCCACCCAACCGCAAAGTACTTTTTTCGCTTTGCCACTTTGCAAAAGTGTATTAGCGTAATTTTTAAAAAATTCATTTGGAAATTCGCTAAAAACAAAAAAAGAATTTTCGGTCAATAATTGATGCCGGATACTGATTTCGCCAAGGCAAATATTAGGCAATGTATACACGAAAACGGCAGGACTTGGATAAAAATTATCTTCTGCTGAAATGCTTTCCTGATGCCTGAGGTCGGTGTCCATACTCGCCGATGAATTGGCGAAAACAAGTGCCGTACCGTCCTTTTCTTCTTGGCTCATTCCTTTGAAAATCAGTTCTGAAGCGACGAATGCCAGCTTGCTGAGCCTGTCCATTTTAAAAAATTTCGGATATGAAATTTCTAAATAACGATATGCTTTTTTGATAAATTCATCAAAAGAAATATTTTCCGTTTGAAACACACTATTTCCGTTTAGCGAAAGCGTATTTTTTTCGATAGAAACAAAAGAAGTTATATGCGAATTCATTTTCATTTTAATCTAATTTTTCAAAAACTACCGCTGTGTTGCAACCGCCAAAACCTGAAGCCGTTTTTAAAAAATAACGGACATCTTTTTCGGTATTTTGCTGGATAATATTCATCGGTTCGGTCGTTCCTGCGGTTTGAAATCCGAGCGACGGCACGAGCGAATTTCGGGAAGCATTTTCCATCGCGATAACCAACTCAAGCAGTCCCGAAGCTCCGAGTGTGTGTCCGTAACACCCTTTAAGGCTGTGTACCAATGTGTTAGAAAACGATGATCTCGCAAAAGCGATGGATTCCATATCATCGTTATAGCGGGTTGCCGTGCCGTGGGCCGAAATAAAACCAATCTCGGCAGGCGAAATTCCCGCTTCGGTTAAAGCGTTTTTGATGCTTTTAAAAAGTCCTTCGCCCGTGCGTGAAGGTCCCGAAATGTGGTTTGCATCGTTTATAGAAGCCTCACCGCAGATACGGAAACTGTTCTGGTTTCGTTCGGCACTAACCCAAGTTGCAGCAGCAGCTTCGCCCAAACTTACCCCCGAACGGTCGGTGTCAAACGGTCGGCAGGGTTCGTGGCTCAATGCCTGAAACGCCTGAAAGCCCGATGCAATGAACGGCGACACTTCATCGCCTGCCACAACGCATACATCATCATACATTCCGCTTTCTACCAGTCGTTTAGCCACCGATACGGCTAAAATTCCCGATACGCAAGCATTGGAAATCACTATCGGAATATTCGGAAATCCGTAAAAATCTGCTAATTTTTCTGCCAATGCCGGCAAACGTAATTCGTGAGGATTTCTGCCCGAAGCCAAACCACTGATATTACCTTTGGTGGTCGAAAGAATGAGGGCTGTGCGGTCGGTAATGCGATTTTTTTCCGTCAAGGGAAACATCGCCAAAAGTAGCATTTTTTCTAATTTTGTAAAATTATCTTTAATCGGAATGGCTTTTCTGAAAGTATCGTTAAGTAAATTCTCCTCTATAACGGAAGCGAAAAACGAACCTTCCATTCCGTTAAAACGATGTCTTTTAATGCCCGATATGCCGTTACGCAATGCTGTTGCGTTGGTCGCGATGTCCATTCCGAGGGGCGTTATGCAGTGGCTATCGGTTATGTAACTATTTCTTTTCAAGAGAGTTATGTTTTTCAGTCATTTTACGGAGCCATTTTTCGTAAAAATCGGGTTTGTAAAGTGCCAAATCGCCTTTTGCGTCCACAAAAACCTGTGTCGTTTCGCCGAAGCACGCCAATTTCCCGTCGGGGGTAAAAATTTTATAACGGAAAATCATTTTGGCAGCCGCTGTATGGACGAAAGTCGTTGTGATTTTGGCGAGATTTCCGAAAGTCAGCGGTGCACGGTGTTCGCAAACCGATTTCACGATAGGCGTGGTATAGCCGTGAGCGTTGATGTCAAGATACGAGATGCCGTGAGCGCGTCCGAAAGCCTCTCTACCTTCCTCAAAATAAGCAATATAGTGTCCGTGCCACACGATGCCGAGCGGGTCGGTTTCGTTAAAACGCACCCGAAATTCGGCGGTAATGTCCCACTCTCGGATTTCGTCAGACGGCTCTTTTTTTCTTGTCATAAGCGATAGCAATTGCGGTAGTTATTGCAAAAAACAAAAGTAAGCAAATTATTTCGGGTACAATGTCGGTCAGGCTTCCTTTTCGCAATAAAATATCATAAAAAGCGTTAAGTCCCCAATTCATCGGGGAAATATTTGAGATGTGCTGCATCAGTTTCGGCATTGCAAAAACAGGAACCCACACGCCACCGACCGCCGCCAGAATAACCACCGAAGTTGCTCCAAACGGTGCGGATTGCTCTTGCGTATCGGCAACCGTACCTATTAAAATACCAAAACCGACCGCTGCCAACCCCGAACATAAAGCAATGATTGTCAAGTAAATAAATGTACCTTCTAACTGCAATTGTGGCAATCCGAGATACGGAAACAAGAAATAACCAACGGCAAGCATCAACAGAAATTGCAGGTAACATATAATAAGGTACGTAATCGTTTTTCCGGCGACCGAAACAGCGTAAGGCACAGGAAGCGTCAGCAGGCGGACGTGCGTTCCTTGTTGTTTTTCTTTTACTAAATTAATAGAAAGTGGTACGACAATAAAAAAAATTGCGAACAAAATCCACGCAGGAACGTTGTGTTGTACCGAATTTGGCATTGCGGTTTCGGTTTTCCCTCCGGGGAATGCTTCACGGAATACGATAAACGGATTTTGGTCGATGATTGGCTCGTCCGAAGTAGCGAATTGCTCTTGGAAGGCCGCATACACCGACTGCGTTTCAATGTGCGATACCATTTTGCCGATACCGTTTTTAACAGAATTTTTAAACGATAGTTGCACTGCAGGGTCGAAATAGAGGGTTATTTCTTTGGTTTTCAGCATTTTAGCTTCGGTTGGAACATCGTCTGAAAGCCCCAAATCACGAACGATTTTGGCTACGTTCTGGTCGATTTTTTCTTGTAAATCATTACTCAAATTTTCGGGAAGGACGATAGCTAATTGATACAACCCTTTCTGTACGAGCTCTTTAGCGGTATTTTCGGTTAGCGGCTGTCCGTCGTATTCGCTAATGAGCTGAAACGAATTGCTGTCTGTCAAATTTTGGCGGACGGACTGTGAAATATCGCCTTGGTCGTAATCGACAAACAGAATGGGGACACTCGTTTCGGTAACACTACGGAACGTGTTGTCCTGTATCATCGTAACGGTAACAATCAGCACGAGCGGCATCACAAAAAGAATAATCAATCCGCCGAAATCGCGTGATAGCAATCGTAATTCTTTTTTAACAGATTGTAACAATTTATATAACATCGCGTAATTCTTTTCCGGTGATGGCAATAAAAACATCTTCAAGGTGGCGTGCTCCGGCAACGGAAGCGATGAGTTCCTGAGGCGTACCTTCGGCGTAAATCCTTCCTTGTTCTACAATGGCAATTCGGCTACAAAAATTTTCAGCTTCGCTCAAGTGGTGCGATGTGTAAATGATAGTCGTTCCATTTTGATTTAATTTTGTTAAATATTCCATAATTACGTTTTTAGATTGTACATCAACGCCTACGGTAGGTTCGTCCAAAAAAAGTAATTGCGGTTCGTGCAATATGCCTGCAATCAGATTGATACGGCGTTTCATACCGCCTGAAAAAGTATTTATTTTCCTGTCGGCAAAGCGAATTAGTCCTAATTCGTCGAGTACTATTCGGATGCGTTCGTGTAGATTTTCGCCTTTAAGCCCGAGCATACTTCCAAAATATTCGAGATTTTCGCGAGCGGTTAGCGTTGGATAAAGAGCGTATTCTTGCGGTACCGTCCCGATACGCTGTTTGATGGCAGCGGCATTGCGGCGGTAGTCCATTCCGAAAACGGAAAATTGCCCCTCGGTAGGTTTGACCAAACCGCAAAGCATTGAAATCAGCGTGGTTTTTCCGGCGCCGTTGGGTCCTAAAATTCCAAAAATTTCGCTTTCGCGGATGCAAACCGAAATGCCGTCCACCGCATACGCATCGGTATTTTTGTATTGCTTCCGCAGATTTTCGGTGTGGATAACGGCTTGTTTCATATCGCTTTTTTGAGTTTTTTGTAAAAGGCTTTTTCCAAATCGGCGATTTGTAATAGGCTTTGGCTCAATTCGTTATACACATCATTTTGATTGCTTCGGTTTTTGTACACCCTCGATGCGTTCAAGGCAACCTCCCGCCAGAGGTCGCCGATATGCGTGATTTCGAGCGAGAGTTCCCGCAGGCGTTCGTTGCGGAGTAGGATAGCGGCTTCCTGCAAAAAAGCTCCGTAAATAAAACGGAAACCGCCGCCGCCCGTCCCGATTTCTTCCTGCATCCGCACCATTTGTGCGAGGTAATGGTTCGTAACTTTTACACCTTTTGTTTTAACCCATTTTGGGATACTTTTGGCAAATCGGCGTATGGCACAAACCCCGATAATTGGCACGGGTGCAAGCATATCGTTACACGTATTTCTGATGCCTTTTTTGACGGCATTTTCCCAGTCGATTTGGTCGGGGAAATGCGTAGGGAAATACATTTGTCCTTTGGGAGCGAGCGTACCTTTGGCGAAGCGTACTTTTTCCAACTCACTGTCAGTCAATATTGTAGTGGTTTGCATCACAGGGTCGCTGACGAGGTAATTGTCCGCTTCTTTTCCGTAAACTACCAAATTATGGGCGTTGAAATGGAAGCGGTATTCGTCGGGAAAATACGGCAAATGGTACACGCCCACCTGCAAGCCTGTCGGGATATTGTTTTTCAAATTTTCATCGAGGGCTTTGCGGGCTTTTTCCTTATCGGAAAATTTTATCCGTTTCACTTTGATTCCCAATCGTTTGGCGGCTTTGTTGAAAATGCTGCCCGGCATCGGTCGGTAGCTGATGAGCGGTGCGGCATTCATCTTCAAATACGGGAAATAAAAGAAAAATAAGCCTGACCCGATGCCGAAAATCATCGGTTCGCTGATGTTTATACCGTTGTGTTTCAATAAATTGGAAGCTACGCCGTTTTCGCAATGAGCCGATTGGTGGTGTTGGAAAGCTGTTGTCATTTTGGAGTTACTTGTGTAATTTTCTGTCATAGCGAATGTAGCATTGCTCTATGTCATTTTTGATTTTTTCCCAATTTTCTTTATCTTCCATTGTAGCATTGATGGCTTTATTATTGTTTAAAATCATTTCGTAACCGCTGTAAAGTTTTGTAATAATTTTTGCATTTGTTGTCGGCTTCGGGTGAGCGTTCAACGGCATCAATGATTTCTTCCAAAGAAAACAGTTTTTCCACAACTCCGATTTCTCGTTCCGTACCCCGCATAAGCGTTCGGCTTATGATGAAAGCCTGGCTTTTGGAAAAATCTAAAGTTTCGATATCGCAATCCCAAAAAACACATTTATCGATGTTTTTTAGAAAAGAAGTCTTTCGGTTTTGCAATTCTACCTCTCTTAGCATACGTTTTTTATTTTCAACAAAGATACTAAAAAATCACTTTCCGTCAAAGTCCTTTAATTCACCGACAGATATTTCAAAAGCCGCTGCGTATTTTTCTAAAACTCTGATTGATAAGCTTTTAAAGATTGATGGTTTCAAATGGCGTTTTACCTGCCATTGCCATTTCCCGACGTAATCGGCGAGTGTGGGCAAATCCATCCGGTGTAATTCCATATAGTACGCAATGGAGCTTTTTTCACCTTCGGCAACGGCTTTTCGGGCTTCGTCAATTCGCTGTTGAAGCGTTTGCATTTGCTGTTCGAGCGCTATGGTTTTCGGTGTCCAGCCGCTACTTTGGGCGGTCGTGTAATTGCCGTTTTCGTCCACGGCATAGCACAATTCCGTAATATTTTTTTCAGCCAGCTGTCCGCCGTCTTGAGGCACTTCGTCTGTTTTCATTTTTCTTTTTTGATAAAAAGGTTGATGTCGGCTTCCAAAAGCGTTTTGCCTTGTGATAATGTACGACATTTCATTGCGCAAATGCAATATTCTTCGGTGTCAAATTTTGAAATCAACGAGGCTTCCGTAATGATAATTTCGTTTGCAGCAGGCTTTCTGTAAATTGCCAATTGCTTGATGCCGCTGATAAAGCCAATGGTTTTCATGCCGTTTCTGACACCGCCATTCCCATCCGATAAAATCGACCGCCCCACAATCGCCGAGCAGGTTTGTGCCGCATTTTCGATAAGTCCGCTTTCGCTGAGAAATCCGCCGTGGGCGAAAATGCAATCCTCTGTTACCAAAAATTCCGTTACGACTTCGTTTTCATTGATTTCCAGAATGGTATCGACCATCAGCATCGGTTTTCGGTGCGGCAGGTAGGCGTGTATGGAGATAGTTTCGTTTAGCATTTTTTTTAAGAAGCGATAACGGTTTTCATTTGTGCTTTGGCGATGACCGAACCGCCTACCGAACTTTCAATCTCAACGAGCGTTACACCCATAAATTCCTGCAAAACAGAAACTTGAGTTTCAATCGTATTGCCGACTTTCGGATATTTTTCTACCGAAACTGACCTTATCGAACCTATATAACCCGTGGGTGCAGGTTCGTTTTTTAAGAAAAATTGATACCCGGTGTGAAGTGCGACCGATTGTGCCATGTGCTCGATAATTCCCGCTTCGGCAAAAACATCTTTTTCAACAAAAATATTTGATTTACAAATAGTTAGTCCTGCTTTGAGCGAATGGGATTCATACGAAAACAACGCATCGACCATCACAAAAGGCGATTTCTGCGGAATTAATGATTGCACGAATGCCGCATCTTTTATGGGAAATGTATTTTCTGTCGCCATAAATATCATTTTTTAACAAACGGTTAGCAATGAATATGAATACGAAAACCGTCCGCTTTCGGGAACGGAAAGCAGGATTTTTTGTCCTTTTTGCAACTTGCCCGAGGTTACGAGTTCATCGAGCATCAGGTAAATAGATGCCGCCCCGACGTTGCCCACACGGCTGAGGTTCATAAACCACCGTTCCGTCGGGATTTCTACTCCGTTGGCGGATAGCTCTTTATGCAGTCCGTCCACAAAATAATGCGAGGACACGTGCGGTAGAAAATAGTCGATTTCCGAAGCCTTGATGCCGTGTTTTTGCAAGGCGAGTTTCATACTTTCCGCCCCTTTTTTGAGGATATTTTCGTCGAGCAGTTTCACGTCTTGTTTTATCGAAAAAACGGATTTTGAAAGCCATTCGTCCGCCCGATAATCCGACCAAGGTTTGATACTGCCGTCATCGAGTTTGTCGCCACCGGCATACATACAGGTTTCCAACTCGTGGGCAAACGAGCAATTTTCCATCCATTCGATACGTAACGGGAATTTTCCATTCGGCTGATTTTCAAGCAGAAATGCCCCTGCACCATCGGAAAGCATCCACCGTAGGAAATCTTTTTTGAAAGCGATAATCGGTTGTTGTTCGAGTTCTTTGAGGTGTTGGGCTTCGTTTTCGTATTTGTCGGCTCGCAACCACGACGATACCCGCTCTGAACCTGTGCAAACGGCATTGTTCGAGTTGCCCGACCGCACCGACATATAACCGTACTTGAGGGCTGCCATTCCGGCATTGCACACCCCCGAAGCCGAATTGATTTCGAGCGTGCGGTTGCGTAAAAGTCCGTGTACCATAGCGGCGTGCGAGGGCAGGAGTTGGTCGGGGGTTGAAGTGCCGCACGAAAGGACTTCGATTTCTTCTAAAATATTGGAAGACAATGCACTAATGGCATTTTTGGTAAGTTCGGCATTGGTGTGCGTTGGGTTGTCCTGTTTGTCGAGTGCGTAGTAGCGGCTCGTGATTTTGTTGTTACGCAATATCAACCGGCGGGCTTTGGAAGCGGTTTGGTTGATGATACCCAGATACGATTCCATTTCATCGTTGGCGACAGGTTCGTTGGGTAAAAAAGTAGCGGTTTGGGTTATATATACGTCAGGCATAAAATGATGTTGGTCAAATACTTTCGTGATAGTGTTTTTGTTTTTGAGAAAAATCTCTTTTTGCAAAAATATAAAACTATGGGCGATAAGCAATGCCTAAGAATTGAAAAAATCATTCTTACCGAGAAAAGAAAAGCTATTTCCGGTGGATAGCTTTCTCTATTTTATCGGATGACACAATATGCCGTTTTATTTGAAAGTTTTAGGATTTGGATGTAGATAAGTGTAATTTAATTCATTTTGCAATAAATCTGATATAATTTCCCGACCATTTCCTTGAATATCCGTTATAGTAATTCCTTTTTGATAATTTATAATTTCTTGTTTTGTAGGGTGTAATGGAGCTACTACATTATATATTTTGGAATGAATATTTTCCGCTATCATTTTTTTTATAATCAAACAGCAATCTTCATAATGAACGTGATTTACAATTTGATTAGGGGTTGAAATTTCATAATTGCTAAAAATCCTATTGCCCCCCATTAATCCGCCTAAACGTAAGATGTTTATTTGCGGAAATGCTTCTTTCATTCGTTTTTCTACAAACAGAATCGATGGATTTAGAAGTTTTTCCTCTATCGTTTTTTCTGAAATCTGCATCTGGACTTGCGGGTAAATCCCTATGGAACTCGTGAGGAAAAGTTGATTTTTAAAATTTTCAATAAATAAACAAATGTTTTCAAAACGATTTTGAAGCGTTTCGGTTGTCGCTTGTTTTGAAAACGGTACGGTTATTATAATCACATCTAACTGCTCTAAAAATTCCCATTTTTTATTTGTTTCACATATTTTGGAGTCGTCAAACTGCATAACAATTGGGTTATATCCCATTGTTGTTAGATCTATTTTTTTTCGTTCAGATGTTGTCGTTGTATAAATGTTGTACTCAGGAGATAACCGTTTCGCTAACTGTATTCCCAGCCATCCACAACCAATAATGCCGATATTTTTCATAAATGGTTGTTTGTTTTTAAATGTTGCTGTAATATCGTTGTTGTTTTTTAAATTTCAAAATATTAAAAGGATACAATAAAAGGTGCAAGATATACACAATTGGGGCAATAATCCAAATGGCAGCCCATAAATAAACGTAAAAAACTTTCAGCCAGCGGCGGCGGCTCTCTTTTTTCTTGACGATAAATGCCGACCAAAACGCAAAAATACGGTTGCCTTTTTTGTCCGCCGATACCAAAAACGGCTTTATGACGACCGCTTTCTGTTCCACGAGTTGCGGTTGTAGATTTTGATAATCAGAGGTTTGCAATGCTGAAGCGATTGTTTCCCCGAATTTTGAGGCTTCGTAAATATCCTTGTCCGACACGCCCGGTTTGGGCAGCCAGCCTTGTTTTTCTTTCCTGCCGGAAAACATCCACCGCACAATGGTAATTACGCTCACGTGGTTGGGGTGTCTGTCCACCAATGCAATATTGCCCACCAAATCCGCGTGGCAATTTTTGAGCAAATTTTTCATTTTTTCCTGTGCCATTACCCACATATTGCGGCTTCCCGAAACGGTAATTACGGGTTTTCCGCCGAGCAGTTTTCCCCCGTAAGGGCTTTTCAGAAAAGACGTTGTGGGAATGGACGGCGACAGATACCACACTTGGTAACCGAGAATTATCAAATCAAAATCTTGCTCTAAAACAGATTGCGGAATAGGTTCTATTTCCGAAGGAATTTGCAAAAAAGCCTCAGGGAACGCATCAAAAAAAGCCTCTTCCGTCCACGGAAACGGAAATGGTTTTTGCATTTTTATTTCGCAAAAAGTTACTTCCGCCACAGCCTGTAACGGTGCTGTTATCCGTTCGAGGATTTCCCGGAGCTGCCCCGATTGCGTAAAATATACGGCTAATACTTTTTTCATTTTCTGTAAAAGATTTTTACAAAAATACGTATTTTGAAGAGAAAAGACAGCTATGATAACGAAAAAAGACAGGAGAAATCCGAAGGAAACGCACCTCGATTAAAAAATTATTATTTTTTTTGCAGATTGTATCCAAATAGAATTGTACTTTTGGGCAAAACTTTTTATGTATTATGATTGTAGAAGCATCTTTTGAAGGATTTTTGAGTGTTTTGTTTGGGTTTGGGCTTGTTGTTTTTTTGTTTTTGTTGGCGTTACGGTTCTTTTTTCCGTTGTTGTTGCGCTATTTATTTAAGAAAGCAGAAAAAAATCTGCAACAGCAGTTTGGTTCTGCGGAGCAATCCACGCAAGATACGACCTATACGCAATCCGCTCAATCCAAAAATCCGGTTTCCACCAAAAAAGTCGGTGAATACATTGAATATGAGGAGATTGATTGACATCTTCATGAAAAAAATATAGTGTAAATTAATTGTGCTGATTTACGCCAATAAAAAAGAACATCCAAAAACGTATGAAAAACAAACTTCAAAAAAGCATACCCCATCTTCTTTCTATCGTGGCTTTTATTGCCATTTCAGTAGCCTTTTTTTACCCTGTACTGCAAGGCAAATCATTGTTACAGAGCGACATAGTCCAATATACAGGCATGGCAAAAGAGCGTAATGACCTTCGGGAGCAAGGACGGGAATCCTATTGGACGGACAGTGCTTTTGCAGGAATGCCTACGTATCAGTTAGGGGCTCAATATCCGTATGATTTTGTAAAGAAATTGGACAGAGCCATACGTTTTTTACCTCGCCCGGCGGATTATTTGTTTTTGTATTTCATAGGATTTTACCTGTTGCTATTAGTGCTAAAGGTAGATAACCGTACGGCTTTTCTTGGGGCGGTTGCCTTTGGTTTTTCCACCTATTTGATAATTATTTTGGGAGTCGGACACAATGCGAAGGCTCATGCTATTGGCTATTTTGCACCTGTTCTGGCAGGAATTTTATTGGTTTTCGACAAAAAATACCTGTGGGGAGGATTGCTTACAGCGGTTGCGGTCGCTTTGGAAATCAATGCCAATCACTATCAGATGACGTATTATTTGTTGTTGTTGGTATTACTTTTGGGTATTTTCAAAGGCATTCAGGCATTTCGGGAGAAGGCATTACCCCATTTTGGCAAATCGGTATTGGTGCTTTCGTTGGCAGCGATCATAGCAGTTCTTGCCAATGCCACACCGCTATTAGCCACGCAAGAATACGCTAAGTGGAGTACGCGAGGCTCTTCTTCATTGACCATTTCACCCGACGGATTGCCAAAAAAATCAGCAAGCGGACTCTCACGCGAATACATTACCGAATATAGCTACGGCATCACCGAATCGTTTAACTTATTCGTCCCCAGACTTTTCGGAGGTTCGAACAATGAGGCCTTGGGTGAAGATTCGCAAACGTACCGGTTTTTGGTCAGCAATGGCGTATCTGCATCGCAAGCGCTTGATTTTGCCAACGGATTACCAACCTATTGGGGAAGTCAACCCATTGTAGCAGCCCCGGCATACATCGGAGCGGTTGTATTTTTCCTTTTCGTAGTAGCGTTATTCATTGTCAAAGACCGGCTGAAATGGTGGTTGTTGGGCGGTGCCATCATGTCATTATTACTTTCATGGGGGAAAAATTTCGCCCTGTTGACCGATTTTATGATTGATTATTTTCCGTTATACGACAAATTTCGAGCTGTTTCGTCCATACAGGTTTTATTGGAGCTATGCGTCCCTGCATTAGCGATGTTGGGATTACAACGTTTTTTTTCAGAACCATCGGCAGCAGCCAAAAAAGCACTCAACTACACCTTATATATAACGCTCGGTTTGGTGGTGATTCTATTCGTTTCCAAAGGATTTTTTTCTTTCACCGGAGCTTCCGACGGGCTGTATCAGCAGTATTACGGAAAAGAACTCATCGCTATGATTACCGAAGACCGAAAAGCGATATACACAGCCGATTTACTGCGTTCGACGATATTTATATTACTGACAGCTTTGGGATTAGCCATGTATCAATACGGCAAATTAAGCAAAATGGCATTGCAAGGCGTATTGCTCGGATTAGTCCTTTTTGACTTGAGCGGCGTAGCCAGACGCTATGTATCTGCCGATAATTTTGTTTCTCAAAAACAACTACAACAGCCCTTTGCGATGACCCAAGCCGATGCGCACATTCTCAGCGACACCGCCCGATTTCGGGTATACGAGCCGTCGGTAGGGATTAATGGAGCACGCACCTCATATTTCCATAATTCTGTGGGAGGCTATCATGCTGCCAAGCCCCGCCGATTGCAAGAACTGTTTGATTATCAGATAGCTAATGGCAATATGCAACTTTTCAACATGCTCAATGTCAAATATTTTATCACCAAAAATGACAGCGGACAGCCACAACCCGTCCTCAATGACGAAGCCTTGGGCAATGCCTGGTTCGTATCCCGGTTGATTGCCTTGCCAACTGACGATGCGATAATGCAAGCCCTCACCAACTTCAACCCTCAGACCGAAGCTTTAATTCATTCCTCGGAAGCGAACCAACGTATTGAAAAACAAGAATTTACAGTTGACAGTTTGTCGGTCATTCGTTTGGACGAATACCATCCCGACCGTCTGCAATACCAAACAGACAACCCGCATGATGGATTTGCCGTATTTTCCGAAGCCCATTATCCGCAAGGCTGGAAGGCTACTATCGATGGTCAAGATGTTGATTTTCAAAGAGTTGATTACATGTTGCGAGGAATGTATATCCCCGCGGGCAAGCACACCGTCACATTCACGTTCGAGCCACAAGTCGTACGGCAAGGCTCTTTGTTTTCCCTTACGGGGAATGGGTTACTCGTGCTATGGTTGTTGTTGGCGGCATACATCACGTTTCGTAAGCGTACCGAAGTCCCAAACTAATCACACAAAGCTATGAATATTGAAGATTTGCGAACATATTGCCTGTCGAAACCACAAGTTACAGAAGATTTTCCTTTCGATGAAAACTTTTTAACATTCAAAGTCATGGGGAAAATATTCGTGCTTTTTTCATTAGCAAAATGGGAAGCAGGCGACAAAAGTATCAATCTCAAATGCGACCCCGAGCTCGCCCTCGAATGGCGAGAGCAGTACAATAGCGTACAGCCCGGCTATCACATGAACAAAAAACACTGGAATACCGTGGAAGCCGAACCCAACGAGATTTCCGACACGCTCCTAAAACAGATGATTGACCATAGCTATGATTGCGTCGTAAAAGGATTTTCCAAGAAAGTAAGGGACACGCTTTTAAGTGCCAAAGGATACGTGGAGAACCAAAAATTCACATGAAATTCAAGCGGTCGTAATACCTGTTGCCACCCAACGAGATGACGAGTCCGAAAGTAAATTGTTGTGGGAAATCGTTTTTGTAAGGAAATGTATAGCCGGCATTGAGCTTTAGTGCGTTCAGCAAATTGAAGCCCAAAGTAGGCTCTGCATAGCGTGTTGAAATATTCCCGCCGAGTTCGAATAAAACCAGCCGTTTCTGCACCCCGATTTTCGGGATGTGGTGCCGGTTGAAGTCCGTCAGTAAGGCAGCGTCTACATTCCAAACGTTTTCATCGGTATGGTCAGAAATGCGGTACGATACGCCTGCCTGCATATAGCTTCCTTTCATGGTTTTGTATCCCAAATCGAAAGCAAAACCTTGAGCTGTACTTTCCACGGAAAATAAAAACATGAAAATAACAATGATGGTGTACGATATATTTTTCATAATCAGGCAGTTTACACAAAGATAAAAAAATATGCTGAAAAATGCTGCTTTGTTTTGAAAAATTATTCAAGCCATGACAGCATAGAAAAGCGTGTATTGCTTTTTACAACGGCAAAAAAGATATATTTCCCCACCAGACAGATTTCAATATTGCGAAGAGTGAACCATTTTTTCATAAAAAAATAGATTATTTCGGAGCGTTTGATGAAATTATACAGATGCAAATATTTGAATTTCAGTTACTTAAGTTTTATAATATTTATGTAATCACTTGAAAAACAATTCTCTAAAAAAAAATCGTCAAACTATTGTATCATTCATATTTATTTGGTTAATTTGTACAATAAAATTAAATCCTAAAATTATGAGACGTTCCCTTTACCTGTTAGGTATCCTTTTGACGTTAATTATTGGAGCAATTTTGCAATATATCTACTGTTGCAATTGCGGTACCGTGTATGGCGAAACGACCGAAACAGTGGTCGAAACCACAACGGTAATTCCCGAAACCCCACAAGCCTTTTCGTTAAACGGATTCGATTTTTCCACAGACTCATTCCGAGTTTCACATCCTGACAATTTCTTGTTTTCAGGAGGTTCGTATGAATTTCAAAAACCACTAAGCGACGGTTTTATCAAAGCCGTCAGCGATGCTAAAGCGAATTTCCATGACAATCCCAACAAATCATTGGACATCATAGGGCATTACGCCTTGAGCGAAACCAATGATTCTGCCTTCCCAACCTTAGGTTTGGCACGTGCCAATGCCGTCAAGAATTACCTTGTCGGAGCCGGCTATCCTGCCAAACAGATTACAATTTCCGATAAGATAATTGAAGGAATTTCCGACAGCGACGGTTTGTGGCATGAGCTTACCACGTATTCGGTAAACGACATTTCTGTAGAAAATAACGATGCCGCACTGGTAAACATGAAGGCTTTTGCCGATGACCTCAAGAAAAATCCTATCCGTTTGTATTTCGAAACGGGAGCATCAAGGATTGCCCTTACCGCAGAAGAACGTTCTAAAATACAACAACTTAGCGATTATCTTACACATGTTGATGACGCACGCATATTGGTTATTGGTAACACTGACAATGTCGGGGCTCGCGAACTCAACCTAAAACTGGGGGAAGAGCGTGCAGAATATATCAAAAGCTATTTGGTGCGCAATAATTTTGCTGCCGACGCGATAGAAACGGTTTCAAACGGACCAAACAAACCTATCGCCGACAATAAAACCGAAGAAGGACGTGCGGAAAACCGCCGCGTAGAAATCACATTAAAATAATAAAAAACAAATTTGTTAACCTTTAAATTACTATAATTATGCTGTGTTGGATTATCCCTATCATCGTCGGACTCATCTGTGCTTTGCTCGGCTATTTGCTCGGTCAACTGCGCTCGGGCGACAAGTTGAAAAAATGCAATCAAATGCAAGACATCTTGAAAGATGAAAAAGAAAAACTCGCTCAAACTTACGAGGAAAAATTGAAAATCAAAGAACGAGAAATTTTTGACTTGAAAAGCAAAGTAGACAATCTTGAGAAAAGTACTGAAGCACTAAGCGGGACTGAGAAGTTCGTTCTAAGCTACGAAGAAAAACTAAGAGGTAAAGATACCGAAATCGCTAACCTAAAAAGCCGATTGGCAAATCTTGATACACAAATAGCATCATTTGCCAACATGCCTGCCGACCTTCCTTTTGATGCCGCCGCTGCCAAACTTGTCTACGGCAAAACCATCAAACAAGACGACCTCACGCTCGTGGAAGGCATCGGGCCTAAGATACAAGAACTATTCAAAAGCAACAGTATTCCTACTTGGAAAGTGCTTTCGGAAACCACCCCCGAACGTCTCAAAGAAATCCTCGATGCCGGTGGAGAACGGTTTGCCATTCACAATCCGGGTACCTGGCCACGCCAAGCCCTACTCGCCTACCAAGGCAAATGGCAGGAACTCAAGGAATGGCAAGACACGCTCTTTGGCGGTGTAGAACCGCAAAGTTGAGTTTTTAATTTGAAGATTTGGAAATGAATTTCTCACTCAGATGAGTTTTTAATTCGGGAATTTTTGAATTTAAAAAATCAAGAAACACTTAATCCAGCCCAACGCTTGTACGTTGGGCTTTTTAATTTTCAAATTTTCTCATTTCCAAATTAATTCCGTATTTTTGGAGAATAAATTTTGAATGAGATGACAGCACATAAAGCAGGTTTTGTAAACATCATCGGCAACCCGAATGTGGGCAAATCAACTTTGATGAACGCCTTTGTCGGCGAACGCCTTTCTATTATTACGTCCAAAGCACAGACCACCCGCCACCGTATTTTCGGTATCGTGAGCGGCGACGATTTCCAAATTGTATTTTCCGATACGCCCGGCATCATCAAACCGGCTTACGAATTACAACATTCGATGATGGATTTCGTCAAAAGTGCTTTCGAAGATGCCGATGTACTTATATATATGGTAGAAATCGGGGAAAAAGAACTCAAAGACGAAGCATTTTTTGCAAAAATCAACAAAATGAACGTTCCCGTATTGCTTCTCATCAATAAAATTGACAAATCCGACCAATCGCAGTTGGAAGAACAGGTCGCGCATTGGAAAAACCAAGTCCCCAAAGCGGAAATTTATCCGATTTCGGCACTCGAAAGTTTCCAAACGGCAGAAGTTTTCAACCGGATTATCGAGCTTTTGCCCGAATCGCCAGCCTTTTTCCCGAAAGACCAACTGACAGACAAACCCGAACGCTTTTTTGTCAACGAGATTATCCGCGAGAAAATTTTATTGAATTATCAAAAAGAAATTCCCTACGCCGTAGAGGTGGAAACCGAAACATTCTCAGATTCCGACCATATTATTCACATCCGTTCGGTCATCATGGTGGAACGCGACACACAGAAAGGCATCATCATCGGACATAAAGGCGAAGCCCTCAAAAAAGTAGGAATGCAAGCACGTGCCGATTTAGAAAAATTCTTCGGCAAGCAAGTACACATCGAAATTTTCGTAAAAGTAAACAAAGATTGGCGTAGCAACTCCCGACAACTCAAGCGCTTCGGCTATTCACAGAAATGATGATTTAAAGAAAACAGATTCAACTATCAAACACAATTTTTGAGTTTACAAATTTATAAAAAATTTCAAACGGTTTTTCGTAGTCTAATTTTTTTTGGTCTTCGGTTGATTTTGTATTGTATCTCTTTAATATTCTTAGTGTTATCTTCATTTATCGGTTCGTTTTTTTGATGTATTGCCGTAGTAGTTTATTCATATTTTCTACCTGACCTTTTCC